>CALELI010000170.1 GCA_937902455.1 uncultured Prevotellaceae bacterium | reverse complement strand
GCACTGCATTCGCCTTGCACTACTTTTCACTATTCACTATTCACTTTTCACTCTGGCAAAGCCAGCACTTCTCCTATCTGGAAGACGAGTGTGGCGGTGAGCCATGCAAGTAGGGTGGTGTAGAGGGCTGTGAAGAGTGCCCAGCGCCATTTGCCGGATTCGTGTCGTATGGTGATGCATGTGGCTATGCATGGCATGTAGAGTAGTACGAATACGAGGAATGCGAAGGCTGAGAGGGTGGTCATGCCGGTGAATGAGTCGCCTCCGTAGAGTATGCTCATGGTGGATGCCACTATCTCTTTCGCTCCGACTCCGGTGAGGATGCTGACTCCTTCCTTCCATGTGAGTCCGCAGGATCGGATGGCTGGTTCGATTACCTGACCTATCTGCCCGATATAACTTTGCTCCATCTGCTGGGTGGTGGTGAGTCCGTCGTGGTGCGGGAAATAGCTGAGTGCCCAGATGATGATGCTGGCGGCAAGAATGGTCGTACCCATCTTACGAAGGTACTGACGGCCTTTCTCCCATGTGTGGCGTACGACTGAGCGTGCTGACGGGAGTCGGTAGGGTGGTAGTTCCATGACGAACGGGCTCGACTCTCCTCTGACTATGAACCGGCTGAAGAACTTTGCCATGAGGATGCTCATGACGATGCCGAGGAGGTAGAGGGTGAAGAGCATGAGTGCCTGATGGTGTGGGAAGAAGGCTGTGATGATAATGATGTAGACAGGCAGACGTGCGGAGCATGACATGAGTGGGATGATGAGCATGGTGATGAGGCGTGACTTGCGGTCCTCGATGGTGCGTGTCGCCATGATGGCTGGTATGCTGCATCCGAATCCCATTATCATCGGAATGAAAGACTTGCCGTGGAGCCCCATCCGGTGCATGATGTTGTCCATGATGAAGGCTACGCGGGCCATATAGCCGCTGTCTTCCATCCATGATATGAAGGTATAGAGTATGAGAATATTTGGGAGGAAGATGATGACTCCTCCGACTCCTGTGATTATTCCATCGACAATGAGGTCCTTCAGTGGTCCGTCGTCCATGACCTGACTGACGGCATTGCCAAGCCATTTCACGCCGGCATCTATCCAGTCCATTGGGTATTGTCCTAAGGCAAATGTACAGTAGAACATAATGTACATGAACAGTAGGAATATGATGTGGCTGCACCAGCGGTTTGTCACAACGGCATCAATACGCTTGGTGAGTACGCGGCTTGGTGTCCTGCGGTATTTCCGTACGAGACATTCCTTGAGTGCTCCCTGCACGAATCCGTACTTGGCATCGGTGATGGCATTCTCGGATTCTTCCTTGTATTCCTCCTGAATGGTGTGCTGACACTGGTTGCGGACTTGTAGTATTTCGTCAGCGTTTGGCAACTGGCGGATTATGGCCTCGACCTGACTGTCGTTTTCGAGGAGCTTGATGGCAAGGAATCGTCCGGAGTAGTTCTGGTGGGGTTCAGGGTTCTTGCGGATTGGCTGTTCCACTTTCTCGATGGCTTCCTCGATGATCTTGCCGTGATTGATGTGGATATGGCGGAAGATGGTCTGCCGTCCTTCGTAAATCTCGATGATGTTGTGGAGCAGTGTTTCCACACCTTCGCCGGAACGTCCTACAGTCGGTATGGCCGGAACTCCGAGCAGCTTGCCAAGCTGAGGGATGTCGAGTTCGTTGTGTGTCTCACGGAATTCGTCGTACATGTTGAGTGCCATCACCATCGGCACGTCCATGTCGATGAGCTGGGCCGTGAGATAGAGGTTGCGCTCGAGGTTGCTGGTGTCGACTACGTTGATGATGACGTCGGGTGTCTGTTCGATGATGTATTTGCGGACGTACAGTTCCTCTGGTGTATAGGCCGTCAGGGAATAGGTACCTGGGAGGTCGATGATATTGAAATGGTATCCTTCGAAGTCGAGTCCTCCCTTCTTTGCATCTACTGTCACTCCAGAATAGTTGCCGACATGCTCATGGGCATTGCCTGCTATGTTGAAGAGTGATGTCTTGCCGCAGTTTGGATTGCCGACAAATGCGACGTTGATTGTCTTGCTCTTTTTCTCGGCAATGCTGCGAAGCAGGCGCGAGGAGTCTTCTGAATAGAGTATCTCCGAATTGCCGATGTCTTCGGTAGGGTTGTTCCTGTACCATTCCTCGGCTTCCTCCTTGCTGACGATTTCCACAAGGTCTGCCTCCGCGCGGCGAAGACTGACTTCGTAGTCCATCAGTTTGTATTTTACGGGGTCGCCTTGAGGGGCGTTGAGTACGGATTCCACGAGGGTGCCCCTGATGAAGCCCATCTCCACGATGCGCTTACGGAATCCGCCGTGACCGTAGACTTTTACGATGACGCCGCTCTGACCTGTATTTAATTCGGATAGTTTCATTTTATTAGTTAACAGTTATCAGTTATCAGTTAACAATGAATTATAAGTTAACAATTATCAAGGCTTTTACCTATTTCACCTCTAAACTCTCACCTCTAAACTCTAAACTTTAAACTATTCTCAGAATATGCTGACATCGTATGCCATGCCGAGGTTGAGTTCTTGCATGTTGCCTGTAGTTCCGTGACCAAGACGGCGTGTGGTGTAGTTGAACTTAAGGACAATCTCGTCGATTGGTTTCCAGTTCATACCGAAACTCCATGTCTGTACCTTGCTGCACTCTTCTCGCAGGGATATCGTTTCTTCGGCAACCTTCATCTGCGGGTCGTAACATTCGTAGTGGACGAATGGCATGAGATCTGGCCAGTTCTTCTTGTCGGGATAGAGGCAGTTCCTGATGTTGAAGCCGATTTCTCCCATGTAACTGATGATGTCCTTGCCGATGGTGCCTGGCTCGTAGTCAAGGTCATCGTAGACAGCATTCTCAATGCATGTGTTGAAATAGTCAGCAAGACTTGAACTGTTATTCATGTGTCCCTGGAGATAGCTTGCACGGGCTATGAAATAATCATTCTTGTATTCGGCATCGGCAAACCAGAGTGCCACGGGGACACTGTAGGTGTGGCCTGTCTTTCCGATAGTGAATTCCTTGAAGCTGTTGTAGTAATGCATGTTCCGCGCAATGTCGGGACAGAAGTATCCGCCAAGCCCAAAACGGAGTCCCTTGAAGTGTTTGTTGTCGAGACGTGCTGACAATGCCGGTGCTGAGAAGGATGTCTCGTCTTGTGAAAATCCCTGTGAGGCGGTCTTCAGCCATCTGTTTGGTGAAACTGACAACGGATTGATGCCAGTAGTGATGCTGGCCTGGTAACTGATGCCGTGTTCAAATTCTCCGAGAACGGAAATACCAGTCTCTGTGAACGGGCATGGAATGAGTGAGTATTCACCTTCAGGGTCGCCTGTAGTGAAGTATTCTGAATATTTGTAATCAGCATTACAATGACCTATTGGGAGCTTGAACATACCTCCCTTTATGATGAAGGAAGGGTTGAATTCATGAGAGATGGACATTTCGTCAACCTGAATTCCACATCCGCTAACGAATTCCAACTCTGCAACGGCTGTCCATCTTGGCGAGAAGTTATAGTTCAAGGCAATATCGAAGCTCGGAATCCTGCCTATTGCCGAATTATCACTGACTGGTCCGTTGGGCGTGTCGAATCTTGAACCAGTGTAGTTCCTGACGGATGCGTCCACTTCTCCACTGAGAATAAGGGTTAATTTACTGTCTTCTGTTTTTTCTACTTGTGGAACATGGTTTTCGGTCTGTGCCATTGCCAGAGCTGTCAGGGTGCAGAGACCTGATGTTAATATTCTTTTATAAATCATAATTTTTATTTACCATTTACCATTTACCATTTATTCTCCATTTTGCCATTTGCATTTCCTGTAAGCTTTAAGTATGTCCAAATTACCAAATCGCCAAATAAATTGTAAATTGTAAATGGTAAATGGTAAATTCCCTTAAACTCTCAACTCTAAACTCTCAACTCTCCCCTCCCTCTTCTGCGCTCGGCACGTTGGAATGAGTTCAGACCACGGAAATGTATGGAGAGATAAATCTGTCGCCAATAGACAAGACATGCCGTAAGGAAATATATTCCAGCCTGAATCCACAAGCATCTGAATTCGTGTTGTACATCAGATATATCTGCACCAAGAGAATTAAGCTTGATGAATGCGTTGATGCCGTATGTCGACGGGAAGAGTGTGGACACGGCCTTCCATGTGCCGTGGATGGACGAGCCTGGCCATGAGACTCCGCTGAGGAAGAGCAACGGAACGGACGCGAATACTACTACCAGTATGACATTTTCCCTGTAGCGTATGAGACTGCTGATGGTCATCCCGAAGAAGATACATGCAAGGATGTATGGAATGAGTATGGTAATGATGTCCTTGAACGATGCCAGCTGGATGAAATGGAATAGGTTCGGTATGACCATCGTAATGTATGCCGAAGACAGCAGATATACCATGAAATAGCACATTGCCTTTCCGAAAACGATTCGCAGAGGTCCGTTGTAGTGCTGCATTATCGGCACGAGCAAACTGTACTTGTTCTTTTCCCTTATTGTTCCTGCCGATAGTCCTATGCCCAGCAGTAGGGTCTGCTGGATGATGAGCATCAATACTGCGGGGAGCAGGAAACTCCCATAGCCGCCTGCAGGATTGAATATAGGAACTGCCTCGTATGTCAGAGGACGGACGCTGAGTTCCTCATCGCGTGCAGTGAAGTTTCCTGTCTGAGTCTTCAGCTGAATCTTCTCCCACATATCCACTGTGAGGTTTGTGAGAGACATGACGGCAGACTTGTAGTAAAGCATTCCGCTCATGTCGACATAGAGACTGACTGTTGCCTGACGTCCGTTCAGGATGTCTGCGGTGAACGACGATGGAAGATGTATCAATGCCCTGCACTTCTGGCGCATCATAAGCTCTTTTCCTTCTTCAAGACTGTTTATATGATACATTATGTCAAGCCCTTCCGTTGCATCCAGTCTGCGGATGAAGTCACGGCTTGTCGGGGTGTGCGAATCATCTATCACGGCTGCGGGGATGTCGCGTGCCGTCTCGTTGTTGTAGAGCCATGAATAGAGGAGTGGGTAGAGGAATGGCACCACGAAGAAGAATATGACCACACCACTGTCCTTAAAGACGATTTTTATCTCGTCCATAAAGATTTTGCCTGTATCGTAGATGGCCTGCAGGACGTATAATATGAGATATCTCTTCCTCATTTATGATAAATATTCAAATTCCTTGAGTGCTTTCTTGATGTGCCAGAGAACGAGTACCGGCAGGAGGATAAATACGGAAAGTGCAAGATAGTAGTCCCATGCATATTCCACAGGATAGCCATGCAGGACGTTTATCTGATAGATCATGAAGTAGCTCCTCATAGGGAAGAGCCATGAGAGCAGCCTGAGTGAAGGGTCCATGGCATCTACAGGGAATGTGAACCCTGTGATCGAGAAGCTCAGTACGGCAAACAGTGCACATATACTCATTGACATTCTCATGGATGGCATGATTCCGAATATGAATACGCTGAAGCCCTGGGATGCAAGTACAAGGAGGTAGCCGTGGAGCATCACGAGCCAGAAACTGCAGTTGCATGGAAATCCTAAGTGAATGAAGAGCCAGTACTGATAGAACCACATGACAGCCGTGAATATACATGTCTGCGGAAACAGTTTTCCTGATATGGCAATGAGGATATTGTCGTTTGCTTTTCTCAGCCAGACCTTTGCACGTGCGAATTTTATCTCGGCACTGATTGAATAGGCCGTCACGAGAAAGATGAACAGGGCGATACATGCTGGAAGAATGATGCTGCTGAGATAGGAATTGTAGTTCAGCCACGGATTATCAAGTGCATGGACATCGTTCTGTATTGGCTGGAGATAGACCATGATATCCCTGTTGCTGTATCCCATCTTCTGCATCTTTGCGAGAGTGTATCCTGCCGATCCCATGGTGGCAATGGCTCGCATCTCCTTATAGACGAGTGAACCTGCAAGGAGTACGGAGTTGTTGTAATAGAACGAGATCTTCGGCTGTCTGTTGCCGACAAGGTCGTCCGACATGCCTTTGGGAATGTAGATGAATCCGTAGATTTCATTATTCTGCATTGCCTTCCTGGCAGTAGAGATATTCGGATAGTGAGCTACTATGTCTGAGGTGTAGAATGAGTCGAACCTGCGGATAAGATTCCTGGAAGTCGAGGAGTTGTCGAGGTCTACGATTCCTACCGGGATATTCTGCGGCAGGTTCTCGTGCATGATGTTGGTAAAGAAGAATATGAGGAACACAGGCAGAATGACCATGCAGAACAAATAGACTGGATATGTGACCATGTTGTGAAGTTCCATCCCCACAACATTCAGATATGCACCTATGTTCTTTCTTATGTTCATGTGTTCATTTACCATTTACAAATTTACCATTTACCATTTACAATTTACCATTTATTCTCCATTTCGCCATTTTTCCATTTCACCGTCCACAGGCCAAGGTTCTT
>CALELI010000169.1 GCA_937902455.1 uncultured Prevotellaceae bacterium | reverse complement strand
GTCTGCGGGAACTGCGCAATATGGGCATCGAGCCATATCCAGCAGCAGAGTTTCCAGTGAATGCATGGAGTGATGAGATACGTGAGAACTTCGTTGACCTGCCTGTTATCGGCAAGGACGAAGAGGGCAACGACATCACAGAGACTCCTACTGCGGAGAATTCACGTCAGGTGACCATCGCCGGACGTATGATGGGACGCCGCATCATGGGCAAGGCAGGCTTTGCCGAGCTCCAGGACTCGAAGGGCCGCATCCAGATCTATGTGCAGCGCGATGCCATCTGTCCCGACGAGGACAAGACGCTCTACAATGTCGTCTATAAGAAACTCCTCGACCTCGGTGACTTCATCGGAGTGAAGGGATTCGTGTTCCGTACACAGACTGGTGAGGTCAGCGTACATGCCAAGGAAATCACTCTCTTGTCGAAGAGCCTTAAGCCACTTCCTATCGTGAAGTACAAGGACGGAGTGGCTTACGATGCCTTCGAAGACCCAGAACTGAGATACCGTCAGAGATATGTAGACCTCATCGTGAACGAGGGCGTGAAGGAGACGTTCGAGAAGCGCACGAAGGTCATCAAGACCATGAGAAAGGTGCTTGACGAGGCAGGATATACCGAGGTGGAGACTCCTATCCTCCAGAGTATTGCCGGCGGTGCCAGTGCGCGTCCGTTCATCACTCACCACAACAGCCTCGACATCGACCTCTACATGCGAATCGCTACCGAACTGTATCTGAAACGACTCATCGTGGGTGGTTTCGAGGGTGTGTACGAAATCGGCAAGAACTTCCGCAACGAGGGTATGGACCGTAACCATAATCCGGAATTCACTTGTATGGAACTCTATGTGCAGTACAAGGATTACAACTGGATGATGACGTTCACAGAGAACCTCCTCGAGACTATCTGTACGGCTGTGAACGGCAAACCGGAGGCTGAGATCGGCGGCAACGTCATCTCTTTCAAGGCTCCTTACCGCCGTCTGCCTATCCTCGATGCCATCAAGGAGAAGACAGGCTATGACCTCAACGGAATGAGTGAGGACGAGATCCGTGAGGTTGCAAAGAAGTGCGGGGTAGAGGTGGATGCATCAATGGGCAAGGGCAAGCTGATTGACGAGATCTTCGGCGAGACCTGTGAGGGTACGTTCATCCAGCCTACATTCATCACCGACTATCCTGTGGAAATGTCGCCTCTGACAAAGATGCACCGCAGCAAGCCAGGGCTCACGGAGCGTTTCGAACTGATGGTCAACGGCAAGGAGGTGGCAAACGCCTACAGCGAGCTCAACGACCCTATCGACCAGGAGGAGCGTTTCAGGGAACAGATGCGTCTTGCCGACAAGGGTGACGACGAGGCTATGATTATCGACCAGGACTTCCTCCATGCACTTCAGTATGGTATGCCTCCTACGAGCGGTATCGGTATAGGCATAGACCGTCTGGTGATGCTGATGACTGGTCAGACACAGATTCAGGAAGTGCTCTTCTTCCCTCAGATGAAGCCAAGAAAGGCCGTGCAGAACAGCGAGGAAGGGGAAGAGAAGGAAGAATAAACTCTCAACTCTCAGGACTATGAACTTTACACATTGTGGGCGCGTGGCAGTCGTGGGTGGTGGCAGTTGGGCCACCGCCATTGCCAAGATCTGCCTTGTGCACAATGAGACGATAAACTGGCACATGTACCGTGACGACAGAATAGAGGAGTTCCGCCGTCTCGGTCATAATCCGGCATACCTTACCGGCTTGCACTTTGACACGAGCAGGATAAACTTCTCCTCGGACCTGAACAAGATTGTCAGCGAGTCGGACACAATCATCTTCGTCACTCCGTCGCCTTACATCAAGGAAACTCTCAAGAAACTCAAGGTGAGCATGAGGGAGAAACTGATTGTGACAGCCATAAAGGGACTCGTGCCAGACGATAATATTACCATCTCGAGCTATTTCGAGCAGAGTTACCATATTCCGGAGGAACACGTGTGTGTGATCGGCGGACCATCGCACGCAGAGGAAGTGGCGCTTGACAGAATGTGCTACCTCACGGTAGGCTGCAGAAGTCTCGACAATGCGAGGACTGTGGCTACCATGCTCTCGGGAAAGACCATCAGGACGAGTGTCAGTACGGACATCGAGGGCATCGAGTTCGGTTCTGTCCTCAAGAATGTCTATGCCATTGCTGCCGGAATCAGTCACGGCCTGAAGTACGGCGACAACTTCCAGGCAGTGCTCGTAACCAATGCCATACAGGAGATGAATCGTTTCCTCTCGACAGTGGAGTCGGAAGAAGACCGCACCATCTTTACCTCGGCTTATCTTGGTGACCTGCTGGTGACGATGTACTCACGATTCTCGAGAAACAGGACCTTCGGAACGATGCTCGGACAGGGGTATTCCGTAAAGACTGCCCAACTGGAAATGGAGATGATAGCAGAAGGGTATTATGGCACGAAGTGCATGAAACTGCTCAACAAGCACCATCATGTCAATATGCCAATACTCGATGCCGTGTACAACATCCTCTACGAGAAGATATCCCCGGAGGTGGAGTTCAAGATACTCGGCGACAGTTTCCGATAAGGACTCGTGACGGGACTCAGGATTTTCAGAATTAACTATTTAAAATATACTTACCAAAAATGAAATTAATATTGAACAAGGCAGCACAATTTCTTGCTGCAGGTGAAACAGAATCTTATGAGGCTCGCGTAATGGCAGCCCAGAAAGCTCTCGAAGAGGGTACTTGTGCAGGCAATGACTTTCTTGGATGGCTTCATCTCCCTTCTTCCATCACTCCTCAGTTCGTGGACGAGGTGAAGGCAACAGCCAAGGTGCTTCAGGAGAACTGCGATGCAGTAGTAGTGGCAGGAATCGGTGGCAGCTATCTTGGCGCAAAGGCCGTGATAGCAGCTCTCGATGACAACTTCTCATGGCTCAAGCCATCAGATGTTCCACGAATCCTCTTCGCAGGCAACAACATCAGCGAGGACTATCTCTCGGAGATGATTTCGTATCTCAAGGGAGTACGGTTCGGAGTGATTAACATCAGCAAGAGTGGCACGACGACAGAGACAGCCATCACATTCCGTCTGCTCAAGAAGATGTGTGAGGACCAGCGTGGCAAGGACGAGGCACGCAAGGTAATCGTAGCCGTCACAGATGCCGTGAAGGGTGCAGCACGTACTACTGCCGACAAGGAAGGATACAAGACTTTCGTCATTCCGGACAATGTAGGTGGACGGTTCTCCGTACTCACACCAGTAGGACTTCTTCCGATAGCAGTAGCAGGATTCGACATTGCCGAACTGCTCCGCGGTGCCCAGGACATGGAGAAGGCATGTGACATCAGTGTGCCGTTTGCCGAAAACCCTTGTGCACAGTATGCCGCATGCCGCAATGCCCTCTATGCTGCCGGAAAGAAGATAGAAATCCTCGTGAACTATCAGCCAAAGCTCCACTATGTAAGCGAATGGTGGAAACAGCTCTACGGCGAGAGCGAGGGTAAGGACGGAAAGGGAATATTCCCTGCAAGCGTTGACTTCTCAACTGACCTCCATTCCATGGGACAGTGGATTCAGGACGGCGAGAGGACAATCTTCGAGACAGTGATAAGTGTCGATGCACCTAACTCCAGCCTTGCAGTTCCTGCTGACGAGGAAAATCTCGACGGACTGAACTTCCTTGCAGGAAAGCACATCGACGAGGTGAATCACATGGCAGAACTGGGAACTCAACTCGCTCATGTAGATGGTGGCGTGCCTAATATTCGTATCACAATTCCTAAACTTGACGCCTACAACCTCGGACAGCTCATCTACTTCTTCGAGAAAGGCTGTGGAGTGAGTGGATTGCTCATCGACGTCAATCCGTTCAACCAGCCAGGAGTGGAGGGTTACAAGAAGAATATGTTCGCGCTCCTCAACAAGCC
>CALELI010000168.1 GCA_937902455.1 uncultured Prevotellaceae bacterium | reverse complement strand
GGAGTATTACATCGAGCACCGCGCCATCAACGATTCGATTGACGAGGTGTTGTCTCAGATAGAGACGTCTCCCGGCAGCAGGCAGGACATGATGAAAAGAATCCTGCAAGCCACCTACCTATACAAAACGGGTGAGACAGAGAAAGCCTTTGATGCTTTTTACGCCCTCAGCCATGAACTGAATGCTCAAGATGGTAACAAGATGACTGAAGAGATAACTCCCTATTGGCGTGCTGTGGTAGAAGATTACATGGGTTTCATCTATATAGTATCCGGACTTGCCAGTCAGTCGAGATCTCATTTCTACAAAGTGTTGGATTATGCCTATATGATGCATGATGACAAAGCCATTGTCAATGCATATAGTCACATTTCTGCTTATCATCACACGATGGGTGAACTCGACTCTGCCCTTTACTATGCCTCAAAGCCACTAAGCTATGAGAGCGTGCTGGATTCGCAGATGGTGGCTATCATCTACAACAATCTGGCAGTCTTGCAGTCCTCCATTGCTCAAAGCGCAGATAGCGACATTCTGGGCACTCTGCAGTTGTCCAAGAAGTACAACATGCAGAGTCGCGATTCACTCGTCACCTACACCCTGTTGGCGCAGGCATACTATTTGCAGGGCAGCCTGGATTCCGCATATCTTTATCAGCATGAAGTGGAGCGCGGTCACCACGATGTAGCAAAACTCATCCTGTATAAGTTTCTGACCGACTACTACGACCAGCAGGCACAGACAGACTCTGCCTACAAATACATGAAGCTCTACCATCATACGGATTCGGTTTGTTCGCAGGACAAGCTCGTGGAGCCAATCCTGAACATTGCGAATCAGCATGACAGAGAGGAGGCTGAAAAAAAGTTTAAGGGAGAGAAGACCTCTATCGTTATCGTAAGCATTATTGTGGTCTTTATTGTGATACTTGTATCAAGGCTATTTCACAAAAGAAAATTAAACAAAGTATATAAGCAGTTAGAAAGTCTTTCCTCGCAGACAGGCCATACCGAGCCTCGCAAAGACAGCGACCAGGCAGAAGAGGAGCCCGAGACCATTCCTGGCCCACAGGAAGTAGCCATCACGAACTCAAAACATGAAGAAGAAGCATACGCCCATTCCGAGATATGCCAGACGTTGAGGAGGAAAGCACAAACTGGCGAATCGGTAAAATCCAACGAATGGAATGAGTTCGAGTTGGCGGTCAAGACCATCTCGCCCAATTTCTACAGCAAATTCTATTCTCTTCGCAAAGTCTCAGATTTGGAGTTTCGTTTATGCCTCCTTATCAGGGCGAGGTTTGCTCCTGCCGACATGGCTATTCTCCTTTGCAAGTCACGAAGTTCGATTACGAGCATCAGGAGCCGTCTTTATGAAAAAGTCTTTGGAAAGAAAGGAGGAAGTCGGGATTGGGACGACTTTATCTTGTCTCTGTAGCCGCTATTCGCATACATATTACACATATTATCATGAGGGCAAATAACATTTCGCAGTTATTTGTCCTCATCTTTTTGCGCAAATCCACAACTTACACATTCTAAGGTATATACCTTTGGTTTGCAAACTATTTGCAAACTGTTTTTTAGTACGCAAATCGAAAATGCGTACTAAATGCGTACTGAATATTACCCGTGTGTAGGCTATAATTCGCTACATTTGCACCGAAATCTCAAGAACGAATTATCAACGCAAATAGCATCCACACATGGAACTCATTCAAGACATCAGCAGAGTGTTCGGCAAATGGTTTGATGGCGAACAACTGATGGGGGATGAAATCGAATTCATCACCTTTTGCATCATCATCGGTGTACTGCTCATCATCTGCATCATCCTGTTGTTATGCCTTGCCCACGAATCACATTTATGGCGTAGCATACGATGGGCATTCGAAGACCTGTGGCATTGGATAAGAAGGACATTGAATATATTCGAACCAACTACGTTTCCAATGGAAATATCTGATATTCCACCAATTCATTTTTTAACATTGGATGATATTGTTAAAGGATATGCAAGAAGATTTAATATATTCATTAATCAAATTAAAAGAAGGCGATAAAGATAACTCTAAACATTATGAAAGAATTAAAGAGTTTTGTAAATCAATAATTAAAGATTTGGCAGAAAATTCTGCATATAAAGATGAAATTGATGATGAATTAATCACAAATTCTCTATATGAAACTTTCAAAAAATAATTTTTTAAAAAACCATTAATCATTTAATCCG
>CALELI010000167.1 GCA_937902455.1 uncultured Prevotellaceae bacterium | reverse complement strand
TCCAGAAGTATTTGCTTCAAACTGGACAGGACTCCACAAGTCCACTACCCTCCCATCAGCATACTCGACCTTCACACTCATGAGTAACGGACATATCGGTCTCCTTTATGAAGAGACAACATATAATGGCCTTGAATACACAATCGTGTTCAAGGACTATTCCATTGAAGATATTACTGACGGGAAATACAGGTATAATTTTAGTTAACAGTTATCAGTTAACAGGACTCCGAGCTTGCTCGCCTGAACTTGTGAAGAAACAATGAATTATCAGTTAACAATGAATTATCAGTTAACAATGAATTATCAGTTAACAATTCTCAAAGAAAGGCCAATGGCTAATGGCTAACGGCCAAAAGCCAAAGTTTTGGGCTTAGAGTAATTTTAGCGATTTCTTGATGACAGTCTCTACATGAGCGTCCGGCTCGTCGGTGAGGATTGACTTCACGACCTTAACGACCGCAGCGGCACCGAACCCAAGCATCTTGAGTGCATTCACAGCCTCGTCGTAAACCTCAGAATTGAATGCTGGTTGCTGCACTGCAACTGGTGAGGACTGTGAACCGGAGAATTCATAGCCATCGACCTTGTCCTTCAGCTCTACGATAATCTTCTGGGCAGTCTTCTTTCCCAGTCCTTTCACTGTCGTCAGCAACTTGTCGTTACCTGATACAATGATATTGCATAGTTCTGACGGAGAGAATGCAGACAGAATCATCCTTGCTGTGTTTCCACCCACTCCGGAAACGGTGAGAAGCTGAATGAAGAACTGACGTTCGTCCTTTGTGGCGAACCCGAAAAGGATGTATGCATCTTCCCTTATGGCTTCATATACATACAACTTTGCTTCTTTCTTTCCCTGTAATGCTGTGTATGTGTTGAGGGTAATATTGAGAAAGTACCCTACTCCACTGCAATCAATCACTGCACTTGCCGGCGTGATTTCATCTATCTGGCCTTTTACGTATTCTATCATGTTAGTTCATTATTGAGAAATAGTCAACAATTCCCAGAAGGTGTTTCGAACGATCAACGACAAGAAGTGTGTGGATCATATATTTCCTGAATATTTCCTGTATCTCTGTCAGTTTCGCATTAGAACAGACAGTCTTAGGGTTGGTGGTCATGACTTCCGAAACATTCACATTGAAGAAGTTCTCCCTGGCACCTTCCACAGCCCTACGGATATCTCCGTCTGTGATGATTCCCAGTATCTTCTCGTCGTCCATGACAACACCTGTACCAATCTGTCCCTTGCTTATCTGGATAATGGCATCAGAGAGTTTCATGTCAGGCGGAATAATCGGCAGATTTTCTGTGTACATCACGTCCTTGACTGCAGTAATGAGTTTCTTGCCGAGTGAGCCTGCCGGATGGAACTTAGCGAAATCCTTCGACTTGAACTTACGCATTTCCATCAAGGCACAGGCAATGGCATCACCCATTGCCAGCGTTGCTGTAGTCGAGGATGTAGGTGCGAGATTCAACGGACAGGCTTCGTGGTCAACGGCAACTGGTATGCAGAAATCCGAATGCCTTGCAAGCAGAGAGTCCTTGTTGCCAGTAAGCGACACGATAGGAATCTTGTCTTCCTCAAGGAACGATACTATCTTCAACAGGTCATCGGAATTGCCTGAGTTGGAGATAAGCAGTGCAACATCGTCCTTTGTAATCATTCCAAGGTCACCATGAAGTGCATCGAGTGGATTTATATAGAAAGCCGGTGTTCCTGTACTGGAAAATGTTGCAGCGAGTTTGGCACCGATATGTCCGGACTTTCCTACGCCTGATACTATTATATGTCCCTTACAATTATATAATGTGTTGACAGCCTGCTCGAATGTTTCATTCATCTGTGGGATAAGTCGCATTATAGCGTTGGCTTCATCTTGCAGACATTGAGTGGCTATTTCTTTTATACTTACCATAACTAATTATTCTATGTTTGCTTTTGGCTCGTAGCCTTATTTTCATTCCCAACCCCTAATCCTTCAACAGTCGTTCGATGATTCCTTCAAGGTCACTGAGAGCAAGTGTGTTCGGAGCATCACTCAGAGCTTCGTCCGGACTTGGATGTACCTCAAAGAAATATCCATCAGCACCGAATGCCTTTGCTGCATAGGCCATGGAAGGAATAAATTCGCGGTTTCCACCAGTCTTACCACCTGCAGCACCTGGACGCTGAACACTGTGAGTGCAGTCCATGATGACTGTATCTGTATATTGATGCATCAGTGGAAGATTGCGGAAATCGACGACGAGGTTGTTGTACCCGTATATATTTCCTCTCTCCGTCAGCCACACACGTGAATCGTCACCCTGAGTCTGGCGTACTTTCTCGACAGGATACTTCATGTCGTCGCCACTGAGAAACTGAGCCTTCTTTATGTTGACAATCTTCCCTGTCTGTGCTGCCGCGACGAGCAGGTCGGTCTGCCGGCAAAGGAACGCAGGAATCTGAATGACATCGACGACCTTGCCTACGGGTTCTGCCTGATATGCCTCATGTATGTCCGTGAGAATCTTCAGCCCATACTTATTCTTTATATCAGCAAGCATCTGCAGACCTTTCTCAAGTCCAGGTCCACGATATGATGATATCGATGTACGGTTGGCCTTATCAAAAGATGCCTTGAAGATTATGTCGAGTCCATATTTCGTGTTAAGCCTTACAAGTTCCTCAGCGACTGCCTCGAGAACTTCCTTGGTCTCAATAACACACGGACCAGCAATGAATACAGGTTTGTTCATATATGTTATTATCTATTATTCCCTAAACTCTCAATCCTAAGTTCTATCCTTCCTCGCTGACTCCACGGCCGGAGAGGAATTCCAGTGTGTGGGCCATGATCTCCACAACACGGTGATTGACTCCTTTCTTATCATCGTATGTGCGTGACTGTATCTTTCCTTCCACAAACAGCTTGTCACCTTTGTGAACATAACTCTCTATCAGTTCTGCCTGTTTGTTCCAGAATATCACATTATGCCATTCAGTACGCTCCGGCACCTGGGTACCATTCTGGAGCGTGTATGCCCTCTCTTTTGTACCAAGACTGACAGATGCAACGCACATACCCGTGTCAAGCCACCTGATGACAGGTTCCTGACCGACATATCCAACTAATGTAACACGATTTACTGACACTGCTTTTATGGTTGATAGTTAATGGAACTTTATTTCTGAATTATGAGTCTTGAATTCTTTGCTTATAGTCTTGCTGTTCTGTTGAGCAGGTAGAAGTCTGCCAGCACCAGCGCCGTCATTGCCTCTACAATTGGTACTGCTCTGGCTACAGGACTTGAATCATGGCGGCCCTTGTGCTCACGGGGGAGTGTAGCAATCGGCTTGAATGCCACTCTGAAGTTGATGTCTTCTCCATTGCTTATTCCGCCCTGTATTCCTCCGCTATGATTGGTGATGGTTGATATCTGTCCATCCTTTTCGGTGAAGTAGTCGTTATGCTCCGAACCACGCATCGTAGAAGCCCTGAATCCTTCGCCATATTCAAATCCCTTCACGGCATTGATGGAGAGCATTGCAGCTCCAAGTGCGGCATGGAGTTTGTTGAATACAGGCTCACCTAATCCTACAGGACATTGCTTGACCGTACATTTTATGACGCCACCAAACGTATCACCGTCGGCACGGGCATCACAGACATTCTTCTCCCATTCCTCGACATTCTCTATTTCTGCATGAATCTGTACATTCAGCGACTTCAGTATCATGCTCGCAAAGGCTCCGCCTACAACCCAGCAGGCTGTCTCGCGTGCAGACGAACGTCCACCACCACGATAATCACGGATGCCATACTTCTCCTGATAAGTGAAGTCAGCATGTGATGGTCGGAATGTATCTTTTATGGCAGCATAGTCCTGGCTGTGAGCATCCTTGTTGCGGATAATGAAACCTATCGGAGTACCCAGGGATTTTCCTTCGAATACTCCGGAAAGGATTTCGACCTTGTCGTCCTCGTTGCGTTGAGTGGCAAAACTACTCTGTCCCGGACGTCTCCGGTCGAGTTCCTGCTGTACGAATTCGAGGTCCACGTCAACACCAGCTGGCATACCGTCAATTATACCACCAATGGCAGGGCCATGACTTTCGCCGAATGTAGTCAGCCTGAATATGTTACCAAATGTATTCATCTAATCAATGACAATGTCCGCATCCACAATGATGACCATGTTCTTCGTGACAGTCGTGGTCATGTCCACAGCCACATTCGTCGTCGCAGTCACCACCGCAGTCATGACCGCAGCAGCCACACCCACAGCTATCTCCGCTCAGCATTTCTGCCATTCCGCTTACTTCGTCATTGGTTGCTGGACGATGGGTTACGACCGTTCCTACAAAATGCAAGTCCTGTCCGGCACGAGGATGATTGAGGTCAATAGTGACTGCATCATCCTTTATCTCAATGACTGTGCCGTTGAACTGATGACCGTCAGCCGACTTCAGAGGAATGATACTTCCTTCGTATATATGCTCAGAGTCAAAACGACCATCAACCTCGAAGGTCTTCTTTGGCACGTCAAACATCAGCTCGTCCTCAAATTCACCGTAAGCCTCGCTGCATGGAATCACGAAATCAAACTTGTCACCACTCTTCAGTGGGTTTATTTCTTTCTCGAATGCAGGCAGTACACATCCCATGTTGCTGATGAACAGGAATGGATGTTCTTCGTTGCATTCCTCTACAAGGTCTTCCCTGATGTCCTCTTTCTCGTCCGTTACATAGAGTTTGTATGCGACGGTAATGTAATTATTTTCCATATTGTAATGTTTTAATTTCTTCTATACTCTGCAAAGATACGAAAAAGTTTGGAGTTTATAAGAGGGCATAAGGATTTTTTTTGTATTTTTGCAAGCAAAATCATTTAAATCATGAAATATATTCTTACTGCATGTGTCATGTTGACAATAATCGGATGTACTAACCAGCCAAATAAACCGACAGAGAAATCAGCCCCAGGTCCGAAAGAGGAGAAGGTTGAAATAGTTCGTCAAGCCATTCCGTTCAGCGGAGATTTCTCTCAGATTACCAACATGGGAAGCATCAACATCGTATATACTCCCGGTCCTTGCAAGATTGAAGTGGAAGGATCGAAGCATCTTGTAGGCATGACAAATGTCACAGTCGACAGCGGCGTACTCATGCTCAGCATGTCGAACGAACGCAATCAGGATGTACAGGTATATCAGGGTAAGAGAAATATAACAGCCTACATATCATGTCCAGAGCTGAGGATAATTGCAGTCTGTGGTTCAGGTGATTTCCACGCAGAGGGAAAGATCCATACTGACGACATGCATATTGGCTCGCTCAGTTCGGGAACCATCACCATTGACAGCATCGAATGCAGCAACCTCAAGTTTGAGGTCAATGCCACTGGTGAAAGCACAGTCAGTTACCTGAATGTCGAGAATGAGTTCACCCTCATCTCATCTGGTCACGGCAAGTTCGTTTCGGATAATGTCAATGTAGGTGGTGAACTTATCATGGACGACATTGTCGGAAGCACCCTTTCGTGCAAGGGCCGTACGTCCACCCTCACCATCAACAATAGCGGTGATGGTCTGTGTGAGTTCATAGGTGCATACAAGACAAAGGAAATCTATCAAAGCGAAAAAGCGCAGGTAGTTGTCAGGGAGTTCTGACAGACTATCTGCACTTTGTGACTTGACGTAGAATCCTGTTTCTTAGAATCTCAGTCCGAGTGTAGCCATGATCTGGCTCCTGTTGTTCTTGATTTCAGTTGCAGGGAGCATCTGGTCATCGAATGCATAGAAGTCACCCTTCTGTGTGTTGTACTGATATGCCATGTCGATGTATCCACCCTTGAAACGGTATCCGAGTCCGAATGTGAATCGGTGTGTGTCCTTCCAGTTTGTGAAGTCAGTCTCTGTCATAACTCCATCGTATGCAAGGATATTGTAGCCGTCAGACTTCATTGGTGCTGAGAGGAAATTATAACCGCAACGGATGCTGAATGCGTCAGCAGGTTTTACCTCCATACCGATTTTCAACGTATGCTGTCCCTTGAGGACCTTATTCATCATGTTGTTCTGATAGTTGAAATAGCTGCTGTTGCCGCCACCTCTCTGACTATAATGGTTAGTAGACAGATCCTGGAACTCATATTCTGCACCTACTGCGAAGTAATTACCAACTGTCGTACCCAGGCTCAGGCCAAATTTCCAAGGTGAGCGAAGTCTGTACTGGTATGGATCGAAGTCTTTTCTTGACACAAAGCAGTCGCCAAGATAGAGTTCACTGCCATTGATGTCTTCCAGGGTATACCATGTCGGAGTATGAATGAACACACCGAACCTGAACGGACTCTCCTCAATTGGGCGAATGATTGTTCCCAGCTTGATGCTTACTCCATTACCCTTTGTATCATAGTAATTAGTGAAGTCGAAGTAACTGTTGTCGACACCCAGTTCCTCGTACATAGAGTTTCTGCGAGACTCGATGTCATACACACTTACTGCAGCACCGATAAAATACTGGTTCTTGAGGTTGATAGAGAAGTTCATGTCTACTGACATGTTTGAGCCCCATGTTGATCTCTGGTAGTGAGCTGCCTGAGCCCCTACTCCTTCATAGCCTGCCAGATGGTATACATTATCGTCACCCAGTTCGTAGGTTTCATTGAGTATGCCTGCCTTCTGGAGTTCACCCTTGTCGCTATACATCGCCGCACTCATGTCGGCCAGAGCACCCTGCCAGTTGTCATTCCGAAGGGCTTCATTTGCAAGGCCTGCAATCTGGTTTGTCTGAGAGAAGATTCCGTTCAGGCCATACACGTCCGTGTCTACATTTCCGAAGAAATTCTTATGCTTGTTTATATTCAGACCAAAGGTCATGCCTTGTACATTGACATCATCTGTTGGCAATGCCACTACGAGACCAGCCTGATCGAAGGATGCCTTCGATGTGCTCTCGCCGAGTACTCCACTTGTGCCGCTGATGACTGCACCTGCCGTGATAGAGAACTCGCTCTTGCGGAACATTCCGGTTCCTGCAGGGTTTGTGCTCATGGTGCTGATGTCACCACCTAATGCGCTGAGGGCTCCACCCATACCGACGTACCTTGCTGTTCCGTTAAGATCGCTGGTCGAAAAGTTTGCTGCCTCGTATGGATTCTGTGCCTGGATTGTCAGACATACGGCTGACATAAGTCCAATCATAAATACCTTCTTGTTCATCATATTCCTTTAGTTTTTAAATTCATAGTTCATAATTATTCGGATGCTGTGGTCGCTCAGACGTTTATTATCTTCGGCCGCCACCGCCGCCACCTCTACTTACTCCGCCGCCAGTGAAACCACCGCCACGGCTTATTGAACCACCACCCATTGAGCCACCGCCCATGCTGCTACGTGAAGATGTGACTGTACTTGTTGACATACTGCTGGTAGAACGTGATGGTGTGTATGTGCTTGTAGAGTTTGTTCTTGACTGAGTCTGCTGAGTCGAATAGCGGTTTGTAGTCGTACGGTTCGAGTTATTGTTGGTTGCCGACCTCTGAACCTGTGTCGTGTTAGAATTTCCGCGGTTTACGACGACACGTGAACGCGAGTCAGTATTATTTACTGTACGACCACCCTCTGTACTGTATCGGCTGCTGCTCGGGCGAGTGTAGCTGTTACGTTCCTGGTTTATGCTGTTACCACGCTCAAGTATGTTCGTGCGTGAACCAGATGCGATAGAAGAGGAAGTTCTGCTGAATGAACCTCTCGAGTTTCCGTTGGTACCGGCAAGTGCATTGGTGCGGACTGTTGAGGATGCACTGCCATATCTGTTAGCTGTCCTGAAAGAGCCTCTGTTCAGAGAGTTGCTGTAACGAAGAGTGCCACCAGGACCATAGAAATGTGGTCCAACCCATACAGGTCCATATACAGGTCCCCAGCCTGGTCCCCATGGACGCCAAGGGCTTACATATCCCCACATCGGGCCATACCAGCATGTCCAAGGTCCCCAGGTGCAGCCATATCCCCAGCCCCAGTTCCAGTAGAATGGATCATAGTAGAACGGATCGTAGAGATAGTCATACACACCATTCACGTACACAAGGTCCCAGTAGTAAGGGCTACTTATGATGATGCGTGTCGGAGAATGGAAACGGAGTATTCTGCGGGAATAGAGGTAATCTGTCTCTTCGTCGTTAATGTCGTAGTCATAGACAGTGTCCACCTGTTCCTCCTGTGCCGTTCCGTTGTTGTAGTTGTAGCGACGGTTATATTCGTCATCGCTGCGGGCATTGGAGTTGTAGACCTCAATCTTAGGAGCTCTGTCTGAGATGATAGTAGTGACCGACTTGCCCTGGGTGCGTACGGGAGCACTTGTCTTAGTCGTCTTCTTTGAAGATGTGAAGTACATATCATCGTCATCCTGAGCCATGACATTTGAAGTCAGTACAGAAGGAGCGATAAGAGTTCCGAAGAACAGGGCTCCAGCGAGTGATAAGCGATACATTAAATTCTTTCTCATATTCGTTTCATTTTAGTTGTTCTACAATTTCACGTTGCAAAATTAATACCAAAATATCAATAAAAAAGGGGAAAATTCCCTAAAACGGTTAGGGATTTCCCTATTTCATAAAAAAAGCGAGGAGGAAGTTGATGATGAAACTCCGAGTGAAATAAGATTTGAGTGCCCGAATACCTTTGTAATCCACCGACTCAAGGTTACCCCTTACGGGGCGTGGCCCGCCATTAGCATCCGGAACAGTCTCGGTTTTCATATATAATTTGATGAGTATCCCAATCGTACCTCCCCGCTAAGTCCAAGTTTTCGTTTTAGTTAACGTTCTCGTTCAAACACGCCTTCGCCTCCTTCCACAGTTCATCCATTTCACTGAGCGAGAGTTCCTTCAGCAGCTTTCCTTGCTTTTTAGCAGCCGACTCGATGTAGTTGAATCGTCTGATGAACTTCTGGTTCGTCCGTTCCAGGGCATTGTCTGGATTTATCTTGTACAGACGCGCTGCATTGATAAGACTGAAGAGCACATCTCCGAATTCCTCCTCTGCCTCCTGGCTGTCGGCAGCCTGTTCGAATTCTGTAATCTCCTCCTTTACCTTCTCCCACACATCTTCTTTCTTCTCCCAGTCAAATCCCACGTTGCTCGCCTTCTCCTGAATTCTGTCGGCCTTGATGATTGACGGCAGGCTGACAGGCACTCCTGAAAGTACACTCTTGTTGCCGTCCTTCTCTTTCTGCTTTATCTGCTCCCAGTTCTTCAGCACCTGGTCGGACGTAATGCTGGCATTTGCCTGCTGTCCCTGCGGCGGATACACATGTGGATGACGGAAAATCAGCTTGTCGCACAGCTGGTTGCAGACATCAGCTATGTCGAACTGCCCTTTCTCATCTGCAATCTTGGCATAGAAGCACACGTGGAGCAGCACGTCGCCAAGTTCCTTCTTTATGTTCGGGACATCATCCTGCAGGAGTGCATCACAGAGTTCGTAAGTTTCCTCTATAGTGTTTGGTCGCAGACTTTCGTTCGTCTGCTTCCTGTCCCATGGACATTCCACCCTCAGTTTATCCAGCACGTCAAGCAGGCGTCCGAACGCCTTCAGCTTATCATCCTTAGTATTTGCCATTTCTGTAGAAGCCTTAGTTAAACAATTGATTCATGAACTCGTTAAGGTCATCGTCAAGACCCTTCATGAGTTCGCTGCTGAACATCACATTCTCGTCGTCCACTATGTAGAGGTCTTCAATAACCTCCTTGTCCTCATCCACGAGCACGAAGGAGAAAGGCCGCATCACACTCATCTCGGCCAGCAGTCCCTCGTCGTCCAGACGTTTCAGTTCTGTACGGATATGCGACATGATGTCACTCATGAGCGATTCCTCGTCCTCATCCTTATGGTCAGCCCACTCTCCTACCGTGACCGATGCCAGACAGTTGTCGTCATCGTCACTGACATTCATGTCTCCTGAATCCAGCGTCACCTGGACATAGAAGTCGGTTATCGACTCACCATCCCTGTTACTGTATTCACCTATTGCCTTTTTGACTGCTTGTTCACGAGATATCCTTCCCTTACTCTCTAGCACTTCACGTCTAT
>CALELI010000166.1 GCA_937902455.1 uncultured Prevotellaceae bacterium | reverse complement strand
GATATGGATTCCCTGATACTCCATTTTCCCTGGATTGCCGCTACACGCAGCATCCACACATAACGCCTCTGTATTATTCATAATTCATTTTTCACTTGGTTGGTGAGCTTGTCGAACCATCACTCCGAACGTAGTGAGGTCTTTACATTCTCTCAGGCATTTCGATACCTAACAGGTACATTCCGTTGCGGATGACATCGGCAACTGACTTGGCGAGATAGAGTCGGAACTGGCGCTGACTGTCTGTATCAGCATTGAGGATGCTGTAGTCATGGTAGAACTGGTTGAATTCCTTTGTCAGTTCGTAGCAGTAGTTAGCGATGAGTGACGGATTATATTCCTTGCCTGCCTGCAATACTGTCGGACGATATGCCTTGAGTTTCTGTATGAGGGCAATTTCCTTCTCGTTGACCTCTGCTGCTCCCTCGAGAGAGAGTGTCTCGACTCCTGACTTACGCAGGATGGACTGTATACGGGCATAGGTGTATTGGATGAACGGTCCGGTATTGCCGTTGAAGTCAATGCTCTCTGCTGGATTGAACAACATATTCTTGCGTGCATCAACCTTGAGGATGAAGTACTTGAGTGCTCCCAGTCCGACTTTGCGGGCAATCTCTCGAGCCTCAGCCTCAGGGATGTCAGCATTCTTGCTGAGTTCCTTCGACACATTGTAGGCATCCTCTACCATAGTGGCAACAAGGTCGTCGGCATCGACTACTGTTCCTTCGCGGCTCTTCATCTTGCCGTTAGGGAGTTCCACCATTCCGTATGAGAAATGCACGAGGTCCTTGCCCCACTTGAATCCAAGACGGTCAAGGAGTATGCTGAGCACTTGGAAGTGGTAGTTCTGCTCGTTGCCTACTACGTATATCATCTTATCTATTGGATAGTCCTTGAAGCGAAGATTGGCTGTACCGATGTCTTGAGTCATGTAGACCGATGTGCCGTCGCTACGGAGGAGGAGTTTCTCGTCAAGTCCGTCCTTAGTGAGGTCTGCCCATACACTGCCGTCGTCACGACGATAGAAGAGCCCTTCATCGAGTCCCTTAAGCACGAGGTCCTTGCCTACGAGATATGTCTGTGACTCGTAGTAGATTTTGTCGAACGATACTCCGAGAGTCTCATAGGTTTCGTCGAAACCGGCATACACCCAGTTGTTCATCATCTCCCAGAGGCCACGCACCTCCTTGTCGCCCTGTTCCCACTTCACCAGCATCTCGCGGGCTTCCTTCATCAGTGGAGTCTCCTCACCTTCAGGGAGGTCCTTCTCCTGTTCCTTGTTCTTCTTGTCGAAGAGTACGTAATAGTCACCGATGAGGTGGTCACCTTTCTTGCCAGATGATTCCGGAGTCTCGCCGTTGCCCCATTTCTGCCATGCAAGCATCGACTTGCAGATGTGGATTCCACGGTCGTTGACGATGTTCGTCTTCACTACGGTGTTCCCACAAGCCTTCACGATACGTGAGAGGGCCTCGCCGAGGAGGTTATTACGTACGTGACCGAGATGGAGGGGCTTGTTGGTGTTCGGAGACGAGAACTCTATCATCACGAGCGGCTTGTCGGCATTCTCTGGCTCCTGACTGCATGTGACGGACTTCAGTTCATCTATCCAGCACTTACCTGAGATGACGAGATTGAGGAATCCCTTGATGACATTGAAGTCGGTCACCACGTCGGGAACGACCTTGAGAAGATATTCTCCTATGGCCTGACCTGTCTGTTCAGGACCTGTCTTCGACATTCTGAGGAACGGGAAGGTGACGACAGTCACGTGTCCCTGAAATTCCGCGCGGGTATTTTGTAATTGAATCTGCTGTGCAGGTACATCTGCTCCATAAAGTTCTTTAAGTCCAGCCTGTACGGCTGCAATGATTTTATTTTCCATCATCCTCCTATTATTGTTTTTAATTCATATTTTCTGAAAATTTCCAGCAGATACTGCTGGCGTTCCTCTGTAGGTGCGCTGAATTCCTCGGCATTCAGATGGTCGGGATTCACCGTCAGTTTTTCCAGCTTACCCATACCGATATTGTGGTAAGGGAGCAGGTTGATTATATCAGGCTGCTTCTTCAGCGAGGCAAGGAACATGGCTGAGGCTTCGATATTCTTGTCATCGGCATTCACACCTTCGATGAGGGGGATTCGAATCCAGTAAGGATGCTCCATCTCGGCAACGAGGGAGATATTCTCTATTATCCTTTCGTTCGTCACTCCCGTGAACTCCTTGTGGACTGCTGGGTCGGTGTGTTTCAGGTCTACGAGGAACAGTTCACATTGCCTTGCCACCTTTTCCAGCCATGTCCTGTCGGTGAAGAGTGTGGTGTCCACACATCTGTGGAATTTCCTCTTTCCCAGTTCTTCGAGGAGTTGCAGTAGGTAGTCGGGGTGCATGAACGGCTCACCGCCGCTTACGGTCACTCCGCCCTGACTGTCTTCCATCACCTTGCGTTCCTTCTCGATTACGGCCATCAGTTCGTCCATAGGCCATTCTCTGCCTGAAATCTGACGGGCAAGGGTCGGACATTCCCTGGCTGCCTCTTCATCGGAAAGGCCTCTGCAAGTACCGCAACCAATGCATTTCTTCTTCGTGAAGAGCATCTGTGCCTCGCTTTGGAGACCTTCGGGATTGTGGCACCAGCGACATCTGAGCGGACAGCCTTTCATGAAGATGGTGGTCCGTATGCCTGGTCCGTCGTTGATGGAGAATCGCTTTATGTCGAATATTAATGCCATTCCGGTTATCTTGAGTCCCCTCTTAGAATCCCTCGTTCTGGGTTCGTGCTATAATCTCGTTCTGAAGCTGGGCAGTCATGTCGTTGAAGTAGTCAGAATAACCTGCTACCCTGACGAGAAGGTCCTTGTACTGGTCAGGATTCTTCTGTGCATCGAGCAAGGTGTCTGTGTCAACGATGTTGAACTGTATGTGGTGCCCTCCGAGAGAGAAATACGTACGGATGAGGCTTCCGAGTTTCTCGAGGTCGACATCTCTCTTCAGCAGGGTAGGAACGAATCGCACATTGAGCAGTGTTCCGCCCGATTTCGTCTGGTCGAGTTTCCCGAGCGACTTTATCACGCTTGTTGGTCCGTTCGTGTCGGCACCGTGTGCAGGGGAAGTTCCGTCGCTGATGGCGAAATGGGCATGACGTCCGTTTGGAGTGGCACAGCATACACTGCCGAAATAGTTGTGGCAGGTGGTTGAGAGCATGTTCAGCTGAGTCTTTCCTCCACGTGTGTTCGGATGACCCTCTATTGCCCTGACCAGGTCGTCGTAGATTCTCACGGCCAGAGTGTCGGCATATTCATCGTCGTTGCCGAAGAACGGAGTGTGGTTCATGATGTACTGGCGCATCTTTTCCTCGCCCTCGAAGTCCTTCTCCGTGGCCTTGATGATCTCGTCCATAGTATAGCGATGATCCTCGAATACGTGCTTCTTCAGCGTGGTCATACAGTCGGTAATGGTTCCGAGACCCGTACACTGGATGTACTGGGTGTTGTACCTTGCACCGCCGTTGTAGTAGTCCTTGCCGTTCTTTACGCAGTCGTCGATGAACAGACTGAGGAATGTGGCAGGGGCATAGAGCGAGAACATGCGTTCGATGTAGTTGTTCACGCTGAGTTTCAGATTCACGAAGTACACCATCTGCTTGTGCCATGCATCATAGAGTTCCTCGAAAGTCTTGAAGTCGCGAGGATTGCCGGTCTTCAGTCCCATCTCCTTGCCACTGTTAGGGTCGACACCGTTGTTGAGTGTGATTTCCAATATCTTCGGAGTGTTGAGATAGCCCGTAAGCAGATAGGCTTCCTTTCCGAACGCACCTACCTCGATACATCCTGAGCACCCACCTTCACGGGCATCTTCGAGACTCTTGCCCTGACGGACAAGTTCCTTGACATAGACATCAGGATTGAACACTGACGGGTATCCGTGTCCGAGACGGATGACCTTGCATCCTGCCATGAGGAACTCGTCGGGAGTCTTCTCGCTGATGTGGATGGAGAGTCCCGGCTGCAACTGGTGGAGTTCTTCCTGGATTTCAAGGATGATGAAGGAGAGTTCGTTGCTTCCATCTTCTCCGTCCTTCGTCACACCACCTATGTTGATGTTCGTGAAATCGTTGTACGTACCCGATTCCAGTGCTGTGATACCTACCTTCGGAGGTGCTGGCTGGTTGTTGAACTTCACCCACAGACATGAGAGCAGTTCCTTTGCCTTGTCGCGAGTGAGGGAACCGTCCTCAAGTCCTTTCTGGTAGAACGGCCACAGATGCTGGTCGATATGTCCAGGGTTCATGCTGTCCCATCCGTTAAGTTCGGTGACAGTACCGAGGTGTACGAACCAGTACATCTGGATAGCCTCCCAGAGGTCACGTGGAGCATTGGCAGGAACATGATGGCATACATCGGCAATCTTTTCCAGTTCGGCCTTTCTCTGAGGGTCCTTCTCCTCGGCAGCCATCTGCTCAGCCATTGCGGCATGACGCTCAGCCAGAAGGATGGCGGCATCGCAACTGATTGACATCGCAGTCAGTTCCTGTTCCTTGTCTGTTGCGATAGGGTCGTTGATATAATCGAGTCTGGATATTTCTTCCTCAATCTGCTTCTTCACGTCGTTCAGTCCACGGTGGTACATCTTGCTGTCCATTGCAGTATGGCCGGCAGCACGCTGTTCCATGAATTCCGTGAACACACCAGCCTCGTAGGCATCCTTCCATTCCTGACTCACATGACCGAAGATTCTCTCCCTCTGGGTACGTCCCTTCCAGTACGGTATGACCTCTCGTTCGTAGGTGTCGATGTCCTCCTGGGATATGTGGTAAGGTTGCAGTTCACGCGAGTCGAGCACATGAAGGTCCTCCACGCTGTGACAGGTCAGTTCCGGGAAAGTCGGTACAGCCTTTGGAACCGGACCTCTCTCGCCTACTATCAGTTCGTCCTTACCGATATAGATAGTCCTCTGCTTGCAGATTTCATAGAAATTCTTTGCGCGGAGCACACAGTTAGGCATCTTGCCATAGTTTTCCTTGTAGAACCTTGTCTCTATCAGGGCTCTCTCGATAGTGAGGGTTGGAGGAGTGTTAAGGCTTTCCTCTCTCAGTCTCTTGATGCGTGGGTTCATGCCACCATCATTTTCCGGGTACTTGATTGTGTAAAGCATTTATATTTTCTACTTAGTATTTCCACAAAAGCATTTAATTTGCAAAAATACAAAAAAAAATGAAAACGGGAAAAAATAATTAGTGAAAACGAATGTTGGTTGCAAGATTCAGAATGGTTCGAAGTTCCATACCCTCTCAACCATAAGCCTTCACCCTTCAATCACATCTGTCCTGATTCTATGAGTCGGATACACCTTTCCGTCAGCCTGTCGTCTACGTCAGGATCATATTCCTTCTTCAGGCTGGCACCACCAAAGGTGGAAGCAAACAGATTCCACCACCATGCCTTGTGCTTGCCGATGTAGGTACGGATCAGTTCGTACGAAGTCTGGTTACACTGACGGTCTATAAGTTTTATGAGCAACTTTCCCTGAGCCAGGGTAAGTTTCTTCATTTTCGGCTTATACTGTTTCTGAAGGTCCTTCTCGATGAACTTCAGATAGGCGTCCTTCTCACTCTTCGTCTTCAGGGAGTCAATATGTGCTATGCACTGGTTGATACTTTTCTGCACATCCAGGGCAATAGGATACACTTTCTTGATGTTGGCGGCAATCTTGAAGTATTTCTTCATCTCGCGCTCCGACTTGAACCTCAGTTTCTGCTGTATGAGGATATCGCTCAGCCGGTAACTCGGAATCATCTCACCCTCGAACTCCACCATACCCATATATCCCACAGAGTGCGAGAATATCGGTCTGCCCATCATGGCCATCTCGTCCTCGTAGTCAAGTTCTATGACCTTCTTCTGGGCTGTCACACAAAGACAGATGCCAGAAAAGAGAATCATCAGATAGACCCTATGAATATAATGGATTTTTATCATGACACGTCAGGTTCCAGATTCCGGAAAGCCCCACCTCCTACACTCTAAACACTAATCGCTAATCATTAATCGCTAATCACTAATCATTAACCACTAATCGCTAATCATTAATCACTAATCATTAATCACTAATCCTCCCCTTACCCTTTGCCCATCACACGGAACTTAGTAAGGAGTGAAGCGATTTCCTTAGTACAGTTTTCGATGTTGTAGGTTGACTCAGCCAGTCTTCGGCCGTTCTTACCCATCTCGGCTGCAGCCTCAGGATTGGCTGTGATGTAACGGATGGCTGCTTCCCATCCCACTGAGTCGTAGTATGCTATTCCTATTCCAATCTTTTCTGCCTCTACGTCGAACGGCAGTGCGTTGTTACGGCTGCAGATTACCGGCAGCCCAAGCGCCATTGCCTCAATGAGAGTAGTGAAACCTACAGGTTCGTTCGTCTCCTGCAGACATATCACCACATACTGAGCCTGCCATACCTTCTGAGCCAGTTCGGCTGGTATGTTGCCCTTGATGAAAGTCACCTTCACGTTCGACGACGGACGGAGGTCGTTGAGAGTAGTCAGGTAGTTGTCGCCATAAGCCTGCGAAGCTACATAGATATTCAGAGGCTGCCCTGTGGCACTGAAAGCACGTACGAGCGTAGCCATGTCCCTGCGGTCCTTCCCCGTAGAGATGAACCCCCTGTGGTTGGTGCTGTATTCGTTGTTGAAGAACATCAGCTTGTCGTAGTAGTCAAGGTCGCAGCCCCAGTGAATCACCTGAGCCTGATCAGGAGTGATGGCGCCGCTCTTCACCGATTCGTTAGCCAGTTTCTGACTGTAGAACAACATCTTGTCGGCACCCTTGTAGATAGTCTTCGAGATGATGTCATACGTAGTCAGCGGCTGTTTCTGCCAGGCAATTATCGGTTTCCTGTAAATACCAAGGGCATGCAGGAACATCACCAAGCCAAGTCCCTGAGTGCTGGCAGCATAGATTACGTCAAACTGCTCCCTGCAAGTCAGAATCTGCCAGGCAACGTAGAAAGCCAGTTTCGTACTGCTGCCGAACGACTTGAACTTGTGCATTATCACATCCACACCATACTTGTGCAGATGCGATGCGCCATAAAGGAAATGGGCAGGATATCTGCCGGATTTCCATTCCTTGTACATCAGATTGATGTTCTGATTATGATAGAAGTATATTCTCATTTCAATTCGCGAATATCTTTAGTCTCTGCCCCTTTTGCGATGCCGACCGGGCAAGCTTCTTTGAAACTGCGCTGACCTAACTTGTTCGCAGCACAGTTTGCTTGTGGTCGGTCGTGGCTGGAAGAATGTCAGCCCGACCGGACAAGCTTCTTTGAAACTGCGCTGCAAAGTTAGTGAAAGTTGAGACACCAGCAAAATAAATTAAGTTTTTTTATACAAGTTTCATTATTCATCCTTCTCATTGTCATCAGTATTGATGAAAAAAATCTGTGTTTTCGTTTCTATTTTCGTTTAAAATATCTATCTTTGCACATCATATCCCGGACTTAATCCAAAAAAACAACAATATTATGAATCTATCAGGAAGAAGACAAAGCAGTAACGTAGACGACCGCAGACGTAGCGGCGGAGGTAAGAAAATCGCAGGTGGAGGCATCGGAGCCATCATCATTGCAGCACTCGTGGCATACTTCACGGGAGGAGGCAAGGATGCAGCCTTCCAGGCCATCACAGACGGTATCCAGCAACAGATGCAGGGACAGCTTTCCACCGAAGGCGGAACCTTCACCGAAGAAGAAGACTCCCTCGCAAAATTCTCCAGCCAGGTACTTGCAAGCACCGAGGACATCTGGACAAAAGTATTCAAGGAACAACTCGGCAAGACCTATCAGCCACCGAAGATGGTGCTCTACACAGGTAGCGTCCAGACAAGCTGTGGAAACGGTCAGGCATCCATGGGACCATTCTATTGCTCAGGCGACGAATGCGTCTACCTCGACATATCCTTCCTCTCCACCATGAAGAAGGAAATCGGTGCCAGCGGCGACTTTGCAAACGCCTATGTAGTAGGTCACGAAGTAGCCCACCATGTCCAGAACCTCATCGGTTCACTCGGCAAGGCCCACGCACAGATGGCACGCATGAGCAAGGAAGAAGCCAACAGGATGAGCGTCCGTATCGAACTCCAGGCCGACTTCCTCGCAGGAGTATGGGGATACTACGAAAACAAGACCTTCCGCTCACTCGATGCCGGCGACATGCAGGAAGCCATCGACTGTGCCCACCAGATTGGCGACAACTACCTCCAGCAGCAGGCACGCGGATATGTATCGCCAGAGCAGTTCACCCACGGAACGTCAGAACAGCGAATGCGCTGGCTCAAGAAAGGACTCACCACGGGCGACCTCTCACTCATGGACACATTCAGCGTTCCTTACGAAGAACTCTGAGGCTCCCTCACTCCTACTTAGGAGCATAGACCCTCACATAGTCAATCTCATATCTCAGGGGGAACTTCTCAAGCAGAGGTTCCCCTCCGTTTGTGCCCCCGATTGCAAGGTTGAGAAGAATGTACTGAGGAGAATGAAACGGATTCATGTACCTGCCAATCCTTCCGTTTATCGTCTTCTTCAGGTCAATGTCGTTCAGCAGTTCGCCGTCAAGATAAATACGCAGATAATCCTCCGTCCAGTCCATCAGCCACACATGGAACTTGTCTGCCCAGTCAGCGTCCTTCTCCAGGAAATGCGAGAACGGAATCTTCTTCGAGTTCCACACCGCACCCCATTTCCTGTCGTTACCCCA
>CALELI010000165.1 GCA_937902455.1 uncultured Prevotellaceae bacterium | reverse complement strand
TGAAAAACTTTACGATGAAACGAAGCATCGTGTCTATATTAAGGAATGAAATAAAAAAGCATTTGATTGCACAAATGTTATAGTTACCTTAATTCCGCAAACTGATTGTCACAAATAATTTGTATGTGGATTTTGCCAGATTTTCGATGGCTTGTCCCGCTATCCTACATGATGGCTTCAGAGAACTGACAGAAAGGGCACAACTTCCCCCACCCAGGCACGGGGAGGGAGAGTGACCACGAAAATGGAGCCGTCATACCTGCAGCCTCATGTAGTCGGCATTGTCGGTATAGAGCAGCAGCACCCTCCTGCCGTTGCGCACTATCCATTTGAAGGGGACGCTGATGAACGAGAAGACGAACCTCTTCACCCTCGAAACCAGGGTCAGTCCGAAGCTGAGCCCTGACAGTTTCTCGAGAAAGTGTCGGTAATAGTTGTGTATGAAGGCCGTCATAATCATGAACACGGTGTTCTCGGACAGGAATGAACATGGGAGATGGCTCCATCCGAAGTCGTTGTTCATGCAGTCGAAGCATCTTTCGGTGCAGGCGCGCTGGTTGTAGAACAGCACCACGTCCAGTTCGGACGAATCGTGGTCGCTGGTCAGGATGCTTCGGTACACGTATTCCCCTTCGAAGACGTCGGTCTGTCCGTTCTCGCGCGGCGTGCGCTGAACCACAAGCCTGAAGCCCCTGTCCTCCAGGAACGCCGTGAAGGGGATGGATGCCAACTGGCATTTCTGACAGTTGATTTCCACATCAATCCAGTCGCACTCGGCTATACCTCTTATTCTCTCTCGCAGACTGTCGCACGACATGGCCCTGATGTAGAACTTCTTGCAATTTTCGTCCGCCACCTTGACGACTTCTTCCGAATATGACCCGCAGTCCATTCTCGCCTTCTGGAAGGTGACGCATCTCTCCTTCGCAATCTCGAAAGCGCGCCGGAGGGTCTCGCCCTGTTCGAACTTGACATTCGCGTTTCCGTCCCGACCTTCGATGTAGAACGGGAGCCCGTCAATTTGCGCGATGCCGGGGAAGTAGCCGAAAGCCCCCTTGTACGAATACTTGGCATCAAACTTCTCTGTCGGTATGAACTGGTTGTCGTAGTCGAAGACGTGCGCCTCTCCCGCTTGCACCTGTCTTGTTCTCATCAGCCCGTCCAAAAGCATCTCGCACAGGGATTTGTTTATGCTGAACTGGTACTTGGTGCCGGCTTTCGACACAAACTCCTCGTTGTCGGATTTGGCGGTCTTGATCATCCTTAGGATGGTGTCGGCACTGCAGAACCTGTATCCCTGCGAATTTTCGGTAAAATTGTGCGAAAGGCGGTTCGCGTCCTCAATGCAGGAGCCTCCAGTGAGGAAAATCGCTGCCAGCGACAAGAAAATATCCGAGTTGCTGTACTTTGCAAGTATACTTCTGTGTCCCAATGTGTTATTTACAATACCCTCCATTCCGTCCTTGCGGAAATGGTCGACAAAAGAGAAAAAACCGCCAAAATTTTTTACCGAATCGTTTTTTATTTGTATCTTTGCACTCATAATTGTTAGATATATTTGTTTTTTAGATGATTGCAAAGATACTAATAATTATTGGAACAGCGACAGGTTGCTAAAAAACTTATTAACAATCTGTCGCTCAATTTATAAACACCGCGCTTGCGGAATTAAGGATTAATACCTTAACGCTGTGCGAGGTTGAGATAGGTATAGTAATAGTAGCCTTCGTGGTAGCCGCCGCCCGAGAGGTTCGAGATGAACGACAGTGTCGAGTCCGGCAGCAGGTATACGGGGCCGTATTTGAATGACCAGTATTGGAACTTCGGCATATCTTCATTATCCGCCCAACTGTCATAGATTTGGTCGTTGAGTTTCAGGCAGCGGGTGACGCTGTCGTAGGTGCCCCAGGTGCAATAGACTGCCTTGTCCCCCTTGCCAGAGAAGGGGAAGCAGCCCGTGACTTTCACCATATTGTCCGAGCTGGGCTCGATGACCAGTCGGCCCGACATCGGCTTGGGCTGCGGTTGCGCCGACTTGTAGTAGCGCATGGTGTATTCCTTGAGCATCATGGTGAGTTCGTATGTTCCTATGAAGTCGGCTGCCGAGGCGGCAACGGACACCTGCTCTGCCACGGTGTCGGGCGCTTGCGGCACATAGTCCTCAATGCGTGTCTGACCGTAGGCGGCATGCCGCTCAGGCATCAGGCACATCGCCGATACCTTCGGCAG
>CALELI010000164.1 GCA_937902455.1 uncultured Prevotellaceae bacterium | reverse complement strand
TGTTAATTACGAATTACGAATTACGAGTTACGAGTTGTTGTTAATTTCGGATTTCGGATTTTTTAATGAATGACTTGATTCCTTTTCCTAAATCCCAGTTACCATATTTCGCAGTGATGACACCTTTCTCGATAATCACGAGTCCAGGATTGGACCGGATGATGGTCTTGAGGATCCTGTCTTCACTGACGTATATTGGATATTCAGATGCTGTCTTCTTTCTCCACACGCTTTGGGCATCATCCTCTGATGCCGTAACGAAATAGAACGTGTATCCATGCATCTTTGAATAGTCATAAAGCCTGTTCAGTTCTCCAGCATACGATTCACTGGCCCTGACAAGGTCTGGAGCGACAACGAGAAATGCCTTCTCATCAGTGAATATCTGTTCAGTGACATCATCACCACTCTCGTTATCCATGACATAAAGTCCTGCCGCATCGTATCTTGAAGCCTTGACCCCTTCAGCTCCCTCCATTGGAATTTCGATACGTTCATTCATGTTGGTTCCCACCTTATAAGGACGGAAATCTATCATCGGGAGACGGAAGATGCAATGCAATGCAAAGGCTGTGATGACAACAAATCCAGCAAAACGTACAATACCGCCCACGAATCCCGGGACAAACTGGATAATGTGCTTTGACCATAGGCAGAGTATGACTGCCAGAAAGAGCAGCACAATATTCTTCAGGAGAGTCTGACCATTCGTGAGAACTATCACATCGCCAAAACAGCCACAGTCAGTTACCGGATTCTCGACGTAGATATAGACCGTCAGCAATGTCATCGCTGCAACGAATATCAAAGTGACCAGCGATGTCAGCCTCTTCCCGAGTCCGAAAAGCAGACGGACTCCAAGGCAGAATTCGAAAACTGCAAGCAGTACGGCACAGATAAGATCCTGCCGGCCCGGAATGAATTCCACGCCAAAGGCTGTGAAATAGTCAGCAATCTTGTACGACATTCCATACGGGTCGTTGGCTTTCACGAAACCTGAGAAAAGAAAGGTTACAGCCAACAGAAACCTACTAGTATTGGCAAAGATTATCTTCATTCTCCAAATTCCAGCTTAATCAATCCAAAAATAGAATAGTTAATCATGTCCATATAATTGGCATCGATTCCTTCCGAAATCAATGTCTGGCCATCATTACCTTCAATTTCCTTTGTGCGATAGATTTTCATCAGAATCAGGTCGGTATATGAACTGACCCTCATTGCACGCCAGGCCTCATCATAGTCATGATTCTTCTTGAACATAAGGTCGAGCGCAGCCTTTGCATACTTGTCGTAGTATTCAAGTGCCTGTTCTGGGACCATGTCATCCTTCTCGGCATATCCGAGTTCGAGCTGAATAAGACCGACAATTCCATAATTGACGATTGCCTGAAATTCCGGATATATGCCTTCGCCAACAAGTGACACACCTTTTATCTCAAGACTGCGAATGCGATTTGCCTTGATAAGTATCTGGTCGGTTACAGATGAAGGGCGCATTATACGCCATGCAGAGCCGTAGTCGTGGAGTTTCTTGGAGAAAATGTCACGGCACTTAGCTATTATCTGTCTGGATTGTTCCTGAGTATTCATAATTACCTCCTAGAGCCTGCAGTAGCCTTGTTTGATGAAGATGGCTGGAGATTGTCCAGGTCAATCGGGAATGCAGGTCGCTTGTTTATCTCACCAAGATTAGAAATGAAATAGTCGCCAGTGACATCCTGATTGGCAAAATCGAACATCAAGGCAGGATTGATAGTCTCACCAAGAAGCCGTGTTTCGAAATGAAGATGAGAACCAGTAGTCTTTCCGGTAACGCCACCGAGTCCGATAGGCTGACCAGCCTTGACCATCTGGTCTTCCACGACAAGCTGGCGGGAGAGATGACCGTAGAGTGTTTCAAGTCCATTCGGATGACGTATGAGCACATACTTGCCCCACCCTCCGGCATCGTAACCGGAAATGCGGACCTTGCCATCGAAAGCCGAGACAATAGTATCACCGATATAGACCTTGATATCTATTCCTCTATGATTCTTGCCCCAGCGACGACCAAAGTTGGAAGTAATCTTACGGCTCGGAGTCGGCATGCAGAAGCCCCTCAGGTCAACCTTGTAACTTGCAGGAAGGAACCCTGCGACCTTTGACACTGCACTGTTATCCCAGTCGGAATAGATTTCTGTAGCAACAGTCTTCTTCACACTAAAGAAGGCATGACTTATCTTCACGTTCTTGACATCAATCATATGATTGTCGGATGGAGCACGACGGGCAATCAAGTCCTGAGCCGATGCATCCACGGCAACCATAGAGGCCAATGCAAGACCTATTACAATATTTCTCAAATTTCTCATGTTTTCTTTCAGTAAGTTTAATACTCATCATTGGCATACAGGAACTGCATTGATGCCAACTTATAGTCAAATATTTCGTCCGAATTGAAAAAACGGTTGATTTCTGCTATTGCATTTTCGGGGCTGTCGGATGTGTGTACGATATTCTCCTGGAAACTCATTCCGAAGTCACCTCTGATAGTGCCAGGCTCGGCCTTACGACCATTTGTACTGCCAGTCATTGCCCTTACAGTCTCCACTGCATCAACACCTTCATACACACAGCATACTACTGGAGCCGCCATCATTGAATTTTTGATTCTCTGGAAGAAAGGCTTACCAGCCAAATGGGCATAATGCTTATCGAGCAACTCATCAGTAAGTTGCATCATTTTCATTCCTGCAAGCCGGAGTCCTTTCCTTTCAAAGCGTGCCGTAACAAGCCCAACTAAAGAACGCTGGACGGCACTTGGCTTGAGTATTACTAGAGTTTTTTCCATAAATCATTGCAAAAATACAAAATTATATTGATTTCTCCAACGATTTTTAACCTTTTGTAGGTTTTTCTAACAAAAAAGGGGCTTATTCTTCCTCGGACAAGACCTTTGCCACATCTTTTTCAACATGTTTCAAAGCGTCGTGACAATATGAGACAAGAGTCTTGGCTTCCTTCAGCTTTTCAGACAGACAGTCAATATCAATATCTCCAGTTTCTATCTGCGACACAATCTTCTCAAGTTGTGACATTGCCTGTTCGTATGTTAATTCATTTTCCATAATTCCTATATTTTTTCTATGCGACTTTCAACCTTACCATCTGAGAATGTTATTTCGAGGACATCGTCCTTCGACAACTGAGAGATACTCCTGACAGCCTTCCCGCCAATGCGTGCAATACTAAATCCCAGCTTCAGAAGCCGTTCGGGACTTGCATCATCTATCTTTTGCTGGAACATATCCAGACGATGACGGTAGCGCTCTACCAATTGTGGCGCAGCCATTCTCATTCTCAGGACTACACGATCCTGCCGACTTCTCTCACGAACGAGATATTGCTCGACACCTCCATTCAGACGGTCTGCCAAATCGCACAGAAGGTTCCATTCGCCAAGTTGATGACTGAGTATGAATTCAGCAGCTGCAGTTGGAGTCTTGACTCTTGTATGTGCCACCATGTCAATGACAGTATCGTCTCTCTCATGTCCAATACCCGTTATGATTGGAAGAGGGAACTGCGCCACATTCTCAGCCAGAGACAGAGAGTCGAATCCAGACAAATCCGCAGCCGCTCCACCACCTCTTATTATAACCACGACATCCCAGTTCTCTAAATTACCGGCAATCTGGTTGAGGGCACCTATGATGGAAGATTCCACATCCCCACCCTGCATGGTAGCCTGGAATAGAGTGACATCGAATGTAAATCCAAAACCATTCTTCAGTAGCTGATTACGGAAGTCCCCCCACCCTGCTGCAGATGGAGAAGAAATGACAGCAACACGACGAATAAGACGAGGAAGAAGCTGTTCCCTGTTCATATTGATAACCCCTTCTTCCTCAAGCCTCAGCATTATTTCCTGTCGGCGGCGGGCCAAATCCCCAATCGTATAGACAGGATCAATATCCGTCACGATGAGTTTATATCCATAGAGTTCATGGAATGACACGCCAACCTGCACCAGCACTTGCATACCAGCACACAAATGGCGTCCTGTCACTCGTTCGAAGTATGGACGGATAATGTTCCAGTTACTCTTCCAGATTACTCCCGATGCACTGGCAACCAGTTCGTTGCCATCAGCAGCTTTCTGAACAAAAGCCAGGTAGCAATGCCCACGAGACTCCCTGACCTCACTCAATTCGGCCTGTAACCAGACAGAATCGGAGAGATGAGTTTCGAGGGTATTGCGCACCCACGAGTTCAGTTCAAATAATGTCAGAGATTTCTGCCGTCCTTCCATGCCTTTTCGTAGTCAGGGATACCATATCCATAGACGTTATCAGGATGAGAGGCATTGTTTCCAGCCTTGCGCACAAGGTCCATAATCTGCTTCGCATTGAGGTTCGGGAGAGCCTGCCAGAGACATGTCACCATTCCGCAAGTGATAGGTGAAGCGAACGAAGTTCCACTGGCTTTTGTGACCTTGCCGTCCGATCCGTGCATTGAGGCCATACCTCCAAGGGCCATTACGTCGGGTTTGATTCTCCCATCGGCGGTATTACCCAGAGACGAGAAATTCGTATTGACACCATTTGCCTCAACTGCACCTACAGTAAGTGTATTTTCAGCATCGGCAGGAGAAGTGATGAGTTTCCAAGGTTCACCGGCAGAGTTGCCGGCACTGTTGACAAGAATCATACCCTTCTCGGCACACATGGATGCAGAGTTGGAAATGAGTTGAGTATGACCGTCCAGTTCATAGTATTTCACACTCGTCACCTTGTCGTCGAAGTTATTATAGCCTAATGAGGTATTGACGACATCCACACCTACGCTGTCTGCAAACTCGATTGCGGCAGCCCAGTTGTCCTCCTCTATCATCTGTTCGCTGCTTCCATCCTCAGAGCGGAACAACCAGAAAGAAGCTTCAGGAGCTGTTCCTACCATCTTTCCTGGTTCATTGGCGCCGATGCATGAGAGGACCATCATGCCGTGATCCTGCTGATTGTAGATATCACTCGTCGGATTCACGAAGTCATGAGTCCCAAGAATCTTTGCACTCTTCAATCCAGGAATGATGTCAGCATTATAGAAACCACCATCGATGATTCCGATGACCATGCCCTGTCCCTTATATCCTGCATCATGGAGAGGAACGCCATTAAGCTGCTCAATCTGATGTTTTCCGGCACCATAGTAAGAATAAGGTTCCTCTGGGGCAGGCTGAGAAGAGTCTACACTACGTTCAGGATGGAACTTCTTATTGTTTGCAATAAGGAATTCTATGATTCGTATCGAGACACTCTGATCCAATTCCACATTAGGGTCAAGAATGAGCGTGTCAACCTTCTCAGCACCGTCTGTAGGTTTCTGTGCGTCTTCCGCCTTTGCATCTGTAACGTTCTCAGGTTTCTGTGCAATCAGCTTATGTCTGTCTGCCGGATTCTCCTTGGCTGGTTTAGTGTAGGTCGCAACTTTCAGAATGCCTTTCACACATGCCAGTTCCCTGACCCTGTCCATCACGGTCGTATCTTCAGTGCTTACGACAACAGTGTTGTTCCATTTAGACGTCTCGACAATCTTCACACCCATTGCAGCAATCTCATTGATGTAGTTACGGTTTACAGGAAGGTCGGTGACATCTATCTTGATTTTCTGTTTCTTCCTTCTTTCTATTGCACGCTGTGAGAGGAATGCCTCCGGATGCTTTACGGAATACTCGCTCTTTTTCTTGTCCTTCAGGGTGACTCTATACTTATAATAAGGTGTAAAGATAGGAGCATCCTGTGCAAAAATCATTGTACCGGCTGAGAGCATAAGGCCCAGAGCACACATTCTGAGATTCATAAACTGTTTCATAATCTTGGTCTTTTTCCGTTTAATACATGATTAAAATTATCGTAGTTCTGTTCTATATAACTCAATTCATAAGGTTCAATAAGCAGGGAGAACGTTGCCTTCAGTTCGTCAATACCGAAATAATGCTTCAATATGCTTGCCATATTATAAGCCATGTCATTATTCTTTTTCATCATAGCCACACAGCACTGATAGACGAGGTTCTTATCATCCACCGTCCTAAGTGCCTTGAAGAGCATATAATAGGCAAGTGAAGTATCTTCCTTCACCAGTATGGATATCCATTCCCGTTCGTTTGTCACATCAAATAGCCTCAGCAGGTCTTCAATCTGCCGTTCCGTTGTGAGTATTGGTATCGCCATACGGAGAATCTTGGGAACAGATTCTGAAGATTCCTGCCTTATCCACAGTGACAAAGCCTGGGCAGCTTCACACGAGAAGCTAATCTCATCCGTTCTTGCAAGCCGTTCGATGGAGAGTATACACACAAGGAAAGACTGTCTGCGATACTGCAGAAGATGAAGGTACGCCTTCCAGAACAAGTCATTGTCGACATGAGCCAGAGTTTCTCTGACAATAGTTTCAGAGCGACGAAACTCGGAATTAGACATCTTGTTGAATTGCCTGTCTAATCCATCCCAGTCTTCCTTATTTATATATTGAGATATGGTCATTGTCTTGTCAGCGAGAACTTGACACTGACACCAAAGTCAGCAGTAGTCGTAGGATATGAACTTGTAGAAACCAGAGGTACATTCTTCTGCCAGTCGAAGAAGCCGCTCATGGTGAGCATTCGGCTGAATGTGTAGTCAGCACGGAGTTTTAGGTTGTATGCCGTACTGCCACTCGTACCTGTTGACACGTTTGTCTTGATATTACGATTGATGGCATTCTGCATACGATATGAGAAGTCAAGTGCAAGGTTGAGGTCATGGCTCACACCGCCGACACGCGAATTTGAAGTACGCGGAGGTGTCTTTGTATCATTCTTAGCAGACTTCCTACTGTTTTTCTTCTTTGTTGAAGGGTCCTGAATGCCCTTTGCGCCGAAGAGGTTGAGATCTTTTATCTTATACCCGAATCCAATGACAATGTCGTTCGAGAAGTTTTCAGTCAATGCAACCGATGTCATACTGAGGTTGAGACTTCTCGTCTTCCTGTATTCCAATTTACTTGTCATTCCGCTATTGAAAGTCATGTCAATACCCACCAGTGGCGAGAATGACTCGTTGATGCTCACAGTGCTGACATTATACATGCTACTCGGAATAGGATTGCCGGAAGTGACATCAAGCACATAGCCCAGATCATCCATCAGGCCAATGTAGTTTGTGAATGAATTGTATGCGCCGACTGAATAAACACTTTTATAGGAATGATTTACATTGAAACTCTTGAAATGGTCAGAGAACCATGCGAGTTTCGACAATCCACTGTACGACATACTCCAATTAGGCAACATCTTCATTATTGACGGGAAGATGTCGAGTCCGCAGGAGAATGGATCTCCATGACAATATGCAGCGAGGAATGCAGGAACCATTACATCGGCAGAATATGGGTCGACTGTTCCGTTTGCAGGGTCAAAGTCCTTTCCTGCAAATTCAGAGCTCAGGCCCTTCGGATATTTCGTGCCGGCATATTTCTTCTCAATTCTACTCTGGATGATAGGCAAGTTACTGAGGAACTCATTGAATGGCTTTGAATTGTAGTTGTCGTTTATATCGCCAGTAGTAGCAAAGGCTGACTTGATGGACATTGTGGTCATCGTGAAACTACCCGTCTGAGTTCTTGGCATTCCTTCATACATGAAGAGGATATTATTCGACTTGATAACATTCCGACTTGCGTTGAGGTCAATTTTGAGGTCGCGTACAGGTTCCAATGTGACTCGCAACTGAACATCTTCCGTCTCATTTGTTGTGGCAGGAGTAGTAATCGAGTCACCCATCACTAACCATCCGTTTCGTGCAGCCTTGTTGACATATCCGTCGCCAATTGCCCCCAGAGCAAAGTCGAGTCCAGGAGAGAGCATACCGTCAATAGACCTCTGGCCGAATGCGTCGCCGATTTCGGTCTTGAAGCCTGGCAATGACATGGTGTAGTTGTTTCTATACGATATGCTGGCATTTCGTACCATCATCAAGGCACGGGCAAGTATCTGAGCTGTCTTGTAGAAGCCGTTATCATGGTTGACTGGAGCCTTGGCTACGACAGAGACCTTCACAGGGATGGTGTCGCGGTTCTTGATCCTAATGGTATTATCGTCAACTTTCTTGTATTTCAGGTTGTAGGTCTTACCTTCTTTTGTAGTACCTCTTACGACAAGTCTCTTTGATTTCTGACCATGCTTAACCTCTGTATATGTGGAGTCGTTCAGAGTTATTTCCTTCGTGAATCCCTTTGTCTTCTTGTCATTAGAGTTCTTATCTGTTGCCTTTGAATTTGCATCCTTGGAAGCACCATCCTGAGTCTTGTCTGCATTCTTGGCATTGAGCCGGCGTTGAGCTGGAGTAAGGTTCTTGTCGTCTTCTTCCTTTTTCTTCTTTGTAGTGTTCTTATTACCACCGTTGCCTGAGAAACGCTTGTATGCCTCCTCGAGGAACTTACTCTTCTTGTACAGAGTCTCAAAGTTAATCTTTCCGTTTATGGTAAGGTTTCTCTGAGTGGTTGCTGTATTCCCAAGACTGGAACGGTTTGCCAGTTCTGCGCCTCGCGTCCATCCGTAAGTGGAATTATAGCTACCGTCAGCACTCAGCCAGTCAAGGATAGGAATCTTATTCAAAGGAACCGTATAAGATGCAGAGAAGGTTGAGTTGTATGTGAGAGGCCTTCCAAAGTGCATGATACTGTGTGTCACACTGTCCTTCCATGCACTATAGTCATCCATATATAAGTTCTTATTATCAATATAAGGCTCCTCTACCTCCGCATGGGTAGCAGAAGTATAGTTCATCTTCAAAGCCTTGAACAAATCCCACTGAACATTCAACTGGCGATTCCAGAGGAACTGAGAAGAAGATACCATAGGTAGTTCTGTTCCTGCGTCAACATCCCTTTCCTGGAATTCATAATACGAACGAGTGATATCCATGTTGAACGACACTCTCTGCGGTGCCCAGTTGAGATTCTGTGCCTTAAGTATATCCGCCCACTTAGACTTCCATTTCAAGTCCTTGAATGGTTCAAGAGCCTTATATTTAGGAGAATAGTTATACTGCAGACTCCCCTTCCAGTTTTCGTTACGTTCCGATACGGTTGTCTGTCCACGTTTGAAGTTCTTGCTGGAAGAATAACTGATAGAGAAGTTCGCAGGGTCAAAAGGAAGTGGATTCTTATGTGCCCACTGTGATTTCCAGTTGCTGAGAGAGAGATTCTTGGCCGTCACGACTTTCTCCGTCAGGCTACTCAACGAATCAGGATTCTCACTTGCATCCAGTGCATCAGAGAGGAGCATGTCTGTATCAAATGGATTATACTTCGGAGATATCTTTTGCCATGAATATGAATAATAGAACGGGAGATTCATCTTCCACTTATCTGGGAAGAACTTACCGAGGTCGAAATTCGTAGTGATTCCCCATTCATACATATTCTCATTGCTTCGTGCAGCGACACCCTCTTCAAGGCCACCATATCCAGCGGTCTCAACATGGCCCGACACATTTACACTACCCAGATCGGACAACTGTACATTCATGCTTCCCTGAGCAGCCCATCCACCATCATTATTGTAGTTCTGCAGACGGAGTTCATCTACCCAGGTTTCGACAGAATATGTCTGCATGCCATTGTTTCTAATACCTATCATCATGGTCTTAACCTCACCCAGAGACGGATTACCTATCACGGTAATCTTGTTATTAGGGTTGTCTGCATCATATTCCGAATAGAGTTGAGTGTATGAGACACGCTGTGCGTTCCTGTTACGTTTCACATTAGTGAGAGTCTCGAAATCGATGTCCAACATATTGGCCTCAGGCCATACAGCCTCACAACCGGTAGTGGTATAGGTATCATAATGACCTGCCGGTGTAAGTGTCAACGGAATTTCGTACTCGTAGTAGTTGCTCTTGTAGTCACTACCGAACCTGACGAACAGACTCATCTTGTTGTTCTTCAGTTCTGTATCACCTTCAAGGGCATTTGCGTGTACGAACATCTGTACATGCTTATACTGGCGAAGATCAAGCATCGTGTTCTTGTATACAGCCTTGGCATCACCTGGTTCAAGGTTCTCTACCTGGAGGGCAAGTGACTGTTCGTTCTGCTGGGTCAGCTGAGGCTGTGACGGGTCTTCCTCTCGAGTGATACCAGGAGGTAATACGTAGTTGACAGGAGTCTTGTCGTTGTTTTCTTCAATATTGACAGCATAAGTCTTCAGCGTTCCGCTTGCACTCTGCTTGTTTCCTGTAACCAATGGCTGAGAATAGGTTCTCCAGTCTCCCTTCACGAGGTCAAAGCTTCCAAATCTGAGGACGACAGGCTTCTCAAAATCCGTCAGGTACATTCTTATGAATCTCACGCTGCTGAAATCCTTAGAGGCTTCGTCAACATTACCCTTCACAATACCATTCTCCACTTTCTGTCCACTTTCAATCGGGATGCGGAACTGATACCAGATAGCCTCCTCTGTACGTCCATTTCTCAGCTTCACGTTGGTTCTTCGCGAGTCAACGATATACCCCTGCCCTACCTTCAGAGAATCTGGATCGATAGCCATAGTATACTGGTAGTAGTTCTCGTATTCGTTCATCGTGTAGTCCTGGTTGATATCCTCCACATCCGGAGTGGTCTTGTAAGCTTCGTTGAAACTTGAGCCTGTGGAATTCGGAGAATTTCCTTCAGGACTATTGATATGCTTGTATCGGTCGAGTATTGATGTCCTGGCATCGTCAAGATCAGAACCTCTAAAATAGTGATAGTTATCGGCAGCAGGGTCCTTAAGTATCTTCTGATAGGCATTTGACGACTTGTTCATCGTCAGTTTAGAGAGGAAGTCCACGGTCGGAGCAAAAGTTCTCTCATCGTCATCTGACAATCCATCCAGTCCGACGTCCTGTTTGTCACGGGCATTGCTCTCTGTACTGAAGGCATAGACGACACTCTTGTCGTTCGAGACCTTACCCCAGATAGTCTCCGAGACACTACCTGCATTACTTACAGGGATGCCACTCTCGAACGACTTCTTACCGTCCTTCAGAATGTCCTCACTCACGTCACCGAGATTGATGACCAGCTTACCACCTACATTACTCTCGTGCCTGTTGTAGATAAATGGGTCAAGCAACCAGAACTCCACATACTGTATGTTGGAAGTTTCAAAGTCGCTGGTATCCAGTTTTCTCATCATACCACCCCATTTGTTTCTCAGGTCATTAGGCCGGAAAGTACCTGAATCCGTCAGTTCCGGGTTGAAGTTATAAGGTCCACGTTCTTCTGGGTAGTAAGCCACATTGAGCACATCCAGGGTATTGCTCTCGCCCTGATTGGTGTCTTTATTTGGATAGAGTTCGCGCACGTAGACCTCTCTCACATAATGGTTAGAGAGTTGAGCGGTATCATTCTTGATATGCGACGGGGTGAGCGAAGAACTTCTTCTCGTGAAGAGAGGGTCGATTACATACCATGCCAGCTTCGATCTGTTGTAGCCATATCTGAGATCGTTCTTCAACTGTCCCTCTTCAAATGTGGAAGGAGTGGAACTCAGCATCCACTGGCTCGGGGTCTTGATGTCGATTGGCTGCTTGGTCGACTCGAAGTCGTCAATGTATGAGGCATTGCCCTGGACATCATTCGGTGCACCTGCAACGAGTTGTGCAAATTCAGCCTTAAGGTTGATGGTAGAAGGCTGAGAGACCTCGATAAACGGCAGTTTGTCAATGAGATTAGTAAGCCACTGACTTTCCTTCTTCCAGTTGGCATGAAGTCCCCATACCGTATTATTAAGTGGTTCAGAGCCCATTGCAACCTTAGTGGTAAGCGGTCGTTCGGACAAGCGCATGAATGTACCACCAAACTGGAGATTCTTGGAATAGTCGTAGTCCCAGTTAACACCAAGCATAGTCTTTCTGACCATACCATAAGATTCGTTGCTTTCAAGACTTACATTCACATTAGTCCCAGCCTCAAGGATGCTCTGGTTGATGATTGTCACATAGCCCGAAGCATAGTCTACAGTATAGTCTGTACCTTCTGTCAGGGTCACGCCACCG
>CALELI010000163.1 GCA_937902455.1 uncultured Prevotellaceae bacterium | reverse complement strand
TTCTTTTAGTTTGAACTGGTCCTGGCTGACTTGCAGTGTGATAAGATTCTTTGCATCATCCTGCTGCATGTTGGCAAGAAGGGTGCTTGATTTAGCTATGTTGATTTTGTGCTTCGTGTCGTTCCAGTGCCACAGAGGCATGTTGAGCATCACGCCAACATTCCACAGTCCCCTGAATTTCCTCTGGAAACCGTTTACGAGACTTGGATTGGACACCATGTAACCTGCCGTAAGTGCTACTGTCGGGAGGTAGTCTGCCTTTGCGACTTTCACTCCCTGTTCTGCAATTTCCGCCAGATTGCCAAGCATCTTTATTTCGGCCCTGTTGGCAATGGCTGTGCTGGCTGTGCCTTGTATCTCCTGTCCGTCATCTTCTATATCGGTATTGAGTTCGTCTTTCAGGGTAATCTGACTATCTACAGGAATACCGCAGACCTGACATAGGGCCATCTTTGAGAGTACCAGTCCGTCCTCGACTTGAGTGAGAGTCATTTCCGCGTCATTCACTTTCACGTCAACATTGAGTTGGTCGGACTTCGTCGCAACACCCTCCCTTACCATCTTGCTGACGTCATCCTGAAGTTTTTTCAGCAGTTCATGATAACTCTGTGCAAGCGCAAGCTTGTGCTTGAGGGAGACAACAAGCCAATAGGTCTTGTCTGTATTGAGGATGATATTGCTCATACTGGCTTCTGTCTGGTTGGCTGCCATCTCCATGTTTATGTCGGCAATCTTGTTTGCAGCCGTGATTCTTCCACCCATGAATATAGGTTGAGTAAGTGCAACCGAACCAACCCACATGTTTCTTGTGTCTGTGTGCAGTGCGTCTACGATATTTTCACCAACCTGATCCAAAGCTCCTTTCAGCTGCGGAGACATTTGTGAAATTATGGCACCCAGTTTTCCTGCCTGTTCCATGGTGATGATATTCTGGCTTACAAGTGAATTCATCAGACCTTCGACCGAAGGTGCTGCACCATTAACCAATGATGTCCCTAAGTTGCTTAGGGCAGATTGCTGGTCACCATTGAGGAGCGATATTTCCTTGCTTGTATGAAGATAGGTGCCTACCATGTCAAATCGTGGTAGGTAGAGTGTCTTTGTCACTTCCTTGGTTTCCTTTGCTATCGTTTCCTTTGTGCGCTGGATGGCAAGCTGCTTGTTGTTCTTCAGTGCAAGGTCTCTGCATTCTTCCAATGTCATTACTTGCGAATGAACGTCGATGGAGGAAAAGAATGCGATGATTAATGTTGTGTAAAATGCGATATACTTCATCTTGAAATCGATTCTTCTAAATTGTCTGCAAAATTACGCATTTTTTATCTAACAAAAAAATATTGCGACATTTATTAATGTTTTTTTTGATTCAATCACGTAATTTCAACTTTTTTGTCTATCTTCGCACCGTGAATGCAATTATTAACGTCTAAAAGCAAAAATATACCGTTATGAAATTCTTAGGCAACTTGTTGTGGTTGATATTTGGAGGACTTGAGTCCGCTATTGGTTATTTTACCGGAAGCATTGCTCTGGCCATCACTATCGTGGGCATACCATGGGCTTGGCAAACTTTCAAGATAGGGTTACTCTGTCTTTGGCCATTCGGGGCAACGATAGAGGACAAGAATCAGAAGCATGGTTGCCTGAATTTCTTCATGAATGTCATCTGGTTCTTCTGTGGAGGATTGCTGGCTTGGCTTTCCCACATATTCTGGGGATTGTTGCTGTACATCACCATCATTGGCATTCCGTTCGGCAAACAGCAGTTCAAGTTGGCCCGTCTTTCTGTTGCACCATTCGGTAAGGATGTGATACCTTCTTATCTCAAGAGTGCAGGTCCTTCCTCAAACACCATGCAGGGCTTGTTGTTTGTTCTCCTTTCTTCCGCCTATGCTTCTCTTGCATATTCTCAGGAATGGACAACAATCGTCAATGGTACTATGTGGACAGATTCCGATGGTCGTTCTGTTCAGGCACATGGTGCGGGTTTCCTTCAGGTTGGTGATACATGGTATATGATTGGTGAAGACCGTGCTTCGTCATGGCATCCTGATGTCAACATGTATTCATCAAAGGACCTTCAGCATTGGAAATTCGAAGGTAAGATTATCGAGAACCGCAAGACTCATCCTGATCTTGGAATCCGTCGTTTCATAGAGCGCCCAAAGATTCTGTGGAATAAGAAGACTGGTAAGTTTGTCGTATGGTGTCACTGGGAGGGAAGTAACTACGGTGCCTCCGAGGCAGGAGTATTTGTGAGCGACAATGTCACCGGACCTTATACTTATCATTGGAGTGGCCGTCCTCTTGGCATTAAGAGTCGCGACTGCAACGTCTTTCAGGATGACGATGGCACAGCATATTTTATATCTACAATCGAAGAAAACCAGCATTTGGGTTTCTTCCGGCTTTCGGATGACTATCTTCAGGCAGAGGAATGTACCCAGTTATTCAAGGGGATGAGTCGCGAGGCTCCTGCTCTCGTAAAGGTCGACGGTACGTATTTCATGCTTTCTTCGGCTTGTACAGGTTGGAACCCCAATCAGTGCAAGCTGAGTTATTCACGTAACATCACATCGGGCTGGAGCCGTCTTGAGAATATAGGCGACAAGATTGCTTATGACACTCAGGCAGCATCAATTCTTACAATCAAAGGCACAAAGCAGACTACATATCTCTATGTTGGTGACCGTTGGATGGACCCATCACTTCCTGAATCCAAGACAATCATCTTCCCGCTTGTATTCAAGAATGGTAAATGCGATATCATTCCTCTTGACCGCTTCGAGATTAACTTCAAGACTGGTGAATGGAAATCTGCTCAGAGTTATCCTTTCCAGGATCCTTCTCTCTCTCCTGCAGAGAGGGCTGAGAATCTCTGCTCGTTGCTCACTCTTGACGAAAAGGCTCGTCTGATGGAACACACATCCCCAGCTATTCCTCGTCTTGGAATTCCTGAGTTCAACTGGTGGAACGAGGCCCTACATGGGGTGGGGCGCAATGGCACCGCTACTGTTCTTCCAATCACTATGGCTATGGCTGCATCTTTTGATCATCCTCTCGTACAGAAGGCCTACGATGCCGTCAGCGATGAGGCTCGTGCCAAGAACAACATTGCCCGAAAGGATGAACGCTGCAAGATTTATGAAGGTCTGTCATTCTGGACACCTAATATTAATATATTCCGTGACCCTCGCTGGGGACGTGGACAGGAAACTTACGGAGAAGATCCGTTCCTCACTACTCAGATGGGATTGTCTGTCGTCCGCGGACTTCAGGGCGAACCAGGACACAAGTACCAGAAACTCTTTGCCTGTGCCAAGCACTTTGCTGTACACAGCGGACCGGAATGGAACCGCCATTCTTTCAATATAGAGTCTCTGCCTCCTCGTGATCTGTACGAAACCTATCTTCCTGCATTCAAGGCACTTGTTCAGCAGGGTGATGTCAAGGAAGTGATGTGTGCATATCAGAGTATCGACAATGAACCTTGCTGCGGAAACAATCGCCTGCTCCAGCAGATTCTTCGCGACGACTGGGGCTTCAAGGGAATCGTGACAAGTGACTGTTGGGCTCTTAATGATTTCTGGAACAAGTCTGCCCACGGCATTTCTGCTGACAAGACAGAGGGTATATCCAAGGCTCTCTATGCTGGAACTGACGTGGAATGTGGTAATGCATACAGCTCTCTTTCTGATGCCGTTGCTGCAGGAAAAGTCACGGAGGAACAGATGAACATAAGCCTCAAGCGTCTCCTTCAGGGACGTTTCGAACTTGGAGACTTCGATGCCGATTCTCTCGTGGAATGGCGTAATATCGGTCCTGAAGTCATTGCCAGCAAGGAACATCGCGACATCTCCCGTCAGCTTGCCCGCGAGTCGATTGTCCTCCTGCAGAACAGAGACAACCTGCTTCCTCTGTCGCGCAACATGAAGGTCGCTGTCCTCGGTCCTAACGCTGCCGATTCCGTGATGCTATGGGGAAATTACAACGGATTCCCTTCTCATACCGTCACAATCCTCGACGGTATCCGCTCCAAGAATCCTGATGCATCTTATTTCCGTGCCTGTGGATTGGTGGAACGTACGGCTACCGACAGCTGGTTCGACAACATCCGTTGCTTTGATGGTGTTTATACTGGTCTTGGTGGCTATTTCTACAATAATCAGAATTTTGAAGGAACTCCAGCCACGAGAAGTTTCTATCAGACAGCCATGAAATTCGACAATGGCGGTGCTACGGCATTTGCACAGGGCGTGAACCTCGAGAACTTCTCTGCTCTCTTCGAGGGTGTGCTGCAATCCAATACGACAGAAACTATCACCTTCTCCCTCCGTTATTCGGACAAGTGCATGCTTGTAGTCGACAAGGATACTCTGCTCAACGACTGGACGCCTCGTTCCGAAGACCGTGTACGTTCCCGTAATATCAATTTCACGGTGGAACAGGGACGCACTTACAAACTTGAACTCCGATATGCCCAGAACACTGGTAATGCCGTTCTCAGCTTCGATGTTGGCCATCAGGTCACATATACTGACGAACAGATACTCTCCTCTGTCGCTGATGCCGACGTGGTAGTCTTTGTTGGCGGAATCTCTCCTCGTCTTGAAGGTGAGGAAATGCGTGTCAGCTATCCTGGATTCAAGGGAGGTGACCGTACAGACATCGAACTCCCACAGGTGCAGCGCGACATGCTGGCACTTCTCCACAAGGCTGGCAAGAAAGTTGTCTATGTCAATTGCTCGGGAAGTGCCATCGGACTTGTTCCTGAGACAGAGAATGCCGATGCCATCCTTCAGGCTTGGTATGGTGGCGAATGTGGGGGTGATGCCGTTGCCGATGTTCTCTTCGGTGACTGCAATCCTTCTGGCAAACTGCCAGTCACTTTCTACAGGAGTGTTGACCAGCTCCCAGATTTCCTCGACTACACTATGAAGGGCCGAACATATCGTTATATGACCGAACAGCCTCTGTTCCCATTCGGATTCGGGCTCTCATATACCGGCTTTAATATAAATAAGGTGTCATATAAGAAAGGAAAGGTCTCTGCAGTCGTTTCCAATAATGGTACGCGCGACGGCGATGAAGTTGTGCAGGTCTACATCCGCAGGATAGCCGACACGGATGGTCCTCAGAAGACTCTGCGTGGCTATCAGCGTGTGTCAGTGCCTGCCGGGGGCAAGGTGAATGTCAGCATCCCATTGTCACGCGACAGTTTCGAAGGATGGGATCCTGCAACAAACACCATGCGGGTTGTTCCAGGAAAGTATGAGATAATGGTAGGCAATTCCAGTCGTGATACCGACCTCTTTAAAACTGTTGTAAATGTTAAATAGTAGTTTTGCATCAATCATAGGGAATGAGCTCTCCATAGCCGAGCGTCAGGTTCTGGCTGTGCTGAAATTGCTTGACGAGGGATGTACGATTCCTTTTATCAGTCGTTATCGCAAGGAAGCTACTGGCTCGCTTGACGATGTTCAGGTGGCTGCCATCAGCGACCGTAACGACCGTCTTGTTGAGATTGAGAAACGCAAGCAGACAATTCTCTCTACCATAGAGTCGCAGGGTAAGCTTACCGAAGTACTCCGCAGGAGGATAGAAGGTTCGTGGAACCCTACCGAACTCGAGGATATCTACGCACCGTATAAGCCAAAGAAGCGTACCCGTGCCGAGATTGCCCGCCAGAAGGGCCTTCAGCCGCTTGCCGACTTCCTCCTTCGCCAGACTCGTGATGATATATTCCTTAAGGCTGAGAATTTCATAGATTCCGAAAAGGGTGTTGCCTCTGCTGAGGAAGCACTGCAAGGTGCGAAAGATATCATTGCCGAGAAGGTTAGCGAGGATGAACATGCCCGCAACACTGTCCGCCACAACTTCGACCATCTTGCAGTCATCACGTCGAAGGTCATCAAGGGTAAGGAGGTCGAGGGACAGAAATACCTCGATTACTTCGATTTCTCTGAACGGCTCAGTCGCTGTGCCTCTCATCGTCTCCTGGCAATGCGCCGTGGAGAGAGTGAGGGCATATTGCGTGTAAGTATCACAGGCAACGACGATCTCTGTCTCGAACGTCTCCATCTACAGTTTGTTCATGGTCGTAGCGACTCGTCCCAGTGTGTGTCCGAAGCCGTTGATGATTCATTCAAACGACTTCTCCGTCCTGCCATCGAGACAGAATTTGCAAATTCTTCCAAGGCAAAGGCTGATGAGGAGGCTATACGCATATTTGTCAAGAACCTCGAACAGCTCCTCATGTCCGCACCTCTCGGCCAGAAGCGTGTACTTGCCATCGATCCGGGATTCCGTACTGGATGTAAGGTTGTGTGTCTTGATTCTGAAGGCAATCTCCTTCACAATGAGGCAATCTATCCTCATCCACCAAGGAGTGAACATAAGTTGGCAGGCAACAAGATATGGACTCTCGTCCGACAATATAAGATTGAGGCAATATCCATAGGTAATGGCACAGCCAGCCGCGAGACGGAGGCATTCATCCGTCAGCTCAATCTGCCTCAGTCTGTTCAGGTCTTTGTGGTCAGCGAAGATGGGGCATCAATCTATTCTGCATCAAAGGTGGCACGCGAGGAATTTCCTGACTATGATGTTACTGTCCGCGGAGCAGTATCTATCGGGCGCCGGCTCATGGATCCGTTGGCTGAGCTCGTGAAGATTGACCCTAATTCCATTGGAGTGGGACAGTACCAGAAGGATGTCGACCAGACGGCACTCCGCCACTCACTCGATCAGACGGTCATATCATGTGTGAATAAGGTCGGTGTCAACCTTAATACGGCAAGCAAGCATCTGCTTACCTATATTTCCGGTTTGGGGCCTGTCATTGCACAGAATATCGTCAATTATCGTGCAGAGAACGGTGCATTCACCTCACGTCGACAACTCCTGAAAGTACCGAAACTCGGTCCAAAAGCCTTTGAGCAGTGTGCCGGATTCCTTCGTATATCAGGAGGCTCTCAGCCACTCGACAACTCTGCCGTTCATCCTGAGAGTTATCCAGTAGTGGAACGAATGGCATCCGATCATCATTGTACTGTGGCAGAACTCCTTGCCGACAAGTCGAAACGGTCAGAGATTGATGTGCGCAAGTATGTCACGTCCACCATCGGACTCCCGACTCTTAACGACATCATGGCTGAGCTCGACAAGCCGGGTCGTGACCCTCGTGAGCAACTTAAGGCATTCGAGTTCTCTCGTGAAATCCATGAACTTCAGGATGTACGCGAGGGGATGGTTCTTCCAGGTATAGTCACGAACATCACCAATTTCGGTTGTTTTGTGGATGTGGGAGTTCATACGAAGGGGCTTGTACACATCTCCGAACTTGCCGACCACTACATCAAGGACCCTACAGAAGTCGTCAGCCTTCACCAGCATGTACAGGTTCGTGTACTTTCTGTCGATATTTCCCGTCAACGTCTGTCGCTTTCGATGAAAACTATTTGATATGAAAGTTCGTGCACTCAAGATATTCTCACGGTTGATACGTATTGCCAGGGTATATGCGCAGGATCCAGAGAAGATGAACCAGCTATTGTCTAAGGCTTCCCGTCTTGCCACGAAGAGTGGATTGAAGGAAGCACGCGACGACATCAGGATTCTTGGTTCTCTTGTCAGGGATTGCTTCACCCATCGTTACAACGACTATGAACTCAAGAATCTCCTTGTCGTAGTGGCGGGTCTTATCTATCTTGTCACGCCTGTGGACGCATTGCCTGATTTCATCCCCGTCGGCGGTTGGGTCGACGATGTCTTCATCATCGGCTGGGTCGTTGACTGTGTCAGCGACGAACTCACACGTTACAAAAACAAAAGGCTCCACAAATAAGTGAAGCCTTTTTTATGAGGAATATCCCTTATCTCTTTCTCATGCGGAGGCCGTATATGGCGACGACAAGGAAGCATACAAGTGGTAGGATGAATGAGAGGTTAGTGTATGTGATGGATGATGTGGATGGGTTTGTTGCATCGAGGTCGATGATGGAGGCCTGGAGTGGAGGCAGTACCGAACCGCCGAGGATAGCCATGATAAGTCCGGCTGCTCCGAACTTGGCGTCGTCGCCGAGACCCTTGAGCGCAATACCATAGATGGTAGGGAACATGAGGCTCATGCATCCGCTGATGCCGACGAGGCAGTAGAGCCCGTCACGGCCTGTGCAGAAGATGACTCCGCAGAGGAGTACCATTGCAATCGTACCGAAGATGGTCAGCATAAGTCCTGGATTGAGGTACTTCATGAGATATGTACAGATGAATCGGCTTACGATGAAGAATGCCATTGCAAGAATGTTATAGCCCTGTGAGAGAACTTCTGCAGCCCGCTCGTCGAGGACGGCAGGGGTGTCGTAGTGGAGTATGGAGAGGAGCCACTGCTCGAATCCGTTTGGTGCCTGGCCCTGAAGGATTGGGGTTCCGTACTGGATGATGAAGGTCCAGCACATAATCTGTGCTCCTACATAGAAGAACTGTGCTACGACGCCTTCGGTGTAGTAACCGATGGAGAAGATACGCTTTATGGTTGACCAGAATCGGATGTCATGGTTGTCTTCGCCGTTCTTCGGCATTTTGGCGAAGAGGATGACGAGCATGATGACTATGATGACTGCAGCAATAAGGAGGTACGGAGTGACGAGGATGGAGAGGTCGGATTGCTTGAGTGCCTCGAAGTCGGTGTCGGACAGGAGTGCGCGTTCGTCGGCTCCGCGTGGGTCGAGACGTGCCTGGATGAAGTTCATTGCCACGAACATACCGAGTATGGAACCACATGGGTTGAAGCACTGTGCGAAGTTGAGTCTCCGTGTGGATGTCTCTTCGTCGCCCATTGCAAGGATGTAAGGGTTACAGCTGGTCTCGAGGAACGAGAGTCCGCAGGTGAGGATGAAGTAGGATATGAGGAAGAAGGCGTAGATGCCTATCTCCTTTGCCGGCCAGAATAGAAGTCCGCCTACGGCATAGAGTCCGAGTCCTACGAGTACGCCAGCCTTGTAGGAGTACTTGCGGATGAAGATGGCGGCAGGGAATGCCATTGCGAAGTATCCGCCATAGAATGCCAGCTGAACAAGGGCACCTTCGGTGACGCTCATGCGGAAAATCTTTGAGAAAGCTTTCACCATCGGGTTGGTGATGTCGTTTGCAAATCCCCAGAGTGCAAAGCAACTCGTTATGAGTATGAAGGGGACGAGGAATTGTTTGGTTACTACTTTAGACATAAGAAGTGAATTTACTATTTTATTAAACTTTATCCTTTAACCTAAAACCTACTTGCCAGTAAAATTGACCAGAATCCTGAACACTTTACCTGGGGCTTCATGCCATTGCTGCATAGCTGCTGGGGCTGCTTCCAGAGTGGTGATGGCGGAGATGAATGTGTCGATGGTCTGCTGGTCAGTCTTCTCGATGTACTTTATGGCTGCCTCGAAGTCCTTTGGAGTGGCATTGCGTGAACCGCGGATGTCGAGCTCCTTCTTCACGAAGAGTGATGTAGGGAGTGTGACGTCGGTCTTGGCATAACCGATGCATACTACACGGCCTGTGAATCCGACTGTGTTGATGGCAAGCTGATATGTCGGTACTGACCCCACAGCCTCGATGATTACAGACGGGGTAGGGATTTCCTCCTTCGGATTGAGTGTGTTGTAGCCGTATGCTGCTCCGAGATTCTTGGCGAGCTGGAGTTTCTCATCATCTATGTCGGCTGCTATGACTGTTGCTCCGCGGAGAACGCTGCGCACCACTGCGCCGAGTCCAACCATTCCGCATCCGATGACCATCACTACATCCGAGTCGGTGACCTGTCCGCGGTCAACGGCATGGAATCCCACGCTGAGAGGTTCTACGAGTGCTGCGTCGCGCGGAGAAATTCTGTCGGCAGGGATGATTTTCTGCCAGGGGAGGGCAATGTACTCCCTCATGGCACCGTCGCGCTGAACTCCGAGTGTCTCGTTGTTCTCGCAGGCATTGACACGGTTGTTGTGGCATGCATCGCAGTGTCCACAGTTGGTGTATGGATTGACTGTGACGGTCTGTCCTACGGAGAATCCAGCTGGAACGTTCTTGCCGATACGTTCTATTGTGGCACCGATTTCATGCCCCGGTATGCGAGGGTAGGTGACCATGGCATTGCCTCCACGGAAAGTGTTGAGGTCACTTCCGCAGAAACCTACATAATTTATCTTGATAAGGACTTCGTCGTCCTTTATGTCTGCAGATGGCAGGCCGATGACTCCCATCTCAAATGGCTTTGTGATCTGAATTGATTTCATATAATTTACTTTTCACTATTCACTATTATCTTTTTACTCTGAGTTCTGCTCAGTTTTCGCTCATGTTCTTGATGTACGGCAGTTGCGGAAATCTTGTCTGGTCGAATCCGTAGAAACGTATTGCGTTCGTTCCGAGGAACTGAGCCTTTTCCAGATCGGTGAGGCATGATGCTTTCAGTACGAAGTCGTACGACATCCTGTAGGTGATGGCCGTGATGGTTCTTGGATAGTCGGAACCCCACATGAGTTTGTCCATTCCAACCATGTCAGCTGCTTTGCGGATAGCCTTGATGGCTTCGGGATATGGATAGCCGTTGTCGTTGAAGAGCCATGTGATGCCACCACTCTCTATCATCACGTTCTTGTAGCGGGCAAGGAGTATCTGCGACTCCCAGCTCGGTGTAGTGACCATTCCGAAATGGCCTATTGCAATCCTGAGTTCGGGACATTCCTGAATGACTTCGCGCATCTCGCCTATCTGGTGTTTGTCGTCTCCCAGACACATGGAGAGTATCTGTCCGTTGGCTTCCATCTCCTTGAAGAGCGGTAGGAAGGAATGAAGACTCTCGTTGATGCGGTGACCAGGCATGGCTACGCCCTTGAACCGTCGGGGAATGACGGCATCAGGACTGGTGAGCAGTGCACAGCATAGGAAACGGTCTGGATAGCGCTCCTGCACTTCCGAGAGATAGTCGTCCTGGTTTCCGTCGATGATTTCCTGCACTACTACAGCTGCCGCCACCTGGGCATAGTTCATATTGGAGAGGAATACCTCTGCCGTGTTCCTGCCGTCGATCATGAACGGTGGGAGCATCTGGCGTTCCTCGCCGAAGAACATGCTCCGGCTGGGGTTATTCTCCAGCGGACGTGCGTCTGGGCATGTTGCCTCCCTCCACAGATGGGAGTGGGCATCGATGATTATGTGTTCTTCCATGAAACTCGCTTCTGTTCACCGATGATTTCCTGTACTTCCTGTACGAGATTCCAGTCGATTTCTTCCTCTACCCATTCCACGTTGCGACGCACATTGTCGGGATTGGCGCTCGAGAAGAGCGTGGTTGCAATCCTGTCGTTGCTCACTGAATATTGCATAGCCAGTTTCTCGATAGGGTAGCCCTTGGCCTCGCAGTGCTGTGCAGCCTTCCTGCAGGCGTCCATGAGTGGAGCCGGTGCTGGATGCCAGTCGGGTGCTCCGCGCATGGTGAGAAGTCCCATGGAGAGTGGCGATGCATTGATGACTCCGATACCTTTTTCCTCGAAGTAATCGAGAAAGTCGGTGAGCTTGTCGTCGTTGAGGCAGAAATGGCAGAAGTTGAGAACCGACTCCACCGTACCTGCCGGACAATGGTCGATTACCCACTTGAGGTTCTCGAGCTGGAGGTCGGTGATGCCGACATGGCTTACCACTCCCTTCTCGCGAAGTTCCACGAGGGCTGGGAGAGTCTCGTCTACCACCTTCTGGAGTCCTCCTGGGAGGTTCGACTGAAATTCTATGTCGTGTACGTTTATGAGATCGATGTGGTCCACGTTGAGGCGTTCCATGCTCTCATACACACTTTCCTGTGCACGTCGTCCGCTGTAATCCCATGTGTTGACTCCGTCCTTGCCGTAGCGGCCGACTTTTGTGGAAAGGAAATACTTGTCGCGTGGCAGCTCCTTGAGAGCCTTGCCGAGAACTGTCTCTGCCTTGTAGTGGCCGTAGTAAGGCGATACGTCGATGAAGTTCATACCGCTCTCGATGGCTGTGAATACAGCCTGGATGGCTGTTGCCTCCTTCGTCTCGTGGAACACGCTTCCGAGCGACGATGCTCCGAAACTGAGCGCCGACACCGTCATGCCTGTCTTTCCAATCTGATGCTGTTTCATATTCTCTTATTTTGCTGTATAGAATTCTGTGATTCGCTTGATTGCCCTTGTGCAGACAGGGCAGAAGTCATCCACTTCGTTGACCTTCATCCTGCAGAGCTCTGCAGGGCGGTAGGCTCCTGTTGGCTGGTAGCCTGCTCCTTCGAATACTCCGACTTTCTGTGTGAGGTCGTTCCTGCCGAGATTGCGGAAATATTCTGTGTTGGTAGGGCGAGTCGTACGGCCTGCAGGGGTGTTTCGTGTGGTTGGAACCGGTGTGCCGTCAGGGATGAGGTCTTTCCATTTCGAGCCGAAGTCCTTGAGGGTGGTGATGTTTGGCTCCCACGGCTCAACCTCTGGTGGGTACCAGAGAACATGACTGTCGCCATAGTCGTATTCGTCAGCCAGTCCTGCATAGGAATGTCCGAATTCGTGTACGAGCACCTGCTTGAATGTCGGGTGGTTGGATGTAGTGCACATCCACTGGTTGTATATTCCTCCGCCTCCGTAGAGCGACGAGTTGATAAGCACTATGACGTGTTCGAACGGAACTCCGCTGAGGAGGTCGAAGAGGTTGTGGACCTTCTCGGTTGTGAGATAACGGTCGGAATAGAATGTGTCGTAGTGTGACGAGCATGCCGTCTCGTGCCAGATTCCGTTGCGGGGAACCGACGGACCGCTTTCTCTCGATTCAGCACCCACTGCCACTATGTTGAACTTCTTGCTCAGGCTCTTGAATGGCTCATGACTCAGCAGGGCGTCAGCGGCACGCTGGGCATCCTGATAGAATTTTTCCTGTTCCTCCCTTGTGTAACCTTCTGCCACGATGGCAATGTCCACGCAGTCGGTGATGCTGCCGTTCTTTACTATGTATTTATAAGGTATGCCGTTCTCGCCAATCTTGCGGATGAGGATATCCTTCGGGTCAACGAGATGGGTAAGGCTGCTCATCACTTTGTTGTATTTGTCGGTGAGAGTAATCTGAACGTCTACTTTCGACTTCGGGAACGGGATGTTGTAGCTTGCCTCGAAGGATTTGCTGAGTTTCGTCGCCTCCAGTTCGTTGAGCCATTCCTGGAAGAGGGTAGAGAAGGTGTGGACGTAGATAAGCTTGCCTGATGCATGGTCGAACACCTTTATCTGGGCATTCCCCTGCAGGAACATCTCGGAGAGCCGCGCCCTGCGTCCTGCCCATTGAGGCTGCTTGTAGAGCTGCTGCATGTGGATATACTGTCTGGCACTGTCACCGCCAAAGATATAGTCTATTCGGAGAGTGTTGTCCTCGAAATACCGGTCGAAATCCTGTGCATAGGCACAAGTGGCCACGGCGATAAGTATAAAAGTAAGTATCTTCTTCATTTGAAATACAAAGATAGTAAATAAAAATGAATAATGAATAATGAAAAAAGAAAAAACCAAATTTATTTGAGTTTTTCAGTACTTTCAATATCGGCTGCACGATATTTCCGAGCGTGAGTGTCTTGCGCGAGGAAACGAGCGATAGTACGAATAAGCGAGCGAAATACAAAATAAATGGACGAGAACTTTTATTTGTAAAGGCAAATTACTAACCTCTCCTTGAAGGGAAGGGATTCGGAACCTGTGGTCAGAAAGTCACCATGATGTCATCATGAGCCACTCAAACAGAGAATATCCCCAATCCTAACCGTCAGCAAGGCCCGTCCAAGCTGTCAGCAACATCCACATGAGCAGACAATAAGGTTCAGGCAAACGGAGAATAAGGCCAATGCATTATTAATGGATAAGCAATTGCATTATTAATGCATTTACAGTTGCATTATTAATGCATTTATCATTCCCTTATTAATGCGTTGACCTTATTCTCAGATTGTCCGGACCTTGTTGAGAGATAGTTCTGACCTTATTGGCTGCTCACGTAGACCTTGTCGAGCATTTGTGCAGGTCTCCACCTGCGCTGTGTCTGGACATGATGGCCATAATATAGGGAGCAAGACACTGGGGTTTATCAGTGCCCCCTTAATCGTACTATCGCTACGCGCAAGGTACTCACGCTCGGAAATATCGTGCAAACCGAGTGCAGAACTAAGTTTACTTAAGTTATGCCGAGGTGCAGCCGATATTGCAGGTACTGAAATAAAAATAAATGCTGATTTATTTTGTTTTTTCATTTTTCATTTTTCATTATTCATTTTTATTCGTATCTTTGTCACCAAAATTCAAATCAGGACGAATGGAAAATAACTTGCTTGAGAAACTTGAGGGGCTTGTGAGTCGATTCGAAGAGGTGTCGACGCTGATTACAGACCCGAACGTGATTGGTGACCAGAAGCGTTACGTGAAACTGACAAAGGAGTACAAGGAACTGAGTAACCTCATGGCTGCCAGGAAAGAATATATTCAGTGTTTCCAGAATGCCGAAGAGGCAAAGTCGATGATTCAGAGTGACCCTGACCCTGAGATGAAGGAAATGGCGCGTGAGGAACTGGCTGAGGCTGAAAGACGCATACCTGAACTGGAGGAGGAGATAAAGCTCCTGCTCGTTCCTGCCGATCCGGAAGACGGCAAGAATGTGGTGCTCGAAATCCGTGGCGGTACGGGTGGTGACGAGGCTGCACTGTTTGCGGGCGACCTCTTCAGGATGTACTCGAAATACTGTGAGCAGAAGGGCTGGAAAATCACCATATCCAGTTTCTCGGAGGGTGCTGCCGGAGGATTCAAGGAAATCGTGTGCAGCGTGACTGGCGAGGGTGTGTATGGCACGATGAAATATGAGTCGGGGGTCCACCGTGTGCAGAGGGTGCCTGTGACTGAGACTCAGGGCAGGGTCCACACCAGTGCGGCAACGGTGGCAGTACTGCCTGAGGCAGAGGCGTTCGACGTGGAAATCAACGAGGGTGCAATCAAATGGGATACGTTCCGTTCGAGTGGTGCCGGAGGACAGAACGTCAACAAGGTGGAGTCGGGTGTCAGGGCCAGGTATATGTGGAGGAATCCGAACACTGGAGTGGAGGAGGAAATCCTCGTGGAATGTACCGAGACTCGTGACCAGCCAAAGAACAAGGAACGTGCACTGGCTCGTCTGCGTACATTCATATATGACCGTGAGCATCAGAAATATATCGACGATATTGCATCGAGAAGGAAGACCATGGTGTCGACGGGTGACAGAAGTGCGAAGATACGTACCTATAACTATCCTCAGGGACGAATCACTGACCACAGAATCAACTACACAATCTATAATCTCAGTGCCTTCATGGACGGAGACATCCAGGACTGCATAGACCACCTTATCGTGGCGGAGAATGCTGAGAGACTGAAGGAGGCAGAACTGTAACTGAGCAGAGCTCAGAGTGAATAGTGAATAGTGAAAAGTGAATAGTGAGAATATAAGGCTTAAGGGTGTCAGGGTCAATAATCTGAAGAATATTGATGTCGAGATTCCGCGGGGACAGTTCGTGGTGATAACTGGCGTGAGTGGCAGTGGCAAGTCGTCGCTGGCATTCGATACCCTTTATGCCGAAGGACAGAGACGCTACGTGGAGTCGCTCTCTACCTATGCCCGTCAGTTCATGGGCAAGCTCAACAAGCCGGAATGTGACTTCATAGAGGGAATACCTCCTGCCATCGCCATAGAACAGAAGGTGTCGAGCCGGAATCCGCGAAGCACGGTAGGTACGACGACTGAGATATACGACTACATGAGGATGCTCTTCGCAAGGGCAGGTCATACGTTCTCGCCGGTGAGTGGCAAGGAAGTGAAGAAGAACTCTCCTGAAGACCTGGTAGACTGCATGAAGACCTATGCGCCAGGAACGCGGTTCAAGGTTCTCTGTCCGCTGGTATGCCACGCTGGGAGGACCGAGGAACAGCAACTGGAGATATATGCCCAGCAGGGACTGACGAGGACGGAGATGATTGACGGAAAGACTTATCTCGTCATTGCGAGAATCGTGGCGAGGGATGATAAGGAAACCGTCACCCATCTGCTGGATTCGTGCGAGACAGCCATCTATGAAGGACATGGTAAGTGTGTCCTGAAATTCTTCAAGACTATGGGGACGACTGAGGTGGACTATGACGTGCATGAGTTCTCGCTTGCCTTCGAAGCCGACGGAATCACCTTCGAGGAACCTACTGAACAGTTCTTTTCCTTCAATTCGCCTATGGGTGCTTGTCCGGAATGTGAGGGTTTCGGAAAGGTGATGGGAATAGACGAGAGCCTGGTCATACCTAATCAGGAACTGAGCCTCTACGATGGGGCCGTGCTGTGCTGGCGTGGAGAGAAGATGGGACAGTGGAAGGATGAGTTCATTCTCCGCAACAGCCAGAAGGG
>CALELI010000162.1 GCA_937902455.1 uncultured Prevotellaceae bacterium | reverse complement strand
GGGAACTGATGAGCGGACTGAAGGGTTTCGAGAACCCACAGCCGATAGAGGACGGGCTGTATCTCTACGGACAGCTGAAGGAATACAGGAAGAGGAACCCTGTGAAGAATGTCGGCATGGACATGTACATGTACAACAGGGATGGACAGAACCTGCGAGGCTCGACCATGACCGACTCTCTCGGCAACTATATAATAAAAGTGCCTGACGTGAGCGGCGAGTGGGCATTGCAGATGTTCACGAAGATAGACGACAAGCGCAAGACCTTCCATGTCGGCATTGATCGCCAGTTTGCGCCAACTCCACGGTTTATTACCCCGAACGAGACGAAACTGATTCAGAAAGGCCCTGCAAACCTCTTCAATAAAAAGTCTCTCCCTTCTGGGGGAGATTTAGAGGAGGCTCCTCTCAACTATGCTGAGAAGGTTCATGTCATTCCTCAGGTTACTGTAAAGGCAAGGAGATATTGGACAAGTGACGACAATATCCAGTGGTACAATCAGAGAGAAGGACGTCACTGGGCTACGGTCTACTACAACATACAGGAAGAACTCGAGAGGATTCTTGACGGAGGAGCCCCCGTTCCTAATACATTTGAATTCCTTGCAAAGCGAAATCCAATGTTCAACAACCCAGAATGTCTTGACTTGCCTCGTAAAACAACCTACTTTGAATTAACAAAAAAACTAGATGAGGAAGAAGAAAAAAACGTGAAGGATGTATGGGAAGGACACATGTCATACGGAGGCAGAGAGATTCACTGGATTATTGACAATGGACTAGCTACATACATTAGCGATGAAGGGCATTTCTTTCATCTTGTCAGGCAAAACCCATTCGATGAAATTGTTGAATTTCCGTTATGGATGGATGAAGTGAAAGCCATTTACATAGTTCCTTGGAGTCCAAAAGAAGAAAAGACAAGAGTACGAATCTACATCTACCGTCAGCAGAGATTCACCACCGAAAGTCAGAAGGGACTTCGTAGGACATACTTCCAAGGCTACAACAAGCCAGAGACATTCACGATGGAGGACCTCCGCGTGCTTCCTCCGCTCGAGAACCTCCGTCGCACCCTCTACTGGGAGCCGAACGTGAAGACCGACGAGAACGGCGAGGCAAAGATTATCTTCTACAACAACCTGTCCGCCACCCAGATACAATACTCTGCAGAAGGAATCTCGAAGGACGGGAAAGTAATCGTAGGAGAATGACTATATTTCTATCTGAACCATCAATAATCAATGAATAGAGAGTATCGTCATATTGCATTGCTAACAACTTTTCTAATTCTCGTATCTGGCTATGCATATTGCCAGAATAAGCCTCAGCTGTCAAGGCGAGAAGCAAAAAACGAGGTGATGGATGTGATGAGGCGTGTCGTGAAATATTATTCTCAATATCCGCAGGAGAAGGTGTACCTGCATCTGGACAACACTGGATATTTCAAGGGGGAGACGATATGGTTTGCAGCATACGTCACCAAATGCGGATTCAATAAAAGCGAGAAAAGAACTGGCAGTCCGGATTTCGGATTTCGTGATTCGGATTTATCCCGAGTCCTCTATGTTGACCTTCTGAATCCCAGTGGAGATATAGTGCAAAGCCACAAGTTCCCGATTAATTACGGCAAAGCTAACGGACAGATTCACCTCGACAGCATTCTCACAAGCGGATTCTACGAAATCCGTGCCTATACGCGCTACATGATGAACTGGGATGGAGACTGTGCGTTCTCCCGTGTCGTACCAGTCTTTGCCTCACCTAAGCATCCAGGTGACTACGGCAATCCAAGTCTGGACTGGCAGTCATATAAGAACAGGCTTCCCGATAATCGTCGGCAATCCGACAATGATAACCATCAAGAGAAGAAAGACAGGAAGAGAGTACATCTGTATCCAGAGGGTGGAAACCTGGTCAGGGGACTTGCAAGCCGGGTGGCGTATACTGTAATGAAGGATGGCGAAGAGACATTCAGGGGAATCACCGATGTCGTACCTGAATGTTCAGGGCAGAACATCAAGGTCATAGACGACTCCGGCGACAGCATAGATGTCGCTCTTCCCGATGTTATCAATGAAGGCTGTGTGGTCAGGATAGACAACAATGATGACGACTTCATGGCATTGTCAGTATGCAATACAGATTCAATCATGAACAAGGTGCTGGCATTTGCCATAATGAGCGAAGGCGAATTTGAACTGTGCGACACGTTCACCGCAGCGGGACAATACGAACGGACATTCTATCGTAAGGATTTCAGGGGAGGAGTGAATGAGCTGATAGTCTTTTCTCCTGATGGTCATCCTCTTTGCGAGAGGCTGTTCTTCGTCTATCCACACGGAGAGACTGACAGCATCGGCATCACGATGCAGTCATCCGGACTCAGGCCTTACGGAAAAGTCAGCATGGCACTCCACGGCAGGGCGAACAGCAGGATTTCCCTCTCCGCCACAGATGCTGCATCGTGTGTGAACGGCAGATATGGCGACATCGCGACTTATCTGCTTCTAGGAAGCGAGGTAAGAGGATATGTCAGTCATCCTGAGTATTATTTCGAGGCAGATGATGTGCGTCATCGCCAGAATGCAGACTTACTGATGATGGTGCAGGGATGGAAACGATACGTCTGGACCGACATGACGGGAGAGAGCAGCCGCGAGATGAGGCAGGAAGTCGAGGACGGATTGTATCTGAAAGGGCAACTGAAGTCAAAGTCCAGCAAGGATAAGCCATCGTTTGTAAATGTCAACGCCTATATGTTCAACAGAAAAGGGCAGACGGCAACAGGGAAGGGAGTAACTGACAAAGACGGAAAGTTCCTCTTCAAGGTTGTGAATGTCTTCGACGGAGACTATAACCTGCAGCTCTTCACCAAGAAGGATGACAGGAGAAAGAACTACTGGATTACGCTTGACAGGCATTTTGCGCCAGAACCAAGGTTCCTCAGTAAGGCAGAGACCGAGATGTTGCCAAAGAATGGCATGACCCTGCTGGAAACCGGCAACGGGACAGCCAGTCATCAGGCAGGTGATTCTGCACGCAACCAGCCGATATATCGTACTGACCAGAACAACCTGCTCCCTACCGTGACGATAAAGAAGACCAGAAGGATTCTCGGAGATCCGAACCATGTAACATGGTATAGCGAAAACAGAGGATTTGAGTATTCGACGGTGTACTATGACTGCGACAGGGCTTCCGACAAGATAGCAGATGAAGGAAAAGAACAGCCCTGGGTATATTCATGGCTGGCATCCGTCAATGAATTCTTCAGAGATGCCCTGCCAGAGGAGGGATATTATCCGCATGATCCACAAATGCCACCCATTGATGAAGGTACGATAGAAACGGATTTCCTGATGCAGACAAATACCGGAAAGAGTGTGAACATCTATCGTGACGGCTATTCCTACAAAGGCAGGCCGATAATATGGATTCTCAACAACAGATATGCCGGCATGACTTCTGCCGGTTCGTTCAAGCTCGTCCCCGACGAACACCGCGAAGGGGAATATCAGAACTGGCTCGTCCTCAAGCCGACCATTGAAGCCTTTCCGCGCTTTCTCAACGACGTGAAATCCATATACATATCAGAGGACATCAACGCCTCACTGCCATATCTCAACAGCAGTGACGCTACAGCAAATGCGGTGACAGTCTTTTTATACACACATCCGACAGTATCGACCGAAAGCCAGAAAGGACTGAGGAAGACACATTTCCAGAGTTACACCGAGCGTGAGACATTCCAGATGAATGACTATAGTGTACTCCCACCAATGGAAGATTTCAGAAGGACCATCTACTGGAATCCAAACATCTGGACAGACAAAGACGGCAAGGCTACAGTTGAATTCTGGAACAACTCATCATGCTCTTCACTGTATATCTCTGCCGAAGGAATCTCGAAGGACGGGAAAGTAATCGTGGGAGAATGACTATACGTCTTTCTGAGATTCACAAGGGACAGCCCCCTGTTTACCCAGCGAAAAGGCTCAAAGAGACTCCGGGAATGCCCGATGTGAATTCTTTGTGAACTATTTTAGGTAAGCCAAACTTTGTCAAAGTGTTACAAATGCGGGATAGTGCTATATGGGAGTTATTTGGTTAGGGACTATTTTGTTACTCAACGGAACTAGCGTATATTTGCAGAAAAATTCTAATCATTCAATCCACATGTCTTAATTAAATCATTTCATGATTATGAAAAGAACAGAGATTTTATAAAATTAGTTGACAATCAAAATGTAAATTTATGAAAAAGATTTTAATATGCATCCTGTTTTCAACAGGGATTTCCAGCAAGGCAATGCAATACTTCAATCCTCAAACATACGTTTCAAGCACTGATTACATCAGCGTTGTAAATGTCTGCTTTGAAAAAAGCTCAACCACTATATCATTATGCCTGAAAAAAGGTTCTGTAGGCAAGGTACGCTTTTCGTCTAATATGTATTTATCAAATATGAAGGGTGAAAGGTTTCCTGTTCGTAATAGCGAAATGTTGGACACTCCAATAACAATTAACTCCGATACAGTTATAGACCTGAGATTTCCACCGATTGCAAAAGGACGTGATGTGATTGACTTAATAGACCCCAATAGCATCGGGTTATATGGAATACATGATGTGTCGTATGAGATGATTATCCCAGATGCAGGTCAGGGACACATCGATAGAGAAAATATTAATGGTATATATCAAAATGCTTTAACCACGATAAAAGGTAGACTCATCAATCCCGCTGCAAATGATAGTAATACAAAAATGCTGTATTTACGCTATTCGGACCTTTCCCCTAATTCGGACAATGCTAAGGATGGTCGGTGTTGTATTCAGCAAGACGGTTCATTTTCAATGACACTTAATTTAGATCATCCTGTCTGGGCTGTAATATGTGACGATAAAATGCAGAAAATTGGATGGAATATTTTTATACGCCCAGGAGACCACATATCGTTTTGTGCTGACGAAAAGAACAAGTGGAAAGAGAGTGTTATAGAAAACGCAAGTGGTAAAGAAACATTCCATACATTGATGAATAATTATCCAGGTGACATCATGGAATCAACTACAAGTTTATTACGAAAAATCGGTCCAGAGATGTATCTGCAACATATAGACTCATTGTTTCAGCAGCGAATGCGGATGTTCAAATATATTTCTTGGAAATATAGTTTTAATGAAACGGAAAAGTCTCTGTATTACAATAAAATAATCTTCGACAGGGATTATTACAGGCTATGGGTCTATACCACAATTGAATCTGAAAAACAGTATTACAATTATTTTCATGAATATTCATATCCAGAGTTTGCTGCATTAATGACATCAAGACAAGACTTTAGTGTGATACGAGACTTAAATCCAGTGAATCCGGTATATTTTATGTATAATTCTTTTTATTCTTTCTGTCAATTAATGAGAAATGTTCAGTTTATGAGGGATTTGAATAATAAGTATTTCATTTCGGACAATGGGTTTCTTGATTGCATTGTTGAGCAAAATGATATGTTGAATAAATATACAGAATGGAATGGCATGTCATATTTCATGCAGTACATCGCAATTATGGAGGCTCAGGAAGGGTTCCTGAAGACACAAGAGGTGGATTCTTTTCTGGAATCTTTTTCAAAACTGCCAAATATACATCCTTTAATTCATTATTACGCCCAAATAATTTATGGTGGGTTCTAAAAATTCACCGTTTTAATAGAGAAGCATAACAATGGGTTAGAAT
>CALELI010000161.1 GCA_937902455.1 uncultured Prevotellaceae bacterium | reverse complement strand
CTTCGTTAGCAACTGCTCCTATAATCTTTGGAAGGGTAAAATCAATCTTTTCACCTTTTAAGCTAAGTGCATTTGAAATATTTCCATTGATATCTTTTAGATAGATTACTTTATTTCCAAATGATTCATCAAAGCTTAGTTGCCGAAGTCATCGAAGGTGAAGTCATTCTGCGGGTATGCTTCATCTCTTTCAACTAAATCGTTGACTTGAATCGAAGATTGGAACTTGACGCCATCGCGTACGGACTGGCAGATGAACAGGGCGGGCTCGGTGTCGGCGGCGAGAGTCACGGGGGATGTATAGGGCAGTCGGCCTGAAGTGAGGGGGGTGCTGTTTTGTTCTGCTACGGTTGGTATGGCGGTATGAAGTTCTTCCATGATTCTATCTCTATATCGTTTGGATGGGTGTCGTTGAGGGTGCTGGCAGGTGTTACGTTGCCTTAGTTGGCGGGGGTACTGGCTGAGGCTTCACCGTGATGAGGGGTGGTGATAGCCTTGGACGTGAAATTGAAGGTTTCAGTACGCCCCGCGCCAGAGAGCGTAACATTATTTTTTGGATCGGGCAGGTTGTATGTCCACGGCCATGACTTTGGGGTGATGGTGTATGTGCCAGCGGGTAGGGCTTGCAGTTTCACGGGGGTAGTGCCATGAGTCATCACGGTGAATGTCTTATTCCAACTACTTCCGGCAGTACCGGAGACGGTGAAGATGCAGTTATCATTTGTATTCACACCTGATGCCTTAATGGTGAGGTTGGGGAGGTCGAGCGTTGCTGTTGAGGGGGTTAATCCCGTGACGGGCTGACTGTTCTGATTGGTGACGGTGACAGTGTTCACCACCGTCATTGCACTGCCTCCTGTGTTGCTGACGGTAGTGGCAACGGGGAAGGTGACTATGAGTTTCTTGCCCATGTATTTGCTGTCAGCAGCAGGGCCGCCGCAGAAGTTGCCGGAAAAATCAAAGCCAGAAATGGTTATTGTACTGCCATCGTCAGAACGTGTTGCCGAAACTGTTGGTATGGTTGAGGCAGAGCCAAAAGTTGCTGTGCCACTTTCTTCTGAATAGGAAGTGCAGTCGGCAGTCTGTTTTGTGATGGTTGCTCCAGAGGGAATGACAAAACCGTCGAAAGTTGCAGAAATGGTGGATGAGGTACCAAGGGTGCTATACATCGGATTCCAAGATGTTGTGCTCGTCTTAACTTTTTTGTATAAGGTTAGATTCATATTTGCAAGTTTTATTTTAGTATTATGCATAGTCGGATTACATAATTTTGTTAAATCTGATAGATCTTCTTTTGTTGCGTATGCAAAAACCACATAATTTCCACTTTCATCCACACTCACATATACATGATAATAATTTTTTTCATCACTGGAACAATATAGGTCTGTTTTCCTGAATTTACTAAAAGTATACTTAGTTGATGACACAAAAAATGTCATAGACTTACTAATGTAGTCAGCCTTAATATAATTTTCCAGTTCTGTAAGAGAGGCGAAATTTAGGTATTCATATAACTTATCTTCGTCTGGGTCAGGCATATTGCCTACTCCATAATCAGCTTCATCAAGTTTTTCATAGACATATTCATCTATTTCAGTTTTATTCCCCTTTACATACGCTTCGATACTTACCGCATACTGTCCATTGGCATCCGGTGTATTACTGATGGTTTGTGAGACAACAATACCCGATGCATCATCCTCTGCATGGATGACCGATGAAAAGGATAACAGTGCGAACGGAAGAAGTATGTTGAATAGCTTTTTCATAATGTTTTGGGTTACGGATTATGGGGTTGAGGAATTAATTGGTGACGTGGTTTTTCCAGCCGATGGCTTTGAACTTGTCTGCTGATGCAGTATTGTCCTCTTTCATGTCTTTAGAGGCTACGCTCTGCACGGCAACGTCCACCTTCAACGTTGCACCCGATGGCGTGGAGGAGGCAGTTGGGGTGAACGAGAGGGTGCAACTATTAGCCGGTGTGGATAAACCCACTTTCTCCAGATAGGTCTTCTTGTAATAATAGCCGTCGGCATCGTTACACACCCAGTCGGAATTGCTGAACTCTATGTTTCCCTCCCACGGCACGTTGATGACGTTGCCGCTGCCGTCCGTCCAGGTGGGGACGATGGCAGCGCGGAGATAGCCGGGGTAGTTGCCCGTGTTGGTGATGGTGGCGGTGTACTGTCCGGGAACGGTTGTTGATTTCGTCACGGTCACGGCAGGCACCACGTTGACGGGGTTGATGCTGAAGGTGTGGCGTTCGCCCGCATTCCACACGGTCCCTGCGGGGAAGGTGATATCCTTCGTGTGCTCACTGCCTTCAGTTCCGAACTTGTACTTCACCTCCATGGTCATGCTGTGGTCATCGGCAACGGATTGAGGAACCACCCAGAGGTTCTGGTCGGCTGAAGTAAGCTCGTAATCCTGTGAAGTGTTGGACTGATTGCTCCAGTTGACCTGATATAGATTGTCGGAACTGAAAGTTGTGCTCTTCTTTATGCCCTCACCACTCTTGAAGTCTGGATCGGCATAGAAAGTGCAGGTTCCCTGATTGTACAATCTCTTCAGCGTTACACTCGTGAAGGTGTTGACACTCGGTCCTTCACCCTTATAGCCGTCCTTGAAACGGAGTGCCGTGAGCATGTGGTAGAAGGTGATGGGCTGGGCTGTCCCCGCTTGTGCCTTCTTGATATGCTTGGTGGTGAAGAGCAAATCTTCGTGGCTGGAGGCAGAGGACTCGTTCGGCATGGTATAGTTGAAGGTCACGGTACCGTCCGTGTCGCTCGTCTTTGAATACGCGACATTGCTGAGCCCATTCAGGCCTTTGCCGGC
>CALELI010000160.1 GCA_937902455.1 uncultured Prevotellaceae bacterium | reverse complement strand
GCATATCAGGTGCAGAGGTGTGCTTCGACACTCCCCCATCGGCAGATGAGCGCGGTGAGAGTTCGACTGTCAGGGGAGAGATTGCAGTTGCAGAAAACGGATGCATCTGGATTCCGCAACGGGAGGATGACCGCTCATTCCTCTTCAAATCCGAACATCTTAATATAATCGTATCGCGCAAGGATGTCGTAAGCAACATGCACGAAGCCTACGGACTCATTGCCGAGCGTGATGCAAAAGGTGAGTATTTCAAGGACTACAAGTTCGGCACTTTCATCAGCGGACCGTCGAAGACTGCCGACATCGAAGGTGCACTCGTCTATGGTGCACAAGCCGCCCGAAGTGTCACGGTGTACATCACAGACTGACTTCAGTATTGGTTGAGCAGGGATTTGCAGGCTCTTGTTACGTCCTGATAGGTTCGTTCGAAGTCACCGGTGTACCAAGGGTCGGCAACATCGCGGTTCTCACCCACGAAGGACATCATCATGCGGACCTTGTCCTGAGTGTCCTCGCCAATGATGTATCGCAGCCAGCGACGATTGCTTCCGTCCATTATTATGATAAGGTCGAAGGCTTCGTAGTCGCGGCGAGTCATCGTGCGTGCCGTCTTGGAAGAGTCGAACGGGATTCCATGCTGACTCATGCATCGTCTGGCTGGTGGATAGATGGGATTGCCGTACTCCTCATCCGACACGGCTGCCGACTCAATATAGAAATCATCCTCACGTCCACAATCCTTCACCATTTTCCTGAAGACAAACTCAGCCATCGGACTGCGACAGATATTTCCGTGGCATACAAAGAGAATCCTTTTCATACTTCCTTATTTCCAAATTTACTGCAAAGGTAATAATAAATTCATAATTCTGAAGTCATTTTTCATTATTCATTTTTCATTATCCAATTTTTTTCCTATCTTTGCATCATGACGAGACTGACACACAGAATACGACTCATGCTGCTCTGTATGCTCATCTGGGGTGCAGGAGCAGATTATTGCCATGCGCAGGAAAAAAGGTCGACGAAGGAAAGGATTGGCAACGCACTGAGTCTCATAGACTATTTCCTCAGGATAAAGAAGACAGATACCGACACGGCCTATGTACACCGGCCAAGCCAGCCACTGACACTTAAACTGAGATACGACTACAAATCCACATATTTCAGTGCTCTGGAGGTGTATGAGGGTACCGACTACACTCACTATTTCGAGAACAAGCCCAATTCGTCGGTAGCAATAAGTGCAAACTACAGAGGTTTGTCGGTGGCATTATCCCTTAATCCGCAGAAGATGTTCGGCAAGAGCAAGGACACCGAGTTTAACTTCAACTACTACAACAACAAATTCGGACTCGACATCACTTATTCTGATGCAAAACGATTCAGGAGTTCCACGAACTTCGCCGATCTATTCATAGGAGGCAATGACGTCTTCGACTGGGAAAACGCACGGCTGAAGAGTTATTCTGCAAATCTCTATTACGTCTTCAACAATCGCAGGTTCTCCTATCCAGCCGCATTCTCCCACTCATGGGTGCAGAAGAAGAGTTCCGGAAGTCTGCTTGCCGGTATCAGCTGCATGTTCGGCAATATGGACTTCGACCTCTCGACCATCACACCCAGTCTGGCTCAGGACCTGGACTACATGCTGAACGAAATCAAGATGAGAAATGTGACACTGAAACTCGGCTATGCCTATAATTTCGTGCCGAACAAACACTGGCTCATACATGCATCGTTTACTCCTGGCATAATGCTGTGGAAGAAATATGACTCAAACGTCTACGACCTGAATGTCGACGGACAGACTCAGAAGGTGACCACAAGTCTGGTAGGGAAAAGGACATGGCCACGCCGGTTCCTCGACTGGGCAGGAACATTGCGAATAGGTCCGACGTACTATTGGAAGAACTACTTCATCGGGACTTCATTCATAATGCAGTTCGATGACATAGGCGATGACGACATAGCCTCCCTCTACAGCAACAAATGGAAGTGGAGGACATACTTCGGAATAAGGCTATGAGATTAGGGAAGTGTGCCAAAAAAGGGAACTATCACTTGAGAATCTGTTCGCGGACATAGTCAACCATGCCTGGCACAAATCCGTAGACAGTACCAATGTAAAGCATGTGGAGCGCTGCAAACGGAACTATCCTGGCATTGACCTCTGCCTGTTCTTCCGGAGTATCGGCACCAAAGTATTCCCTGATGAAGATAGGCCATATCTTGTCCATTGTGTCCGGTCCGAAATGGAAGAGGTTCTCCGTAAGATGCGGTGCGTTGAGGCGTGCAAGGAAGTACCACATACCCATATCGAACATAGGATTTCCATATCCGAAGTCAGAGAGGTCAATCCAGAGGTCTTCCTTACCATTTGTAATCACATTGCTGAGCTGCATGTCACCATGCAGACAAGTAGTCCTTGCAGGAACGCTGTCGAGGAAAGCAAGAGCCTTCTTCCTCTCCTCGTCGGTGATTTCCTTGCAGTTGAGGATTGTCTGGCGGTAGAAGAAAGTCTTGTCGGCAAAGACGGTAGTGTCGCATTCCTTTGAATGGAGTTCCTTGCACATCCTTGCAAAGCGCACAGTCATCTCTTCAAGGCGTTCAGGCTCCTCGGAGATGATGCGCGAGAAAGAGCGCTTTCCTTCTATACGCTCGAAATCGAGTCCCTTGAAATTCCCGTCGACATAGAGTGAACCGACGAGCGGAGTCGGGATGCCAAAGAGCATTACAGCCTTTGCCACAGTCTTCTCGCGTTCCACGACTTCTCTCGGGACATTCTCTCCGTAGACCTTGATCATGGAGTCACCGTCGGTGCTGTTGTAAGCCTTCGAGAGATAACTCTGTCCGAACTCAATGTACTTGCTCATATCGAGAGGTTTCGGCTTGCGACATACAGTAATGAATGACGAAACGCCAGTGTCCTCGAAGAACTCTGCCACCTCATTGCTGGCATTGACCACTCCGAACTTCTTTCCGGATTTACGGAGATTGAGCAAGGCTCTCAGTGCAGCAAAATTGACGCTGCTGACTTCTGTAAAGTCAAGGGTATAGATATTATCTGCGCACATGGCCGTCTCCAGCCCGGCAATCCCATTGCCTTCAAGTCTTCCGGCTAATTTCAGGACGTTTCCGTCTGATATGATCTTTATTGAATTTTCCATATTAATGCTTCATTATTCATTATTTGACTTTATTTTTTATACCTCGATTTATGTTGGATTTAAGGTAAGATTCAAGCGAGGAACGAGCGCCTTAACCTAAATCGTCCTTACCATTTATGCGAAATTTATCATAAGATTTATGACTGGATTTAAATCTCACGAAAACATCTTTCCTTAAATCTCGCAAAAATATTGGGGGCGTATTCTTGGAGAGGCGTCACTACGTTCCTTGAATCTTTCCATAAATCTGACGTAAATCTGAGGATAAATTTTCATCTTTCATTTTTCATTCTTCATTTTTCATTATCTATATCTTACCATCCCCAGCGGCGGCGTGGTTCCGGTTCCTTCTCCTTGTTGACGATATAGATTTTCTGCTTGCCATTGCAAGTAGCCGTAACGATGGCTGTGCCGTTCTTAGGTTGCTGGATTTCGAGTTTTACGTCGGCATTGCTGTCTCGAGTTGCTTTCAAGGCATAGGCAGTAACCTTATCGGCATCTGTGATGGTCTCACAAGTTACCTGATAATGACTCACGTCAGTATATCCATTCTGATTAGTCGAACGGATTGGGGCAGCAGGAATTGTCTGTTCCGCACCGTTTACGAATATCTTCACCTTCGGAGCATGAGCAATACGGCAGTCACTCTTGTCGCCCTTCTTCTGGAATCCGATGCAATCCATGTCGAAGAGAGGTTCCTCTGCTGTTGCACCAGCACATTCCACTACGAGATAGATGGCGTGCTTGCCCTTGATTCCGTCTACATACTTCGACACATCTACCTTGAGAGCCACATTCTCGCCATTATGACCGGTATTGGAAAGGACTCCGATTTCCTGGCCGTCCTTCCAAGGAGAATCCATCATCACATGGAGCTTGAAAGGCTTGTCGGTTGTCGGAGTGAGGTTCACGACAATCTGGGTACCATTTCCCTTCCTGGTTCCCTCGAATGCCTTCACACCCTTCGTATCCTTCTTCAACCCCTCGAATCCGAAGTACTTGAATCCTATGATACCGCCATTGTTGACTCCCTTGAGAATCATACTGTTCTCCCACCAATCCCAAGTGTCCTGCATCCAGTTGTTGCCTGTAACGAAACAAGCATAGCCAGCAGAATAAGAACTGTAAGGAGGAAGACCGAAGATGCTGAAGCCTTCTGAAGTCACCTCTGCACCAGTATATTCATCACCATTGGAAGCCTTTGCTGTCCATGCCTTGTCGGTCATTGCGTCGTAACCACGAATCACGACCTTTCCGCCTTCAGCAACCGATTTCTCGTCCCACTGGATTGTAACAGGAGCCACAGCTGCCTGACGTGCATTTCCGAAGCCGCGTGGAGGACGGTGATAGAACACGTACCACTGTCCGTTTATCTGCTGGATGGAGCCGTGTGTGTTGTGAGCGAAATTCGTAGTGATCAGTTTAGTACCACCTTCTCCTACGACCACTCCACGAGAGTCAACCAGCACGCCGCCACTCCTCCAAGGGCCGAGAGGGCTGTCACCGAAAGCATAGCGGAGTGCGGAGTTAGTACTTCCAAGTCCGTAGTCAGGACCGGAATATCCTGAGAACACCATGACATATTTGTTTCCTACCTGACGGATGGAAGAAGCCTCGAAGAAATTGAAGTCACCTGGATTCTGCTCCTTATAGAGTGCAGGATACTGAGTGCCCTGAGGGTCCTTCACCTGTCCGTAACGCGAACTGGCCGGAATGAAATAAGGAATCATCTCGGTGCCGGGACGCATACTGTACATAGTAGCCTGGTCGAGCTGTGCAGCAGAAGACTGCTGGAAACCCCAGAATCCGTATGCACGGAAACCAATCTTGTAGTCAGGGTCGTTCTTGTCGGTGATTTTCTCTACAAATACAGATGGGTCGAATCCGAGGAAACTGCCACGCAGTGCACCACGACCATCCTCGGTAGCGTTGATGACCTTGAACGGGCCGTCGGGACGGTCACTCTTTGCCACGAAGGCAATACGGCCGTTTCCCCTGCTGTGAGGGAAGAGGTAATACTCTTTCTTTCCACCAGTACGCTGAACCTCCACGAGATCCGGAGCGAACATCACATCCCACTGATTGTCGATATGGTACGTGAATATCGGGCCTTCGTCTCTCCAGTCGTTGAGATTCTCTGCCGGTGCCGACCACATACGGATATCCGGCCCACAATAGTCACGGAACCGCACATCATGAGAGCCAATGATGTAAGCACGCATCTTACCTGGATTATCCGGGTCTTCAAACACTCTCGGTTCACCATCCGGTACATGCTCCCACAGAGGGAGATATGGATTCTGAGCTACTGCGGCTGTGACTGACAGACAGCCGAAAACTGCAAAGCCTGCAAGGCGTTTCGTTAGATTCATATTCTGCGTTTTTTAGTTATTAATCGTTTCTCTTGCAAATATAGTAAAAAAAATCATTCACCGTTGTTCATTTTTCATTTTTCATTCTTCATTCTTCATTTTTTTTCCTAACTTTGCGCATCAGCACATCCTCAATGGAGTATTTCTCCGTCTGAAACGAATTATGAAAATCTATATTATGGGACTAATGACATTCCTGTGCAGCCTGTTTGGCTGTGCGCAAGAGCAGAACTACAAGTCACTCAGCGTTGACGAGTTCGAGAAAGCTATATCCGACACCACCGTAGTACGCCTCGATGTCCGTACTGCCGTAGAGTATGCCGAAGGGTGCATTCCTGGCAGCATACTCATCGATGTGCTGAAAGACGACTTCAGGGAGAAAGTCCTTGCGCAGATTCCCAAAGACAAGACCGTTGCCCTCTATTGCCGTACAGGCAGGAGAAGCAAGACGGCCGCAAACATCATGACGAAGGAAGGCTACAAGGTAGTCGAACTCAACAAAGGCTATGCCGCATGGGCAGCAGCATCAAAACCAATTGACAAGTAACCCCCGTCACAACCCGCAACCAAGTCATGGCACACCATCATCATCACGACCACATCCACGGCCATATCGCCGATTCCGGACAGCAGAAAGTCTATGTCATCGCCATCATCCTCAACATGCTCTTCGTCATTGTCGAGGCAGCAATGGGACTGGTCGGCGACTCCCTCGGACTCATTGCCGATGCCGGCCATAACCTCGGTGATGTGTTCAGCCTCCTCCTTGCCCTCATAGCCGTACGGCTGGCCATGACCCACGGCACAAAACGATTCACCTACGGCTACAGGAAGAGCTCGGTACTCATCTCACTCCTCAATGCCATCATCCTGCTCGTTGCAGTGGGAGGAATCATGCTCGAAAGCATTCAGAGAATCCTCTCGTGGACAGACAGCAGTCTCGATGCCGACTCCTTCAACAACGGCACCCTCATCTCCTGGACAGCAGGAATCGGAATCGTCATCAACGGCCTCACGGCATGGATGCTCCATCGCAGCCAGCACGACATCAATGCCCGCGGAGCCTATCTCCACATGCTCGCCGACACCCTCGTGTCCGTCGGAGTAGTGATTTCCGGCATCATCATCACCTATACCAGCTGGACCCTCATCGACCCACTCGTCAGCATCGTCATTGCAGCCATCATCCTCGTCAGCACATGCAGCCTCCTGAGCGAGAGCATCCGTATGTCCATAGATGCCGTTCCCGAAGGAGTCAACCCCGACGAGATCAGCGCCCTCATATCGTCAGTCGATGGAGTCAGCGAAGTCCACCACCTCCACATCTGGGCCATCAGCACCACGGAGAACGCCCTCACGGCACACATCGTCATCGACGACAGGCAACACCTCGAACAGATAACCGACACCGTCCACCATCTCCTCCGCCAGCACCACATCCACCACTCCACCCTCGAACTGGAGACACCCCTCTCCCACTGCTGCGAACACCAGTGCTGAGATGTGTGGATGTAGTGAGCACTCAAGTGATTATCATAACGCCAATAAGCGATTTGGGATTAATGGCAACAGCGGATGCACCTTGGCTGGGTACATCCGCTGTTTCTGATGTTTCTGCTACAGGTCAGTTGCAGCAGATTCTATAGTGTCTTGACTACCTCAATCTGGTACTCCGTAGCCATAGCCACTCCCCGAGTCGCCTTCTATGTAGTCGTTGTTTCCACTGTAGTAACTATTTCCGAAGTTCAGTTCACCGTCCGTTGTACAGAGCATACGAACGTGACTTATTTTCCTCACCTTCATTGCAGGGGTTTTATATGTCCTCTTCATATCCGTTTCATTTTTCATTATTCATTATTCATTTTTGCAATACCTTCTTTCCGTTCTTTATCACGATACCCTTGTAGCTGTCGTTCACACGCATGCCATTGAGGTTATAGATGGCTTCGACGCTGTTCCTGAGCGGAGTCCTTGTTACGGTAATCTCGTCTATGCCCGTGGCTTCGTCGTCCAGCAACTTGATATCGAACTCCATTGCCTTGGCATTGGAAGTGTTGCCTCCATCAACCTGACTGCCGAGTGACTCTATCTTCAGATACCAGCGCTGAGGAGATAGTTTCACGCCATCATCGACGGCCTTGCAGAGTTTACCGCCACTCATGAAGATGTAATCCTTTGTTTTCATTCCTGTCACATCTTGATATGTTCCTGTGAAGGTGTATTTACGCTCTACGCTTGAACAAACTATACTGTTCTCTTCCGATTTGTACATCTTGTTGCTGGAAATATTTATTGTCTTAGGATTAATTTCGTCTGCATCCTTTGCACGGATAAGGTAAGGATGGTTAGGCTTCAGCTTGCCACTCTTCACCAGTCGCACCTCCAGTTCCGTCTTTTTCGTCTGTCCCTTTTCGTTGGTATATTCGTGGAAGTTGTTGATGGCAGCGACTTCGAAATCGTAATACCAGTCAGAGTAACTTATAGCAAACGGCACGTACAGCGGCTGCCAGTTGTTGTTTGTGAACGTGCGGCTGTAGGTCAGTTTGTTTGCAGTAAAATCGTAGTATGATATATAGGAGACCTTGTCATTAAATACCAGGTCTTGGTCAAGATGTTCGCCTGCCTCATTCAGCGCATACATTTGGTCGCCTAATCTGAAATATGTCAATAATTCGATGTTGTAGTCTTTCCATCCGTCACATTCTGTATATTTTTCGACATCAGGAACATAGAAACTAACGCCGAAGTCAAAAGCTTGATTACCCAACTCAGGTGGAACAAGAGCGAAAACTTTTACTGAAGTTAATATAACGTAATAGAATGCCTTTTCTCCGATATTTGTCACGGTACTTGGTATGACCAAATCCCCGTTAATAATTGTGCAACTATAGAACGCATTTGCTCCGATACTTGTTAAACCTTCCGGCAAAGATATTGAAGTTAGGGCTGTTTGCCGAAATGCTTCAATTCCAATATATGTAACACCTTTTGGTATGGTTACTGAAGTTATTTCTGAGTGCATGAAAGCATGATATCCAATACCCGTAACGTTGTATGTCTTGCCGCCATCGGGATTGGTTACAGTAGCAGGAATTACGACACTTCCCGAAAGATCTTCATTTTCCCCAACTTCAACAGTATTTTCACCTGTAATTTTGTAGAGAATTTCGCCAGCCGTAAATGTAACGTCCTGGGCATTCATCACCATGCAGTACAGGGCTGCAAGGAATGTAAAAAGTAATTTTTTCATAATGTGTATATTTTATTAGTTAATATTCTGTTGTCCACAAATCTGCTACAAAGGTACCATGCAGAATGTCTTCCACCAAATCCATTATTCAAACCGACGTTTTCTACATGGAAAACTGGCTCGTAAGCATATAATTTCTTGCAAAAGTACGAAAAATTCCTGTAACTCAGTGCGATTTTCCCCGATTATTTCCAATCATTTGCGGTTTTCGTTGATCAGTGGTTCACCAGTATCTGAGCGGAGAGGCACTGAGGCTTGTACTGAAAAGCACTCAGACCTGAACTGAGACGAACTCATGAAGATAAGTTATGTCAACACGTGAAGATAAGTTATCTTAACACGTGAAGATAAGTTATCTTAATATGTGAAGATAAGTTATCTTAACATGTGAAGATAAGTTATCTTAACGATTGAAGATAAGTTATCTTAACGATTGAATATAACTTATGTGTACGATTGAATATAAGTTATCTCAACGAGTGCCTCTCCGCTTGAGTACGACACAGAGTCAGCTCAGACACGAGTTCATCTGCGCTTGAGTGCGACTTCACGTCCGTTCATATACGATTCCTCCAGCGCTCACACTGAACGGGTGGACGCTGGAGGAACATGATTTAGTGACTGATAAAGGGAATCGGTGATTACATCATGAACGGCTATTCCCGATTCTTCTTTTTGGTGTAGGTATAGAAGATGTTTTTGTGTGAACGTATCGGCTGTCCGTATTTGTTGACTGCCGGTTTCCACTTGCCCATTGACCTTACAACTCGGAGGAGGTCGGCTTCTGCGTTCTTTATGGCTACGGAATCGGGAACAATATCGCCATCAAAGCCATAGCTGGATGAAGGTACAGTGAAACTAATGAATGGGTCGGATATGCTTCCATCCTTTTCTACGATAAAATCCGCATCAACACTGATTCTCTTTTCTGTAGATGATTCAGGCAAAGTGTATTGACGATGTTCATTGATATATTGCTCAATACCACCGTCGAATGTTGCGTCTTTTCCAGCACCGCCGAACATGGATGTGTAGTTATTGAAGACATAGTCGTCGGGAGCGTAACTTCTCTCAGCATCAAGCGTGACGTCATCCTCAAGCCCAAGAAGGGCAAAGACGCTTTCGCCATCAGTTTTGGGTCGGCTTACAGTTCCGTGGTAGACTTCCTTCAGCTGTGAGTACAGCTTGTCGGGATTGGCTCCGTCATTACATCTGAAGTTAATCCTGTCAATTCGCAACTCGTTGAGCCATTGAGGCACAGAGATGTCGTGCGAGGTCATCAGAGTGATGGAAGGCAGATAATCCACTTTGCGGAGCTGTTCTGGAATCTCGCCGTCAATGATCAGAGGTTCTCCCGGATGGGAGCGCAGCTGCTGTATCATCCGCTGTTCCGCGTTACCTTCTGTCACAAACCAGCCATGCTTCAGCCTCACCGTGTTTGGACGGCTGTCTGACTCGGAGCCTACGAATCCTGCCCAGAGGGTCATAGGGATTGTCTTGTTCGATGTATCCGTCATCTGGTGGTAGAGGAAATCTACCGATACGATGTTCTCGGTCATGTCGCTTGTAGTGCAGAGAACGGAGGACGGAGTGCGACCTTTCTTGTCGAAAGGTATGAGGCGGAGGAACCATCCGTCAAGTTCCGTGATGTCGCCCATTCCGCAATTGCCCCTGTCGAGTTCGTCGACAAGCTGTTTCCGGACGACACTCTTCCAGAACGACTGGTTTATCTTGCCTCGTGAAGCCTTGACAAATTCAGCGAGTATGGGTTTCAGTTCGCTTGTCCACCATCCCATTCCATACTGTTCGAGAGCCATTGCCCTGCTCTCAACCTTCTCCCAGTCGGCAGTGGTTCCCTCAAGCGTGATGCTGGGGATTCCGCAGCCCATATACGTAACGAGGAAGTTGAAATAAGCCTTTGTTGCGTTCATCAGTGTGATTTCCGACGCAATGCGCTCCACAGTTCCTGTGGTCGAGAAGTCGGCCACCATCAGCTTGGCAATATCAGCCTTTGTGTTCTCGGCAATCTTCTCTTCGAAAGTACGGAAGACACTTTTCCAGTCGGCATCTGGGGAATATAGGTCGATGCCCGTCTGTACATTGAGGGTAATCTTCTTATCGTGATTCACGATCTTGTCGCGCAGCGCCTCTGCATTGTCGTTGACGTGACGGGCGAATGCCTGACTGATGAGCATCCAGATGTCGTCGGGAGTGAAAACGACAGAACGGTGATTGGCATAGGCGTCGACCATGAAATGGAAGAACACGTCTGACCCCTCGTAATAGACTGATTCTCCGTCGAAACTGCTCTTTATTATTGTACGGCTTCCCTGGAGTCGGTTTCCCTCGAGGAATTCTGATATTATCCGTTCGTTGTCCATTGGCATTTTTTCCACTTTTGGGGAAGACAGCTTACCGTCTACAGAGAATGTGATGGAGTTGCCGGACCTCTCGATGATGGCCTTCTTCGATGATTGTGCATAGGATAACGAAATCACCATGAATGTGAGAATGAAAAGCAGCGCAAACTGAATGCAGTGCCAAGCTCGCTTGGGCAATACTGAGGTGCTGCCTACTTTGCGGGAACCGAAAAGGGCTGATAATCGCTTCATCATAACTGTCATTTGTCCTTGTGATTCAAACATCAAGTGTATAATCTGCCGCAAATTTACTAAAAATAACTTAAATACAAAAAAAAATGCAAGTTTCTTCATCTTTCCCGATAGTACATTAACAATTATTGTACATAAACATTCTATTGTCTCGGGATTATTTCCTATCTTTGCAAATCAAATGCATTCTGACATGAAAAGAAACATCATTATTACCGGCGGTGCGGGATTTATCGGCTCGCATGTCGTGAGACTGTTCGTGAACAAATATAGTGACTACAAGATAGTCAATGTGGATAAGCTGACCTATGCAGGCAACCTGGAGAACCTGAAGGACATCGAGGGCCGTCCGAACTACAAGTTCGTGCGTGCCGACATCTGCGACTTCGATGCCATGCTCCGTCTGATGCAGGACGAGGAAATCGACGGAATCATCCATCTCGCAGCCGAGAGCCATGTGGACAGGAGCATCAAGGACCCGTTCACCTTCGCACGCACCAATGTCATGGGTACCCTCTCACTCCTCCAGGCAGCAAAGCTCTACTGGGAATCCCTTCCTACCCCTTATAAGTTCTCTCCCTTTAAGGGAGAGTTAGAGAGGGTCCTTTTCTACCACATCTATACCGACGAAGTCTATGGCGCACTGAAGATGACCAACCCAGAAGGCATAGAACCACCGTTCTCGACGATTGCATCGTCGAGCAAGCACCATCTCGCCTACGGAAAGGACTTCTTCTACGAGGGCACGAAGTACATGCCTCACAGCCCTTATTCAGCCAGCAAGGCAAGTTCCGACCACTTCGTACGTGCCTTCCACGACACCTACGGAATGCCGACAATCGTGACCAACTGCTCGAACAACTACGGGCCTTACCAGTTCCCTGAGAAACTGATTCCTCTCTTCATAAACAACATCCGCCATCGCAAGCCTCTCCCAGTATATGGCAAGGGCGAGAACGTACGCGACTGGCTCTATGTGGAGGACCATGCCCGTGCCATCGACACCATCTTCCACAACGGCACCATCGCCGAGACTTACAACATCGGCGGATTCAACGAATGGAAGAACATCGACATCATCAAGGTAGTCATCAAGACCGTCGACCGTCTGCTCGGACGTGAGGAAGGCGAAGACCTCAATCTCATAACCTACGTCACCGACCGTCTCGGCCACGATGCACGCTATGCCATCGACTCCACCAAGCTCCAGAAGGAACTCGGCTGGGAACCGTCACTCCAGTTCGAGGAAGGTATAGAAAAGACCGTCCGCTGGTATCTCGACAATCAGGAATGGATGGACAACGTCACCAGCGGCGCATACGAGAAGTACTACGATTCAATGTACAAGGACAGATAGGACCCTCTAAATCCCCCTCCAAAGGGGGACTTTTAAAATCAATAATATAATGAAAACAACTATCAGACAGACAGCTAATGGCCAATGGCTAATAGCCCTATTGGTACTATGCACTTTTCAATTGGTTGGTGAGCTTGTCGAGCCATCACTCTTCACTCGCTCTGCGTCAGCGCAGAGCGTCGACCCTCTCGTAAACGCGATGAAGGAGGAACTGGAGTACAACATGGAACAGCTGAAGAACGAGCCCGTGCCGCCTTACTTCATGGCACTCAGGGCCAACGACGACTTCCGTGTCGTGGTGCAGAGTATTCTCGGAGAGTCAACCTTCTCCGAAGCACGCACAAAGCAACTCACCCCACAGGTGAGAATCGGTTCGCTCGAACTCGATAACTACAAATACCAGAACCAGAGTAGTTCCGGTACATGGACCATCCCGTTCAAGGACGAATCGCTCATGGCAGTCCGTCAGGGCATCTGGCAGAAGACCATGCAGGCCTACAAGAACGCCAAGGCCAACTACGATGCCGCCGTGTCGAAGATGAACACCAATGCCGACAACGAGGACAAGGCCCCTTGCTTCTCGCCAGCCGAAGTAGTGAACTACTACGAGGCACCGCTGCCTGAATCCGACTACAACTTCGACAAGGAAGGATGGGAAAAGCGTCTCGACGAAGTGTCGCAGGTGTTCAAGGAGTGCAGGGAACTGCAGGTGGGCTATGCCGTCATCGACTATAATGTGCAGAGAGAATATGTAGTCACGTCCGAAGGCTCCGTAGTGGTTCAGAACAGGAAGAACGCCCGCGTGATGATCTATGCCGCCATCCAGGCAGCCGACGGAATGACCTGCCCGCTCTACAAGGACTTCTTCGTGTTCGACCTGAAGGACCTTCCCGACAACAATGTCCTCATAGATGCAGCCAGGAATCTCGTCAGCCGTCTGCTCGAACTCCGCGACGCACCTATCGCCGACCCATACGCAGGTCCTGCCATACTCTCAGGCTCATCCAGCGGAGTGTTCTTCCACGAGATATTCGGTCACAGGCTCGAAGGCCACAGGATGAAGAGCGGCGGACAGACCTTCAAGAAACTCGTCGGTCAGGCAGTCCTCCCGAGGGAGTTCCACGTGTTCAGCGACCCGACACTCACCCAGTACCGCGGTACCGACCTCAACGGATACTACCTCTACGACGATGAAGGCGTGAAGGCTCAGAGGGTCGAGAATGTAGAGAACGGAGTGCTCACCAACTTCCTCATGGACCGAACCCCTATCGACGGATTCCCTCGCAGCAACGGCCACGGACGTGCAGCACCGGGAAGGGACCCTGTGGCTCGCCAGTCGAACCTCGTGATAGAGACCTCGAAACCTTACTCCGACACCGAACTGCGCAAGATGCTCATCGACGAGGCGAAGAAGCAGGGAAAGGAATATGGCTACTACTTCCGCTCTGCAACCAGCGGACTCACCTATCTCGGCGATGCCGGTTCCATCAACTCCTTCAACGTCGATCCTATAGAAGTATATAAGGTATTCGTTGACGGCAGACCCGACCAGCTTGTCCGTGGAGTGAAACTCATCGGAACACCTCTGTCGATGTTCTCCAACATTGCAGCAGCCGGAGAGAATCCTGTGGTGTTCACCGGAATGTGCGGAGCCGAATCCGGACAGGTGCCAGTCACCGCCATCTCCCCGGAGATCTTCGTAAGCAAGATTGAGACACAGCGCACAGGCACAGGCTTCCAGTTGCCGAGAATACTCCCTATGCCTGAATATGCCGACATGCCGAAGGACGACGTGAAGACCATCACCAAGGCCCTCCAGGACGACGTGAAGAGGTCGCTCGATTCCCTCCACACCGAAGGACAGCCACGCCCATACTACATCGACAACACCGTGCAGTTCGGATATCAGTTCAACATCACGTCCGAGCTGGGAGGCATCACAGACCGTATCGACCAGCCGGCAAACTACGACCTCACATCCTATTTCGTAGTCGGCGACTCCATCTGCATCAACAACGCACGCACCGTCCAGGGACGCTTCAACAATCATATCTCCTACGACATGATACGCCGTCTCTTCTGGGAAATGAACGACGACATGTACAAGCAAGGCATCAACAACTATGCGCAGAACCGCAACAGGATGAAGAGCAACCCACTTCCCGAGGAAGATGCCGGCATCCCAGTGCGCTTCCGTTTCCCTGCCGGCGAATACATGTCGAAGGACAAGCCCGTCAGCCACGATCTCGACAAGGCAGCACTCGAGGACCTCGCCAACTATCTCTCAGCCATCTTCCTCGAATACCCACACCTCTACAACACATCCGTCAGATTCTCCGAGCAGGGAGCCGACATCCATCGCGTCACCTCCGACGGAGTAATCGTCCACACCCCACATACCCTCACCTCACTCAACGTCAATGCACAGGTGAAATGCAACGACGGTTCCGTCATCAACAAGACCATGTCCTACAACTTCAAGTCCCACTCCGACCTTCCGTCCCGCGACCAGCTCGCACAGGAAGTACGCCAGTTTGCCGACCTGCTCATGAAACTCAGCAAGGCACCGAGCATGAAGGAATACTACAGCGGCCCAATCATGTATGAAGGCCACAATGCCCAGAACGAACTGTTCTATGTAGCAGAAAATATCGGCATCGCATCCAGGAATCCCTTCTCAGGCAGTTCCAATACCAGCATGATGCTCGGCAAACGAGTGATGGACACACGGTTCAGCATCCACGCCCTGTCCGACATGCCGACCTACAAGGGAGAGAAACTTCTCGGCAACTTCACCATGGATGCCTACGGACAGGTTCCTGCCAAGGACTTCACCATAGTCGAGAACGGCATACTCCGTAACCTCATCTGTGGCGACAAGCCCGCAATAGGAGCGATGCGCCCTACGGGCAACACCGTCACGAGCACCATCGGCACATTCACAGGCTTCGGCATACTCCATGTCACCTACGACAAGACCGTGCCATATTCCAGGATGCGCCGCCTCCTCAGGGACGAAGCCAGGAAGGCAGGACTCGACCATGCCTATATCGTCAAGTCGCAGGGCACGTATGGGAGCATCATGTATCTCGTACGCTACGACATCAACACCGGGGAAGAAGAGATTGTCAACATGGACGGACTCCAGATGCTCGACAGGCGCGACCTCATGCACCTCACGGCCGTCTCCAGCGAGGAAGGAGTGTTCAACAAGTACACCAACAACAACATCACCTCCATCATCGCCCCACAGGCATTCATCGTCGAGAACAAGGAAGTGAACTTCACCAAGCCACGCCGCGAGGAAGACTTCGTCCTCAAGAACCCAGCACTGAGATAGAGGAAAAGACCCTACCCCTAATATAATAAGGTATATAGCCACCAGGCGGAGCATCCATAGTGCTTCGCCTGATTTTTTCCCGAACGACTAAACTATTCCAAGTAACATTTCATTCTTCATTCTTCTTTTTTCCCTATCTTTGCGATATATTTTCACTACATTTGTCTATATATAGATAGCAGACAGGAACAATGAAGGCCATCGAACAGCAAATAATACAGAGCATACTCGCAGGAAGGAAGGAACGATACGGCGAGCTGATGGCAATGTATGGCGACAAGCTGTTGTCATTCGTCAGTGCTGCTGTCTCCAATCGTCACGATGCAGAGGACATCACAGAAGAAGCCTTCGTCAATGCCTATATCCATCTCGGTCAGTTTGATGCAGGCAAGGCGTCCTTCTATACATGGCTCAGGAGCATTGCATGGCATGGGATAAAACGACAGCAGCGAACCCATCCCGACCGGCCCTGTCAAGATGAAGGATGGACCACCACTGGTCCATCTCCCGAAGACGATGACGACAGGAAGTTAGACATCCTCTCCGAATGCATTGACGAACTGAACGCCGAGCAGCAGATGTTGCTGAAACTTCATTACACCGACGAACTGCCGCTGAAAGAAATTGCCGTCATCCTCGGTTCAAAGCCAGAGAACCTTGCAAACCAGCTGATGCGACTCCGCAGGAAACTCCAGAAAATGATAGTCGAAAAAGAGAAGAAATCAACCACACAACTATGAATAATGAATTGGATAAAGCCTTGAAGACAGTAATGGCCAGGCGGGAATCACGTCAGGACACACCCCGTCTGTCACCCGACTTCGCACAAAGGGTCATGTCAAAGATAGACAGCGTGGAAGCAGACAAGAAATGCAAGCCATCAAGGACCGTCGTTCTCTGGCGCTGGACAGCAATAGCCGCAACCATTGCATTACTGTGCTATATGTCAGCCACACTCTTCCATGATGACGAGATGCCGACACCCTCAACAGTCGTTGCCAGGAAGGAATCCGTAAAGGTTGTTCCCGAGCCAGTCAGAGAGTCATCATTCGACATCACCAAGTCCGAAGTGATGCCGGCAAGAATCGACACACCACTCCATGATCCATCTGCCTCCCATAATGCGAGCACCATCTCCGAGCCATTACCGGCAGAATCAACCATAGAGCCAGGTTTCGAATGGGCAGCCAGCCTCCTTGCCGGTTACGACGTGAAGAAGGAAGGAAGACTCCGTACGGTAGAAGCGCCGAAGATACGCCATGACTCGCCGATAGAGAAACCTATGACCGCAGAAAGGAAGACTCCGCAGGAGATAGAACGCGAACTCCGTCAGAGCCTCGAACAAATAACACGACAAGGGAATGAACTGGCCAGTATCATAAACAAGATTAATGAAAATGAACAGAAACAATTTACAATTAACAATTACAGACAATGAGAAAGATTAATTTCATTTTATTCTTACTACTCATCACTCTCGAAGCGATGGCGCAGGACATCGATTCTGTCAGAAAAGAAATAGAAGCACTGTATGACCATCTTGGTAACCATGCTACTTATGACGGATTTCATCGGATGATGGGACTGCAGCGAACAATATGGAACGGAAATGACAACAAGGAAAGATTCAAAGACAGGCATGAGCAAATAGTCAAGTCACTCGATAAACTGATGCCTAATGTACCTCTCGCCTATAAGTACGAAACTCATGCGGACAATGATACCACCATATATTTCCTGATGATTCGAGGGACGGAACTATCGAATATATCGAATAATCCCGCAGCAAACACACAAGCGTACAAATCACTATTTCCATCCGCCCAGGAGTATGTCTATTACTATGCAAATCAGGCAAAAGGCCCTAACGAATTTCCCATGCAGATGCATGATCTGATTTACATGACACCACTGGACTCCACCCGAACAGCTACCGAACCCTTCTCGGCAAAGGACTTCTGCGACTTCGTCAGTCCGATATTCAACCAGAAAGGTGTGACAGTGCGCAAGGTTCATTACAGTTTCGACGATTCCATGAAAAACTTCTATGGGGTAAGATACATTGGTCTAACGGAAAGGAATCAGTCAGATGGCTACAGTGGCGATACCTACGGAGTTCACTACATAGTAAAGTCATACGAACAAGGCATGCAGATAGCACAGCAACTATATGAAGCCATAGTGGAATATTCAGCGAAGCATCCTCATCAGGCGTGCCGATACCAACATACCAATAGTTTTTATCTGCACAATATGTTAGAATATATAAATCGCCCCACAATGCAATTTAGAGTCTTCGTTGATTGTGACAGGGACAGAGACAAATCAATACATTTCCTCTTTCTCAATACTGACGGGTCACTCGTCATCCCACAAGATTACGAAATCATCAAGGATTACGACAACGGCAGGATTACCTACTACGAGGATGATCGCCTGCCCGGACAGTCATACTATTGCGATACAGAAAAGCAAGATAATAATTAATAATGAATAAATGAAAAAATGAAAAAGGTTAAAGTTAATAGATTAAAGGAGAAATGGTTTTTAATTCTGACGTTTCTCTTGGTTGGTGAGCTTGTCGAAGCATCACTTTTCACTCTCGGAGCGGCAGCGCAGAGTAATGTTCAGCAGATGTTCAGCCAGCTGAAAGACATGGGAGTCGAAGTCCACTATAATATGAGTCATTGCTGGTCAACAACCGAAATCAGCATAACCTCAAACATCGAGAAGAATCAACAGAATAATGACATTATGGCGACAATCCGCTCTGCCATGAACGAAATCTCCCACACCGCCTACAAGAGCTACTTCTATGAAAACCACAAGGACGGCAAGGACACCATCGACTATGCCATCATGATTAATGACAATCCTGAGAACCGCACACGCGCATATCGAGGCTTCACACAGTGGCAATCTCCAGAGATACTGACCTGCACCCAGGGAAGATTCGGCGACACATACCTTTATCTGCATTACTACAAGAGAGTCACCGATACCCAGTCGGTCGATGAACCGTTCGACACAAAAGCCTTCCGGAAGATAATCAAACCCATCCTGAAAGGACAGCAACGCAGAAAGATACTCATCAGTCACGACCGCGAATGGAGCAGCAAAGAGGAAAACCAGAATAAAGTCCGCAGAATGACAACCCTTTCCGGCGAAGACCTGTCCGGAACCATCAAAGGCTATGTGTACCACATCAAGGGCAACGAAGGCAAGGAAATACTGCATCAGTTCTACCAGGCAATCCACGACTACATCAACCAGCATCAGGATCAATGCTATCAGTTTAGCTATTACGACAGCAACCCCATGTTGCCACATCATTCAAGATCAGCCGTGCCATTCACCCTCTATGGCATGGGGCATGCCACAGACCTAAGCAAGAAGAGCATATTTATAGACACCGGTTCATACCACTCAGGTAACGACACCTACATCCTCGTAGCCGACAGCTACGGCTGTGTATGGCTTCCGATGAAATGGCATGAGCTCTCAAGCGAAATCAACGGAGTGCAGATCCCAAACAGGAAACTGCAATAGTAGTAATGCAGATACTCACGAAAGAAGGCATCGTAGGGTTTGAAGAAGCTCTGGGAACGCCCAATGTAAATTTTATGATTTTTGGAACGACTTTTTTGTTTTTTTCGGTAGTGATACCGCAGATGATGCCGACCTCTACTACTGACGTTCGCATCTGGTACTACTGAGCAGGGCATCTACCATTACTGAGCCTGGTAGAAATCATTACTGAATCGGGCAAAAAATATTATTGGGACGGGGGCGAAATATTACTGAGTCAAACGCCGAAAAACGCCTCGTTTTGTCCCGAGACTCAGTAATATTTTAGGTCCGGCTCAATAATATTCCGTGTCCGGCTCAGTGACATTCCGAGGGCGACTCAGTAGCATTCTGACTATGCATGCGATCTGGTTGGGACGCCCGACTGATGGAGTATGGCTGAACGAACAGTTAACCAGGCGCACCTGACTTCACACAGAGGTGATGGAACTCTGAAGGCTCGGGGTTTGCCGTTTTTATATTTTTTAACGAAATTCGTTATTTTTTTAGTGAAATTATTTGGAAGTTATCGAAATTCGTTATATCTTTGCAGCAGCAAAACTAAAAATAACGGTAAAAACAGGATGTCAATAGTAATCAACATAGATGTGATGATGGCGAAGAGGAAGATGTCGTCGAACGAACTGGCGGAGAAGATAGGCATCAGCCCGGTCAACCTGTCAATCCTCAAGACGGGAAAGGCTAAGGCCATCAAGTTCGCCACACTGAGCTCTATCTGCAACGCTCTCGAATGTACTCCGGGAGATATATTGGAATATCAGGAGGAATGACTGGCTGCTGCTTAGTTTAGAGTTGAGAGTTGAGAGTTTAGAGTCAGTTTTATAGTTTAGAGTTTAAAGAATAAAGAATGGCTAAATGTTACAAATAACATAAACTAAAAAATATAATCAGTATGATTGAAGCATTTCAGAATATGGAAACACTCTTGCAGGTGTTTTGGGTGATTGCCCTGGTGGCATCGGTCGTTTTCGTGATTCAGTTTATCCTCACTCTCGTGGGTATGGACCACAGCGACATCGACGTGGACTTTGACGGTGACGGCACGATGGACCTGGGGGACGGCATGAACCTCTTCACCATCAAGAACCTCTTCGGGTTCTTCGTGGGTTTCGGATGGGCCGGTATTTGCCTGTACGACTCCATCAACAACGACTTCGTGAGAATACTCATCGCCCTGATAGTGGGAATCCTCTTCGTGATGATGTTCGTGGTGATCTACAAGCAGACGAGGAAGATGGACCGCAACGGTGCGTTCGACATCAATGACTGTATCGGCAAGACGGCTTCCGTCTACCTGCGCATCCCTGCCGGAGGGGAAGGAAAGGGCAAGGTGCAGATAAGCATCAACGGTTCGGTTCACGAGATTGATGCCCTCACGGACGAGGATGCCATTCCTTCGGGACAGAACGTGAAGATAGTGGAAATCGTGGACAGCGAGACGCTGAAAGTAGTGAATAATCAATTTTGCACAGTAATCTAACTGGCTTCGCCAGAGTGAAGAGGGGACCCTACCTAACCTCCCCTCTGAAAGGGGAGGAACTCAAAGTCAATGGTGTATTAAGGTTAGAGTTTAGAGTTTAAAGAATAAAGAATGGCTAACGGCTAACAGCTAATGGCTAACGGCTAACGGCTAATGGCCAAATGTCACAACATAACATAAACTTAAAATAATGTAACAGTATGATTTATTTAATTGTAATTGCTATCGTAGTAGCTGTATTTCTGTTCATATCGATTGTCAATCGGTACAGACGCTGTCCTTCGGACAAGATTCTCGTAGTTTACGGAACAACTGGCAACAAGGGTTCTGCCAAGTGTATTCACGGTGGAGGTACGTTCGTATGGCCTATCATCCAGGACTATGCTTACCTGAGCCTGACTCCTATCTCTATCGACGCGAACCTCACGAACGCACTGTCGCGCCAGAACATCCGCGTGGACGTGCCAAGCCGTTTCACCGTAGGTATCTCTACTGACCCTGAATACATGAACGCTGCAGCTGAACGTCTGCTCGGACAGACTCCAGGTCAGATTCAGGAACTGGCGCGTGATATCCTCTTCGGTCAGTTGCGTCTGGTGATTGCAACGATGTCGATCGAGGAACTGAACAACGACCGTGACAAATTCCTGGAGGCCATCAGTGCCAACGTGGAGGTGGAACTGAAGAAAATCGGTCTGAGACTTATCAACGTGAACGTCACTGACATCAAGGACGAGAGTGGATATATCGAGGCTCTCGGCCGTGAGGCTGCTGCCAAGGCCATCAACGAGGCAAAGGTGCGTGTGGCTGAACAGGACAAGGTGGGTGAAATCGGTAAGGCTGACGCCGAGAAGGATGCCCGAATCCGTACCAGCGAAGCTAATGCAAAGGCTGTACAGGGTGAGAATGCCGCCAAGATCGAGATTGCGAACTCGGAGGCTAACCGTCGTGAGGCTGAGGCTGAGGCACAGCGTAAGGCTAATGCAGCCGAGAAGGTGGCTGAGGCCCGTGCCCTGCAGGAGGCTTACTCTGCACAGAAGGAGGCTGAAGAGGCTCGTGCCGAACGTGAACGCTCTACTCAGAACGCGAATGTCATCGTGGCTCAGGAAATCGAAAAGAAACGCCGAATCATCGAGGCTGAGGCTGAGGCAGAACAGGCTCGCGTAAGGGCAAAGGGTGAAGCTGACGCTGTATTTGCAAGGATGGAGGCTGAGGCAAAGGGTTACTATGAGGTGCTCACGAAGCAGGCTGCCGGTTACGACAAGATGGTTCAGGCTGCAGGAGGTGATGCTGACAAGGCTTATCAGCTGCTGCTCATCGAGAAGCTGCCGGAACTCGTACGTACTCAGGTAGAGGCTATCAAGGGTATCAACATCGACCATGTCACTGTATGGGACAGCGGTGCAGGTGCCGACGGAAAGGGTAGCACTGCCAACTTCCTCTCAGGTCTCATGAAGAGTGTTCCTCCTCTCCATGACCTCTTCAACCAGGCTGGACTTGACCTTCCTGAATATCTCGGAAAGAAGAAGGAAGAGGCGGAGACTATTAGTTGAGAGTGGAGAGTTTAGAGTTTAGAGTCAGTTTTATAGTTTAGAGTTTATAGAATAAAGAAAGGCTAATGGCCAATGGCTAACGGCTAATGGCCAAATAAAAGTTTTTACACCTTATTATAATAAAGGACGCCCACGGGATTGAGCGTCCTTTTTCTGTGTCGGTATGTGCGGGGGAAGCGGGTCAGCTGCCGAGGACTTCGAGTGCCTTGTTGAGGTCGTCGTCGTCCTTGAGGCTTTCCTCTACCGTTCCTGCCTCGTAGAACCAGCGCTTCACTATCTCGTTTGCCACAATTCGGCGGATGTCCTTCCTGTACTTGTCGAAGTCGGAATCAAAGTTGTGGGTGAGTTTCTTCTCGAGGGCTGCAAACTCTTCCTTCGCATCCTCGAGGTAGCCCTCGAACTCCATCATCTTCTTCAGGTCGGCAAGTCGCTTGTCGCTCAGACGGTCGTAGGTGAATCCACTGTCCTTCACCATCTGGCGGAAGTCCTCGAGGTCCTGGTCGGTCACGGAGAAGTCGGCAACACTGGCGGGTGCGGTATGGCTCTGGCAGTACCTTGTGCCGAAGTCTACGAGTACATCGTCGTTGGCAAGGTAGTAGAGCATGTTCTGAAGGGTGTCGTGCCGGACTTCGTAGTCGGGCTTTATGCCTCCGGACACCAGTGAGTCGGCTTTCGTTCCCTCACGACGGGCCTTGTAGTCTATCTTCTGGATGCAACGCCCACTCGGGAGGTAGTACTTGCTGGTGGTCAGCTTGAGGCTGCCGTTGTATGGTATCTCACGTGGGGCCTGGACGAGTCCCTTTCCGAATGTGGTGGAGCCTACGACTACTGCACGGTGGAGGTCCTGCAATGCTCCCGAGACGATTTCAGCTGCCGAGGCTGTGTTGCCACTCACGAGTACGGCGACAGGTATGTCGAGGTCGAGGGGCTTGCTGGTGGTTTTGTAGACGGAGTTCGTCGACTTCACCTTTCCCTTTGTCTCCACGATGGTGACGTCCTGCGGAACGAAGAGGTTCACGAGGTTCACGGCTTCGTCGAGCAGTCCGCCGCCATTGCTGCGGAGGTCGAGGATGATGCTCTTGGCACCTTTCTCCTTGAGGGCGATGACTGCCTTGCGTACCTCGACGGCACAGTCTTCCGTGAACTGGGTGAGATTGATGTAGCCCGACGAACGTACCATTCCCGAATATGCTATTGCCGGGAGCTTGATGGTCTTGCGGGTGACCTTGAAGGTGCGCATCTTCGTCTCGCCGGGACGCTGGGCAGTGATGACGAATGTGGTGCCCGGTTCTCCACGCAGGAGGTCACTCACCTCGCTGGTGTTCTTGCCCGTGAGGTCGACATCGTCTATCTTCCTGAGGATGTCGCCGACCTGGAGTCCCACTTCGGCAGCGGGCATGTCGGCATAGGGCTCGCTGATGATGACGGTAGAGTCCTTCCTCATCCTGATGATAGAACCGATTCCACCGTATTTTCCCGTGGTCATCATCTTGAGGTCGCCCATCTCTTCCTCGGGATAGTATTCCGTGTAGGGGTCGAGGACGTCGAGCATGGCATCAATTCCCCGCCTGACTATCTTCTGAGCGTCGAGGGTATCGACATAGAAGAGTTCGAGGTTGCGGTAGATGGAATTGAAGATGTCGAGATTCTTGATGACCTGGAAATTACGGTCGGAGGGGTTGTCCTGTGCCTTTGCTGACTGCGGAACGGAGGCAAGGAACAGGCAGAGGGATGCCATGAGTGCGTGGGAAATCCTGTGCGAATGTTTCATACGGCTAAGAAAAAACCCTCCCTTTTTGGGGAGGGCTTATTATTTGTGTTTACTTGATTACTTACCAGAGATGATAACTACACGGTTCTGGATGCCTTCGCGTGGCTGAACTGTGTCACCGTACCACTTAATGATAATCTGATCCTCAGGAACACCGTTTGCCTTGAGCTGCTTAGCAACTTCTTCTGCACGGTTCTGTGAGTAAGTCATGTTCTTGTCTGGCCAACCTGTATCCTTGTCAGCATAACCTTCGACGAGGATCTTCTTGTCTGGATTCTCCTTGCACCATGCTGCTGCAGAAGGAACGATTGACTTATATTCGTCACGGATTTCGTGCTTAGTCTCCTCGAAGTAGATTTCAGAACCGTAAGGCTTGAATACCTTCTTTGGTGCTGGAGGTGCTGGAGGAGTCACAACTGGCTTAGGCTCTGGTTTTGGTGCCGGAGGGAGAACAACTGGCTTTGGTTCTGGCTTTGGTTCTACCTTCTTCTGACCGAACTTGTAAGTAATGCCCAGCTGAGCAGTTACCATCCAGTCGTCCTTGTTGCTGTACTTTGAGTTGAAGCGGTCGTCGAGTGAGTTTGCGTCAACTTCGACACCGATGTTCCAGTGCTTTGCCACGTTGAAGTCGAAGAGCAGACCGGCACGGAGGTTATGGCTGAAGAGCTGCTTGCGGGTAGTTCCCTTGCCCCATGCGTTGCTTGTGTCTTCCAACGGAACGTTGTTGCCTGCGAGGATGCCCTGCAGTTCGTCATTATCCCAAGAATAGTTGAGACCGAAACCACCAACGAATATTACGTTGAAGAGGTTGTTGCACTGGCTCTTTACGAAGAGGTGATTGAGGTTGATGAGGAGGTCGGCATCAGTAGTGAGGTAGTTGTACTTGTACTTCAGACCGTTTCCGAATCCACCCTTTGACTCCCATCCGTTGACATGCAGGCGAGCTCCGACTGCTGGCTTGAACCAACGACCTACGCCGAAACTTGCTGTCGGATTGAGAAGGTCAGTGAACTTCACGTTTGTGAATGTAGTGTTCACACCACCCTGTACTTGTACAAACCAATGTGGATATGGCTTGTAACCGAGTTTCTGTGCTTCACAACCTTTTTCGCCATGCTGTGCGAAGAGGCTTGTGCTGCTTGCAGCAATAAATGCTACTGCTAAGATTGTTCTTAAAATGCGCATAATTTTACCAATATTTTGATTTATTTATGTATTTTTAATTTATTTGGGTGTAAAGATAGTAAATAAATCCGAAATACGAATTAGGAATTACGAAAATTTTCACTATCTTTGCAGAAAAGTAGCGAAAAAGGCATGTCTGGCGTGTAAAAAGGTCCAAAATCCGGCCAAAGGAACCGTCAATGCAATTATTTTGTCGATCATTCTAAAAATTCAGATAATATGTCAAAAATTACTATCAAGGAAGTCAAGAACCGGAGCGATCTCAGAAAGTTCATCCGTTTCAACTACGAGATGTATAAGGACAATCCTTATTCTGTCCCTGACCTGCTCGAGGACATGTTCGATACATTCTCTGACCGCAATGCAGCCATGGAGTTCTGCAAGGCAAAGTATTTTCTGGCATATAAGAACGACAAGGTCGTAGGCAGGGTTGCCGGAATCATCAACAGCAAGGCCAACGACACGTGGAACGAGCGTGCCGTCCGTTTCGGCTGGATTGACTTCATCGACGACATCGACGTGAGCAAGGCACTCATCGATGCAGTGTCGGAATGGGGCGCCAACGAGGGAATGTCGACTATCCACGGACCACTCGGTTTCACTGACTTCGATGCCGAGGGAATGCTCGTGGAGGGTTTCGACCAGCTCAGCACATTCGCAACCATATACAACTATCCTTACTATCCCGAGCACATGCAGAAACTCGGATTCGAGAAGGAGAGTGACTGGATTGAGTTCAAGATTTCAGTACCTACGGAAATGCCACAGCGACTCGCCACCATGGCCGAGTTCGTCATGCAGCGCTACGGACTGGAAATCAAGAAATATACCTCTTCGAGAAAGATAATGAAAGAGTACGGCCGTCAGGTCTTCGAGGTTCTCAACGAAGCCTTCAAACCACTCTTCGGCTACTCTGCACTGTCGGATAAGCAGATTGACCAGTACGTGAAGATGTACCTCCCCGTACTCGACCTCGACCTCGTGTCGCTCATCACCGAGTCGGACGGCACGCTCGTAGGAGTCGGCATATCCATGCCGTCACTCTCCAGGGCACTGCAGAAAGGCCACGGAAAGCTCTTCCCTACAGGATGGCTCGAACTGGCAAAGGTACTCAAGTTCAAGCAGCGTCCCGACACGCTGGACCTCATGCTCGTAGGAGTACTGCCAAAGTACCAGAACAAGGGTGTCAACTCCATCCTCTTCTACGACCTGCTCCCTATATACATCGCAAAGGGATACAAGTACGTGGAGACCAACCCGGAACTGGAACTCAACACGAAGGTGCAGCAGCAGTGGATTTATTTCGACAAGGTGCAGCACAAGCGCCGCCGCTGCTTCAAGAAAGTACTCGACGAGTAATATTCACACCGGTCATCAGCCGACCACATTTTTAATAATATAACACACCCACGAAAGAACATTGGAAACTGAGGAGATAAAGAGCACGACAGAAGTTCAGACGGTGCAATACACCGAAGACAACATACGCCACCTTTCCGACATGGAACACATCCGTACACGTCCTGGTATGTACATTGGGCGTCTGGGTGACGGAACACATGCAGAAGACGGAATCTATGTACTCCTGAAGGAAATCATCGACAACTCTATCGACGAGTTCAAGATGAACGCCGGCAAACGCATAGAAGTAGATATCACGGACTCGAAAGTAGTCTCCGTACGCGACTTCGGCCGAGGCATCCCGCAGGGAAAACTCATTGAAGCCGTCAGCATGCTCAACACAGGTGGTAAGTACGATTCCAAGGCCTTCAAGAAAAGTGTGGGCCTCAACGGAGTCGGTACGAAAGCCGTCAATGCCCTCAGTTCGCACTTCGAAGTCAGGAGTTACCGAGACGGAAAGATGAAGTCCGCAAAGTTCGAGAAAGGACTCCTCCAGAAACAGCACACAGAGAAGTCGTCCGAAGAGTCGGGAACATACATCTTCTTCGAACCCGACGACACACTCTTCCTCAACTATAAGTTCCAGACAGAGTTCGTGGAGACACTGCTCCGCAACTACACCTACCTCAACACGGGGCTGGAAATCTATTTCAACGGCAGGAGAATCATATCCAGGAACGGACTCAAGGACCTCCTTACCGACACCATGACCACAGAGCCCCTCTACCCCATCATCCACCTCAAGGGCGATGACATAGAGATAGCCTTCACACATACCAACCAGCAGTACGGCGAAGAGTACCACTCCTTCGTGAACGGTCAGCACACCATTCAGGGCGGTACCCACCAGAGTGCCTTCAAGGAGCACATCGCACGTACCATCAAGGAGTTCTACAACAAGAACTTCGACTATTCCGACATCCGTTCCGGACTCATAGCAGCCGTGGCCATCAATGTGGAGGAGCCACAGTTCGAGAGCCAGACAAAGATAAAACTCGGTTCCCTCACCATGGAACCAGGAGGCGGACTCAGTGTCAACAAGTTCGTCGGCGACTTCATCAAGACCGAAGTCGACAACTACCTCCACCGTAATCCCGACATCGCCGAAGTCATGCTCCAGAAAATTCAGGAGAACGAACGTGACCGCAAGGCTATTGCTGGAGTGACCAAACTGGCTCGCGAGCGTGCGAAGAAAGCCAACCTCCACAACAAGAAACTCCGCGACTGCCGCATCCACCTCAACGATGCCAAGGGCGACAGGAAAGAGGAAAGCTGCATCTTCATCACCGAGGGCGACTCTGCAAGCGGAAGTATCACCAAGAGCCGCGACGTAAACACCCAGGCCGTGTTCTCGCTCCGAGGCAAGCCTCTCAACTCCTACGGACTCACAAAGAAGGTGGTCTACGAGAACGAAGAGTTCAACCTCCTCCAGGCTGCCCTCAACATCGAGGACGGAATAGAAGGGCTCCGATACAACAAGGTCATCGTGGCTACCGATGCCGATGTCGACGGAATGCACATACGCCTGCTCATGATAACCTTCTTCCTGCAGTTCTTCCCTGAACTCATAAGGAAAGGACATGTACATATCCTACAGACTCCACTCTTCCGAGTCCGCAACAAGAAGAAGCGCATCAAGCGCGAGGCCCTGAAGAAACTACAGGAAGAGCACCACGATGACAAGGGCGACTTCATAACCCTCTACTGCTATTCCGACGAGGAACGCCAGAATGCCATACAGATGCTCGCACCAGACCCTGAAATCACCCGATTCAAGGGTCTCGGAGAAATATCACCCGACGAATTCAAGAACTTCATAGGCGATGGCATGCGTCTCGAGGAAGTCACACTCCGCAAGACCGACCAGGTCAAGGAACTCCTCGAGTACTATATGGGCAAGAACACCATGGAGCGCCAGAACTTTATTATCAATAACCTCGTCATAGAAGAAGACAAGGAAGAAGAACTGTATGAATAGTGAACTAAAGACCGCCCTTTTTGCCGGTAGCTTTGACCCCTTCACCAAGGGCCATCAGTCAGTCGTAAGACGGGCACTCACCTTCGTGGACCAGGTCATCATCGGCATAGGAATAAATATAGACAAGAAATCCGCCTTCACCCTGCAGGATCGGAAAGCCATGATAGAGAATGCCTTTGCCGACGAGCCCAGAGTCAAGGTCATGGAATACGACGGGCTCACCACTGACTTTGCACAGCAAGTCGGGGCAACCATACTCCTCCGTGGAGTCAGGACATGCAAGGACTTCGAATACGAGAAAGAGATAGCCGAAGTTAACCGCCAACTCACAGGCATAGAGACAGTAATCCTCTTTGCAGAGGACAAATTCACAAATATCAGCAGCACCATAGTCAGGGAATTGATACATTATGGAAAAGATGTCACAGAATTTCTGCCGTAAGACACTCCTCCTTGCATGCCTCCTCACTTTCGGCATCTGCAAGGCACAGATAAACCTCAACGACGTAAATGTACGCAAGCTCCTCATAGCACAGAGCGCCATCACATCCATCTACGTCGACACACTCAACGAAACAAAACTCGCCGAAGATGCCATAGTAGGCATGCTCAAGGGACTTGACCCCCATTCCGCCTACACGCCAGTGAAGGACGTTCAGGCACTCACCGAACCACTTCAGGGTGGATTCGAAGGTATCGGAGTGCAGTACAACATGGTTGAGGACACCCTCGTAGTCATCCAGCCCGTCAGTGGCGGACCATCCGAGAAAGTCGGAATCATGGCAGGCGACAGAATAGTCTTCGTCAACGACACTACCATAGCCGGAGTGAAGATGACAAAGGAAGAAATCATGAAACGGCTCCGTGGACCCAAGGACACCAAGGTGAAGCTCGGAATCAAACGTCAGGGAGTAAAAGGCATCAACGACTTCGTGGTCACACGTGACAAGATACCAGTACACTCCATCGATGCCAAGTACATGATAGACGCTACCACTGGTTACGTCCACATCATCAACTTCGGGGCAACCACCCACGACGAACTCGTAGAAGCCATCAACTACCTTCACGATCAGGGAATGAAAGACGTAATCATCGACCTCCAGGGGAACGGAGGCGGATTCCTCGAGGCAGCAGTGTCCATCAGCAACGAATTCCTCACCAAAGACGACCTCATTGTCTATACCAAAGGACGAGTACAAGGTCAGAAGAACTTCTTCGCCAATGGTAATGGAATCATGAGTGGTGGAAAAGTGGTAGTCCTCATCGACACCTACTCTGCTTCAGCATCCGAAATCCTTGCAGGAGCCATACAGGACAACGACAGAGGCACCATAGTAGGACGCCGTTCCTTCGGAAAGGGGCTCGTGCAACGACAGATTGACCTTCCCGACGGTTCGCTCATCCGACTCACCGTGGCACACTACTACTCACCATCAGGACGATGCATACAGAAACCCTACAAGATGGGCGACAAAAAAGACTATGACATGGATATCCTCGACCGTCTCAAGAGCGGAGAACTCACCAACGCCGACAGCATACACTTCCCTGACTCGCTCAAGTTCACCACACTCAAGCGCCACCGCACAGTCTACGGAGGAGGAGGAATCATGCCGGACATCTATGTGCCACTCGACACAACCACCTACACGCCACTCCACCGCGAACTCGCAGCAAAGAGCTGCATAGTCAATACCACCATCAAATACATCGACCAGAACAGGAAGAAACTCCGCAAGGCGTACAAGACCTTCTCACAGTTCAATTCCCAGTTCGAAGTGCCACAGGATATGATGGACCTCCTGCTTGAGAATGCAAAGAGTTCAAAGATAGAATATACTGACAGTATGCTTCAGGCAACTCTGCCTGTACTACGCCTACAGCTCAAGGCTCTCGTGGCCCGAGATCTCTGGGACATGAACGAATACTATCAGATAATCAATACCTCCAACCCAATCTACATGAAAGGCATCGAGGCCATAAAAGAGAATTAGTTGAAAGTTGAGTGTTTAGAGTTAGAGTTTAGAGATTTATGATTACCTTTCTTACCAAAGGAGTGGAATTTCCGGCAATCAGCGAGGCAAAGGTCAGGGAATGGATTAAGGCCGTTGCTGCTACTTATGGAAAGCATGCAGGCGACATCACCTATATATTCTGCAACGACGAAGAGATACTCCGTGTCAATCGTCAGTTCCTCAGCCACGACTACTACACCGATATCATCACTTTCGACTACACCGACGGTCACACCATCAGCGGTGACCTCTTCATCAGTCTCGACACAGTACGCACCAACGCCCAAAGTCTCAATCAGGACTACGACACAGAACTCCACCGAGTAATAATCCACGGCATACTCCATCTCTGCGGCATCAACGACAAAGGTCCCGGCGAACGCGAAATCATGGAAGCAGCCGAAAACAAAGCACTACTTGCAATGAAGAATTAGCCGTGCCACAAACCATAAGTGGTACAGGATTGTGGAGATGAGACCGTAATGGTTGGTCATGATACGGAAGCGTTCCTTGAGGGAAGCTTTGTGATTGGCAGTGGTGAGTCCCTCATTAAGATAGTCAGTGATCGGTGACGGAATGAAGAGGTTGGCGAGTGACTGAGCCTCACACTCCTTCATTACTCGGATACACCAGTCGAAGTCGGAGGAGAAGCGGTAGCCGAGGTCGTATTGTGGACAGAGCCGTCGGCGTGGAATGAAGGACTGATGGCAGACAAGCATCCCCTGACGGAAGGACTTCCATGTGAGATGTTCGGGCGGTGTGAGACGCCGACGATGGAGGAAATGGCCTTCGTTGTCAACTATGTTGGTGTCACCGTATATGATTCCAATGCCGGATGTATCAAGGTCGTCGAAGATATTCTCGAGCGTGTATTCATCATGGAAGGTATCGCCTGCATTAAGGAAACAGACGAAGGTACCTTGTGCGAGCCGGAGTCCTTTATTGAGTGCATCATAGAGTCCGGCATCGGGTTCGCTCTGGATGATGATATTGCGGTCTGGATTGTTCTGACGATATGCTTCGGCAAGGGCGACTGTAGAGTCGGATGATGCTCCGTCAATGATGATGTGCTGGATGTTCCAGCCGAAAGTCTGACTCTCGACACTTTTCAAAGTTCTCGGCAGTGTAGCCTCGGCATTATATGTGGCAGTGATTATTGATAATTCAGGTTTCATTATTGAAATTGATAACTGATTCTTTCCAAAGTTCCAAAATACAGTATTTTCAGAAGTTCTTTGAAAAAAAACATTTTTCATTGTTAATCTTTCATTATTTTTTATTACCTTTGCAGTCGCAAACCTGCTTCAGTAGCTCAGTTGGTTAGAGCACATGACTGTTAATCATGGGGTCGTTGGTTCAAGCCCATCCTGAAGCGCATCAAGATTATTGCTTACGGCAGTAATCTTGTGTTTTTTATCTGCCAGTATGAAATATGGCAGGCTCATCACTCCTAGTTTCTTTGCCGCAGGTGATTCCCATGTCAGTCCGTCGTAACAATGAGTTACGTTGAGGGTGTCAGCCTGGACGTAACTTTCCCACTGGTATTTCTCGCCGTCGAGGGAGATGGATATTATCTTTATATCGTTCTTACGCCCATACTTGTCGTAAAAGTCGTTGACGCGGTCAAGGATGTTGTAGGCATCCTCCATCCATGTGGCCCAGAAATAGATGAGCGTGTGGGCGTTCTTGAATCCGTTGAGACTGATGGAGTCCTTGCGGTAGGTCTGCATACGGATGTTAGGGAGAGTCTTTCCTATGGTTCCAGACTTCTTCCTTGCTATCTGACGCTGGAGGGAGAGGACATAGTGGTTGTCAGGCTGGACGAGGCGGATTCCGCGGATGAGGTCCTCGACCTGTGAGATGTTCATGTTGTCGTCCTGCACGTAGTAGCGGTCAAGGAGATAGGTGGCAATGGGTGAGTCAGGGTAGGTCTTGATGTAGTGAGTTGCGATATTGCGGACTGCTGTGGCGCTGGATTCGTCGGCCGTCTTGGCTCGGAACTCACTCATGAGTTCATTGGTTTCAGTGCCTTCTACCTTGTAGTACTTGAGACCGTTGAGGGATGCCTTGTAATCGATAGTCTTGCCTCCTTCGGCAAAGATGACCTGTTCTACTGCATTAGGGAAGACGAGGATGAATGGCTCAATGCCATCGGCTGTACCTTCATAGGAGAACTTGCCGTTCTTGACCAGAAGGGTGTCGATGCTGGAGTTACCTTCTGTGAGATTGTAGAGATAAAGATATCCTCCTTTCATATTCTCTATCTTGCCCTTGAGCCTGAAAGCCGGTGGCTGCGGGCCGCAACTGAGAAGCAGTACGAAGACTGTGGCAAGACAAAGGGATATGTGTCTGTTTCTTATTTCATTTTTCATTGTTCAATATTCGTTTTTCATTGTTCGTCGACTGTGTATTTCTTGCTCAGATAGCGTACGGGATACCACACGGACACGAATCCTACGATAATGACCGTGACGAAGACGAGGATGACATCAATCGCGTGGATAGTGACTGGGTAGGCGTCGATGATGTAGCTACCTGCTGACTGTCCAAAACGGATAAGTCCGTACTCCTGTTGAATCCAGCAAAGGAGGAGTCCGATGCCTATTCCCATGATGGCTCCGAGGACAGAGATGAGTCGGCCTTCGAGCATGAAGATGCCAGCTATCTGCTTCTCACTGGCTCCGAGATTGCGAAGAGTGATGACATCCTGTTTCTTGTCGATGATGAGCATGGAGAGTGAACCGATGATGTTGAAGCAGGCTATCATGAGGATGAAGGTAAGGAACACATAGGAGATGAGTTTCTCGATCTGCATTATCTTGAAGGTGTCCTCCTGCTGTTCGTAGCGGTTGAGGACCTTGTACTTAGGACCGAGAATTTCCTGGAACTCAGACTCAGCAGAACTGATGTCAACCCCCGGCTTAATCTTAAGTTCCACATCGCTGACATAGCCCTGGCGCTCGAAGAGACGGCGTGCGAAACTGATAGAAGTGATGACATAACGGGAGTCGTACTTCTGCTGACGGACAGAGAATCCCATTCGTGGGGAATAGAGTTCTTCCTGATTGAAACTCTCACTCGGGTCGTTAATGTCAATATGTTCACCTCCTCGTGGTGCGAAGACCATGATAGGGTTGGAAAAGTCAGCTCCAACACCAAGGGAGGCAAGAAGATTGATTCCAAGTATTCCGTAGTCGATGATGTCGGCATGAAGACTGTAGTCGCCGTCACCGAAGCATATCTTGTTGAGGTCGATAAGCTGGTTGAAATTGTCGTCGACTCCCTTCACTACAGCCATCGTCTGCCGGCTGTTAATCATGAGCAGGGCATTGTCTTCAAGGGCTTCAGTGTAGACTTCTATCTTGTCGTTCTGCCTTAAGGTCTCTAACTCGGGTTCGTCGGCAGCCATGAACTTACCCTCGGCTGGAACGACCTTCAGTTCAGGATCGAAAGCAGTGAAGAGGTCGGCCACTATATCCTGGAAGCCGTTGAAGACGGATAGGATGCAGATGAGAGCCGCAGCAGCAATAGCCACACCGCCGACAGAAATACCAGAAATGATATTAATGACGTGGTGAGACTTCTTGGAGAGAAGGTATCGACGAGCTATGTAGAATGAAATCATATCAGTTTTGATGTAGCAGACGGTCGATGTTCTCGAGGTAGTCAAGAGAATCGTCTATGAAGAACTTAAGTTCCGGAATGATTCTTAACTGATGGCGTTCGAGGTTTCCGAGTTCGTACCTTATCTGGGCTGCATGGTCATTGATGTTCTGGAGCAGTTCCTCGGCCTTATCGGATGGGAAGATGCTCAGATAGGCCTTTGCGACGCTGAGGTCGGAACTGACGCGAACGATGCTCACGCTCACGAGCACGCCTCTCATCTGTCGGGTCTGCTGCTGGAAGATGGTACTGAGGTCTTTCTGTATCAGTCTTGCAATCTTATTCTGTCGTGTTGTTTCCATATTTCTAATTTATAATTCTTTAACCTATTTTTCTTATTATTGTCAGTCCGTCCCGGATAGGGAGAATGACTTTTTCTACTCGCTTGTCGTGAGCTACGATGTCATTGAATTCCATGACTCCGACTATCTGCTCGTCCTTGTGGTTGACGGACTCTCCATCGTTGTCGAAGGTAATGACATGACCGTCCCACAATGTGTTGTCGGCAATGATGTATCCACCATCGTTCAGATAATTCATAGCCATCTCGTAGTACTGAGGGTAGATTCGCTTGTTGCCGTCGATGAACATCATGTCAAACTTTATTCCGAGCTCGGGAACCACCTTGAGGGCATCGCCGATGTGGAACCTTAACTTGTCAGCCCAGGGAGAGTTTTCGAGCCACGGACGGGTGAAGTCCTCAAGTTCGTCGAAGATTTCGATGGTGTGGAGCATTGCCCCTTCTTCCAGCCCTTCAGCCATACAAAGGGCAGAATAGCCACTGAACGTGCCAATCTCAAGTACGTTCTTCGGACGAATCATCCTCACGAGCATCTTGAGAAGACGGCCTTGGACGTGTCCACTTGCCATCCGACCATAAAGGAGTTTGGTGTGAGTGGCACGGTAGAGACGGTGCAGGTACTCACCTTCTTCATCGATATGTTGTTCTATGTATTCGTCGATTGTCATTTTCTCAAGGCTTCTACTGCCAGTCTGTAGGAATCAAGTCCGAATCCGAAGATGGTTCCGACACAAACGGGGGAAATCATCGACACATGCCGGTAGTCCTCTCTCTGCATCACATTGGATATGTGGACTTCCACCACTGGAGTCTTTACGGCTCGGATAGCATCCTGTATTCCAATACTCGTATGGGTGTAGGCTCCAGCATTGAGGATAATGCCATCAAAATCGAACCCGACTTCCTGTATCTTGCTTATCAGTTCACCTTCGATATTCGACTGATAGCAATACATTTCCACATCAGGGTAAAGACTTTTCAGTTCCTCGAAATAGTCCTCAAAACTCCTACTGCCATACACCTCTGGTTCACGCTTCCCGATGAGGTTAATGTTCGGTCCATTGATTATCTGCAATCTCATAAATACATATTTTTGGCAAATTTAGTGAAAACCGAGAGAAATACAAAATAAATATATATTTATTTTTTATTACCGAAGTGCATCCTAAATTGCGAGAAGCGAAATTTAGTGCAAAACGATAACGTCGACACTACTTTCTCGCGGAAAATCTTTGCCAATTAAATACTATTTAGTATTTTTGCACTACCAAAACAATTGATTACTCATCTTACTAAAATTAAAATGTTATGAAAAAAAACTTGTTTCGTATTGTGATAGTCGCCTTGATGGCTGGATATAGCTGTGTGATGAATGCTCAGAGTGCAGAGGCCCCAAAGGGTCCGGACCTTGAATATGTCTGCGAACTGAGAGTGAAATGTGGTTCTGCCTATACTGTAGGCCAGACTGCACATGGTACAAGAATGGTGATCCCTATCCTCGGTGGAACATTTGAGGGTCCGAAAATGAAGGGCGAGATTTTGAGTGGCGGTGCCGACTATCAGTTAGTTGACCAGAAGAAGGGCCGTAATGAAGTGGAAGCCATCTATTCCATCAAGACAGATGACGGAGTATACATCCACATCCGCAACTGTGGCCTTATCTACACATCAAACGAAGGAGGACAGGGTGGATTCTATTTCCGTACAGCACCAAAATTTGAGGCTCCAAGCGACAGTAAATACGACTGGCTCAACAACTCTATTTTCGTGTGTATGCCAAGTTTTGCACCTGACTGCATCTGTCTGAGAGTCTGGAGAGTGAAATAAAGCAGTAGCCTACAATAAGCAATTCGTTCTATTATGCAGAAACTGATTCTTCTTGATGCCTATGCATTGATATACCGAGCTTACTATGCGCTGATAAAGGCTCCTCGCATTAACAGCAAGGGCATGAACACATCGGCCATCTTTGGATTCGTCAACTCGCTCGAAGAGGTTCTGAGAAAGGAGCAGCCCGATTTCATCGGTGTCGCCTTCGACCCACAGGGGCCTACATTCCGCCACATTGCCTACCCTGAGTACAAGGCACAGAGAGACGAGACTCCAGAAGGCATAAGACTTGCCGTGCCTTACATCAAGAAAATACTTGCTGCATATAGGATTCCAGTATTGGAGGTAGATGGTTTCGAGGCAGATGACGTCATCGGCACACTCTCGTACAAGGCATCTGAGCACCAAGACCTGATGACCTACATGATGACTCTCGACAAGGACTATGGCCAGCTGGTAAAGGAGAATGTACTCCTGTTCAAGCCTCAACACGGCAGCAACGACTTCGAACGTCTTGGCCCGAAGGAGATTTGCGAGAAATATGGACTGAACACCCCGCTTCAGGTAATCGACATGCTCGGCCTGATGGGTGACAACGCCGACAACATCCCAGGCTGTCCGGGAATAGGTCCGAAGACCGCCATCCAACTCATCCAGCAGTTTGGCAGCATAGAGAAGCTGCTCGACCATACAGACGAACTGAAGGGCGCCCTCAAGACGAAAGTGGAAAACAACAAGGAACAGATAAAGACATCAAAATGGCTTGCAACCATTAAGATAGATGTACCAATAGACCTTGATTTCAATACTCTAAGGAGAGAAGAACCCGATAATGAAGAACTTCACTCATTGTTCACGGAACTGGAGTTCAACGGATTGATTAACAGAAGGAATCTTCTTTCTACTACCATCCAGACGGAAAGGAAAAGCGAGGTAAAGAAGGTTAAGAACGTGGTTGCAGATGGCCAGCTCGATCTGTTTGCCTCTGCCGATACCAGCACCACTACCACAGCATCTGAAAAGAAGAGCAATGATGAACTGGTAATGGCCGACGGAACTACAATAGGCTATGACATCAAGAAATTTATCGTGGAACACGAAGGTAAGGGCATAGATATGAATGCACCTATGTTCGACATCATGCTTGCAAACTACGTCCTCAACTCGTCTATTCATGGGATGTGGGTACGTCCGTCAGTCGAGGAGAAGAACAGACTCACAGAAGAATTGAAGAAGGAAGGCCTGTACCGTCTCTTTGCAGATGTGGAAATGCCTCTGGTTCCAGTTCTTGCACGAATGGAAATGAACGGGGTGAGAATTGACACAGAGTCACTTGCCGAGACCTCCCGCGACTTTGCATCAAGGATGAACAGCATTGAGAAGGAAATCTATGAACTTGCCGGCGAACAGTTCAACATCTCGTCACCACGACAGGTGGGAGAAGTGCTCTTCGACAAACTTAAGATAGTGGACAAGGCAAAGAAAACCGCGAGAGGGCAGTACGTGACATCTGAGGAAGTATTGCAGAACCTGAAGGGAAAACATCCAGTCATCGACAAGATTCTTGACTACCGCGGTTACAAGAAACTGTTGTCGACATATATTGATGCCTTGCCAAGGCTGATTAATCCAAAGACAGGACATATCCACACCACTTTCAATCAGGCAATCACATCTACAGGTCGGCTCAGCAGCAGCAACCCGAACCTGCAGAACATACCTATCCGCGACGAGAACGGCAGGGAAGTGCGCAAGGCATTTATCCCTGACGAAGGCTGCCTCTTCTTCTCGGCCGACTATTCCCAGATAGAACTACGTATCATGGCCCATCTCAGTGGTGATGAAAATCTCATAGAGGCATTCCGCGAAGGTCACGACATCCATGCCGCTACGGCTGCAAAGATATTCAAGAAGCCGATCTCCGAAGTCACTCCAGACGAACGGCGCAAGGCCAAGACGGCAAACTTCGGAATCATCTACGGCATCAGCACCTTCGGACTGGCCGAAAGGATGCAGGTTCCACGTGCAGAGGCAAAAGAACTGATTGACGGATATTTTGCCACTTATGCCAAAGTAAAGGAGTATATGGACAAGTCCATCGACCTTGCCCGCGACAACATGTACACAGAGACACTCTTCGGCCGCAGGTGTTACCTTCCTGATATCAACAGCCGTAACTCGGTCGTGAGGGGTTATGCCGAGAGAAACGCCATTAACGCACCAATCCAGGGAACAGCAGCAGATATAATAAAGGTGGCAATGATAAATATCGACCGCAGAATGCAACGTGAAGGGCTGCGTTCAAAAATGATTCTCCAAGTGCACGACGAACTCAACTTCAGTGTCTATCCAGAAGAAAAAGAAGTGATGGAATACCTGGTAGTAGAGGAAATGCAGAATGCCTTCAAGATGCAGGTACCACTCGTTGCTGACTGTGGATGGGGAAAGAACTGGCTGGAGGCACATTAAGATTTTGCAGTTTGTGACAAATTTACTATCTTTGCAATCACAAAAAGAAATTTTATGTCAGACATCTTCTTTAATAACGGCGAGAAAATTCGTCAGGGACGCATAGAGGTAGTGTGCGGCTCAATGTTCTCAGGTAAGACTGAAGAACTCATCAGGCGTATGAAACGTGCCAAGTTTGCCCACCAGAATGTCGAGATCTTCAAGCCGGCAATCGATGTGCGCTATTCGGAAGAAGATGTAGTGACACACGAAGGCCAGGCAATCAACTCAACTCCCGTGGACAACTCAAGCAGTATTCTCCTCCTCGGTTCAGAATGTGATGTCATTGGAATCGACGAGGCTCAGTTCTTCGACAACAACCTTCCTGCCGTCTGCAACGAACTGGCCGAGAAGGGTGTGAGAGTAATTGCAGCCGGACTCGATATGGACTTCAAAGGGGTTCCGTTCGGTCCGATGCCTGCACTGATGGCCATTGCCGATGATGTAACGAAAGTACACGCCATCTGTGTAAGATGTGGCGCACAGGCATACGTGTCGCACCGACTCGTAGACAATGACAAACGGGTTCTGCTCGGAGAGATGAATGAATATGAGCCTCTCTGCCGTGAGTGTTACGAAAAAGCAAAGAAGGAGTCACAATCATGACTCCTTCTTCATTTATATAGAGAAGTATATTACTTCACAGTCACCTTCAGAGGATTTCTGACATGCTGAGCAAAGGCATCAAGATATCCTTCCCACTTTGCAAGAGAGGTGATGTCAGTCTCTGCATTCCTGCTCCAACCTGAACCGAAATAGTATGTGAACGGAGTGGCTGAATCAGTACTTGCTATTCCGAGTATATGACCATTTGCTCCAGGAAGGCCAGCCTCTTCCTTATACTTCATGTCAGCGAGAGTACCCGGGAACACGGCTCCTACATAGATACGGCCAAAGTCCTTGTTCTGTACGGCACGATACTTCTCCTTGTACTGATTAGGGTCGCCCAAGTCCTCATAGCCCATATAGCCCTTGGCTACGTTCATGACGTATGCCGTAGGATTTTCCTTGTGGACAACGATTCCTGCACAGACAGGATTAGCAGTGGTCAGACCAGCATAGCTGACAACACACTTGTTCATGTGACTACCGGCATCAAGACTGACGATACGGGTTTCTGTCACTTGCACACCGTTAACCGTTTCAGGATTATAGACCAGTTTCACAGTGAAACGAATCGGACCCTTGTCGAGAATCTCGAACTCCTTCCAGCACCAAGGATAGACAATCTTCTCGCCCTGAGCCAGCAAGGCAGGAGTACCGCTTCCAAGAGTGGAACCGACCTTATAGCAGTCCATTCCGTTTCCATGATCTACATGGTAACTTACTGCATTGTATACATCGTCGGCCAGGTCGCCCTTGCCCATGTCACGCAGTTTCTTTGTCACAGCAGTGACATTGGCATCAAGCTCGCCGGCATAGCGGTCCTCAACGACCAGTTTGCTTGTACGCTTGTTCCAGATGTCGAATCCATAAGCCTTCTCGTTGTTCTTCTGGAGGGCAGGACCATAAGTGCGGAATGCCACACGGTCGTTCTCCCATGCAATGTCATCGACTCTCTCAGGAAAATGACGACCGAAGACACGAGGCTCGTAAGGACGGGCAGTACCGCCCTTCACGAAGAACCGGGATACGCCCTTTGCAGGCACGCCGACCTGGAAAATCAGCTTGCCGTCATAAGTGACCTGACTTGGCAACTCATTTCCGTCAACATCGGTGACAATGAATCCGGACTTGTCGTTGAGTTTCTGTTTCAAGTCTGCAACACTGACCTCAATCATCTCACCGTAACGAGGAGTCTTGAGTGAGTTCTTCACAGTGACTGTCACGCTCTGAGCAAGCGCAGCAGTTGCGAACATACCTAAAAGTAGTCCTGTCAGCACCCTTTTCATGGCTGTTTACCGATATAAGCAAGAATACCTCCGTCAACATACAGTACGTGTCCGTTTACTGCATCGCTTGCATGAGAAGCAAGGAATACGGCAGGACCGCCAAGTTCAGAAGGGTCGAGCCAGCGACCGGCAGGAGTCTTCGCACAGATGAACGAATCAAACGGATGTCGGCTTCCGTCTGGCTGTTTCTCACGGAGAGGAGCAGTCTGAGGAGTTGCGATGTAACCAGGGCCAATACCGTTGCACTGGATGTTATATTCACCATACTCAGAACAGATGTTCCTTGTGAGCATCTTCAGTCCGCCCTTGGCAGCAGCGTATGCTGACACCGTCTCGCGTCCGAGTTCCGACATCATACTGCAGATATTGATAATCTTACCTTCGCGACGTTCCATCATCTCAGGCAGGACTGCACTGCTGACGATATAAGGAGCAACAAGGTCGACATCGATTACCTGCTGGAACTCTGCGCGCTTCATCTCGTGCATAGGGATGCGCTTGATGATTCCGGCGTTGTTTACGAGGATGTCAATCTGTCCTACTTCCTTGTGGATAGTCTCCACAAGAGCCTTGACGTCGTCTTCCTTAGTCACGTCACATACATAACCCTTCACGTTTGTGATTCCGGCCTCCTTGTAGTTGTCAATACCACGCTGGAGAGCAGCCTCATTGATATCGTTGAAGATGATATTCTTAATTCCGGCAGCAACGAAAGCCTTTGCGATGTTGAAGCCGATTCCGTAAGATGCACCTGTAATCCATGCATTCTTACCTTCAAGTGAAAAAAGATTAGCCATAATTTAATTTATAATTCATTGTTAACTGATAACTGATAACTGTTAACTATTTCAAGTCTGTTATCTTTGAGAAGTCCTGATCACCGTAGTCGAGGTTCTCGCCACCCATGCCCCAGATGAATGTGTAGTTGTGGGTTGCTGCTGCTGAATGGATTGACCACTCTGGTGAGAGAACAGCCTGGTCGCCCTTCATCCAGATGTGACGTGTTTCCTCTACTTCGCCCATGAAGTGGCATACAGCCTGATCCTCAGGAACCTCGAAATAGAAGTAAGCCTCCATACGGCGCGAATGAACGTGAGCCGGCATTGTGTTCCATACACTTCCAGGTGCCAGTTCTGTCATACCCATCTGCAACTGGCAAGTAGGGAGGACCTGATTCACCACCATCTTGTTGATGTTCCTCTCATTGCTCATCTCGAGACTGCCCATGTGAGCCACGACAGCATCAGCCTTCGTGATCTTCTTGCAAGGATATTCCTTGTGGGCAGTAGTGGAGTTGATATAGAACTTGGCCGGCTTTGCAGCATCATCAGAAACGAATATCACGTCCCTGTCACCACGTCCGATATAGAGAGCCTCCTTGTAACCGAGTTCGAAAGTCTCGTCGCCGACCTTGACCTTTCCTGCACCACCAACGTTGAAGACACCTATCTCCCTGCGGGTAGTGAAGTACTGAGCCTTCAATGGATCGATAGCCTCAAGTTTCAGTTCTTCACTTACAGGCATTGCACCACCAACGACCATACGGTCATACATACTGTACACGAGGTTAACCTCATCAGCTGCAAACACCTTCTCAATCAGGAAGTCATGACGCAGACGAGTAGTGTCATAGCCCTTTGCATCCTGCGGATGAGCAGCATAGCGAATTTCATAATTTGTTTTCATACGCGATAATTAGTTATTATTAATTCATAATCCATAATTCTAAATCCGAAATCCGAAATCCGAAATCCGAAATTAACAGCAACTCGTAATTCGTAATTCGTAATTAACAACATTCATTTTTCACTCTGGCTCTGCCAGATAGCCTTGATTTCGTGCTGGCGGATGTACCAGAGGTAGCCGTGGACGTTGGGGTAGCCCATGGTGGTGAGCAGGTGCATGTAGGTCTGGACCTGACGAACGTGCTCGTCGGACTTCTTGCCGGTCTTGTAGTCAATCACGATGGTCTCGTTGCCGTCGGTGATGACTCTGTCGGGACGTTTCTCGATGTGGTTGCCGTCGGCGTCGCGGGCGAGGATGGAGCATTCGTTGAATTCCTCCCACCGTGGGTCGAACCATTCTGCAATCCGTGGGTCGGAGAGTGCATCGTCGATGAGACGGACTATTTCCTGCCTGCTCTTGTCGTTTTCGAACCTTCCTTCGTCTTCGAGCTGGCTGATGGCTTGCTCCTTGTCGGCTGGGGTGTGGATGAGTTCGAAGAACCGATGGACTGTGAGTCCCTGGTTGATGTACTTGTAGCGGTCGTACTCCCTTATGTCGTCGTCGATGGTGCCGACGAACTGCATCGACTTGTTTGACTGACGGAAGGTGGCGTTCGACTTCTGCTCGATGAAAGGCGTTTTGAGTTTAGAGTCGGGCCTGCCCTGAGCTTTGGGTTTACCCTGAGCGAAGTCGAAGGGAAGGGAGAGTTGGGATGGAACTAATTCGCCGTAGGTGTAAAGGTCGGAGTCTTCTGCTTTCGTCAGGAGTTCCGGCAGGTTCGCGAGGAGGAGGGACTTCACGTTTGTGCCGTTCTGGCCTCCTGTGAGGATGAACAGGTTCTTTTCTGCCCTCGTGAATGCGACATAGAGGAGGTTGAGGTTGTCGACGGTGTTCTTCATCGTCTCTGTCTGGTAGTCGGCCGAGAAGATTGAGTCGCCTGCCTTCTTGTCGAAGTTGATGGCTGTGAGAGGGAGCTGGGAGAATGGTTCTCCCTTTGGCTCGCACCAGATGAGGTTGTCGGGCCTGCCACTGATGTTCCAGCTGAAGAACGGACAGATGACGGTGTGGAATTCCAGCCCCTTTGACTTGTGGATGGTCATTGCCGTGATGCCGTCGATGCTCCCGCTCGGTATGTTGGTCTTGTGAAGGGTCTCTTCCCAGTAGGTGAGGAAATGGTTTATGTCGATGTTCTCGGTGCTGACGTAGTTGCTGACGTTGTCGAAGAAACTCATGAGGTAGGCATCCTGTTCAGGGATGTCCTTGAGGGAGAACTGCTGATAGATGATGTGGCACAGTTCGTAGAGTGGGGTGAGTGTCAGTTCGGCAGTCGACTCTACGAAGGCGGATGGTAGCAGTGCCTTCATTTCCTGTGCCGTGAGGGTGAACAGGTCGGACATTTCCTGCGGGGATTTGTCGGAAAGGGTGTAGAAGAGGAGTGTGGCAAGGGTAAGTCGGTCGTCGGGACTGGCGATGTACTTCAGTGCCTGGACGATGATGTTGACTGCCTGCGACGACTCCAGCCTGTAGGCTTCCTCGCTGACTATCTTCAGTTCGGGGCATTCCTTTGCGAAGTAGTTGCTTATGTTGCTGATTTCCTTCTTTGTGCGGAGCAACAGGGTTATGTCTTCCTTGTGGATGCCCGAGGATGTCAGGTCCTCGATCAGTTGCTTGACTCGTTTCAGGGTGTTTTCGGCATAGTCTTCGTCGGGGAGCACTTCCATCTGTACGAATCCCTCGTTCAGATGCTTGTCGGAAACCTCTTGCTCTACGTCGGCATAGGCAAAACGGGCTTCATCGTATTCTGTGTTGTCCCTGATGTTCGTGAACAGGGCGTTGTTGAACTTTATGACTCGCTCGCTGCTCCGATGGTTCGTCTTCAGGGTCTCTATGTTGATGTCATTCCGGAAGTCCTTGTCGGAACCGATGTTGTTGAGGGTTCCCCAGTCGGTGTTCCTCCATCGGTAGATGCTCTGCTTCACATCGCCGACAATCAGACACATCTTCCCTGCATCGATGCTGTTCTTGAGCAAGGGCTTGAAGTTCTCCCATTGCAGGGTGCTGGTGTCCTGGAACTCGTCGATCATGATGTGGTTGAACCGTGTGCCTGACTTCTCGTATATGAACGGTATGTCGCTCTCGTTGATAAGGCTGTGGAGGAAGTGCGCTGTGTCGGCAAGGAGGAAACGGTTGGCATCGTTGTTGAGTTCCCTCACCTTGCTGTTGACGGCATTGAGCAGACGCATCTGGTTTATGTGGCGGAAGATGAGGGTGACTGTGTTGATGACCTTACGGTTTCTGCACACGAGGTCTTCCGTCTGGCTGAACAGGCTGCGGAACTCGTCGTCGTGTTCTGCCACTATACCATCCTTGGCAAACGGCAAGTCTCCGTCGATGCATTTGCGGGTATAGGAATTAGGGTCGGAATAATCCTGGTTATGAAGGTTCTCGAAGTATCTGTACGGACCTCTTGCTTTCTGTGTGAAATAGTCTGCCGAGTTGCAGCCGAGCATGTTGCAAAGGTCGAAGAACCGGCTGACGATGTCCTGAATCTCTCCTTCCTTTTCCTTGCGGATGTTCTGGAGTTTTGTCTTATAGGTACTGAAGAACTTACTGTCCGTGAAGATTTCCGACAGTTCCTTCTCCTTGTTGAGGAATACTTCGTTGAAGATGTTCTTGCCGAAGTCCTCGATGTCCTTGTCTATCTTCCAGTTGCGGCAGTCTTCGATTTTCTCCTCTATGAACTCGCTTATCGAGGCATAGAGTGCATCGGACTTTGTGTGAAGGTTCTCGATTATGTCTCTCACGGCATCGCTGAGCACCTCTTCCTGACGGAGGTCGACTTTCAGGTTAGCTGTGAGCGATAGTTCGTGGGCGAGGTCGCGTATGATACTCTGGAAGAAGGAGTCGATGGTCTCAATCCTGAAACGGGAATAGTCGTGGAGTATGTTGCTGAGTGCCATCCTTGCACGGGAGGCAATCAGGTCGTCATCGTATTTCTCTGGCAATCCTTTTTTGATGTTCTCCAGGTAACCAGCCGCATCGGGATCGTGCCGCGACAGCTTGTCGAGGGTGAACAGGATTCTCTCCTTCATCTCGTTCGTGGCCTTGTTGGTGAAGGTCACGGCAAGGATATGGCGGTAGTCGTCAGGATTCTGGATGACAAGCCTGATGTACTCAACCGTCAGCGTGAAGGTCTTCCCACTGCCTGCTGATGCTTTGTATATTTTAAGGTTTTTCACTGTTTCACTTTTCATAATTCATGACACATAATTTTGCCATTAGCCATTAGCCTTACTCTAAATTCCGCACTTTCAATGATTCATCAACGAAAGCAAGTATTTCAGTCTGTAGACCTGAATGTAGGTGGCATAGTACTTCTGCCTGATTCGCAGTTTCTTTACAGCCCAGTCGAGATGCAGTTTCCTTATCTTCTCGGCTGTGCGGAGCAGACGGGAATCGCTTCTCAGTTCGTCGCGGAACTCATAGAGAACCCTCATGGATTCCTCAATCTTCTTCAGGTAGACGCGGTTCGTCTCGATGTCGTTGTTGACTACCGGGTTGTTGATGTGGAATGTCTTATAGCCAGCCTCACGTAGGTCCTTGCCGAACTTCACGTCCTCGTACCCGTATTGCCTGAATCGCTCGTCGAAGTGCACCTTTTCGGCCACTTCCTTCCACAGGAGGAAACAGCTGCTGCGGAAAGGCGGACATGAGATGCTGTTGAGACGTTCGGGAGTCATGCGTTTCTCGTAGGACTTCTCGTAGTCGTATCTCATCCTGAACTGCCGGGCAGGACGGACAGACGGATATACCAGTCCTCCACATACCACTTCGTGAGTGTCGGCAGCATGGAGGTAGTTTTTCAGGAAATCGCTCTTCTGGATACACACGTCGCAGTCCATCATGAGCAGGAGAGGGTAGTGGGCTCTGGAGAAGAGGAAGTTCCTGATAGCCGAACGTCCTACGTTCTCCTTCCTGATGATGTGTGTCAGCTGTGGGATGTGTAGCGGGGAATAGTCCTTCACCTTCGAGGAACCATCCTCGGCGAGGATTATCTCGAATTCCACCCCCAGCCGGCTCGCCTGTTCGTTCAGCGTGCCAAGCAGCAGAGTGCAGTCCTGATTATATACGGGTATGAGTATCGAAAGCATGATTTACAATTCATAATTCATTTTTCATTGTTAACTTATAATTCATTGTTAACTGTTAACTGATAACTGATAACTAATAAAGCCCTTCATCTTGTTCTCCTGAGGGTTGTCCTGAGCTTCCCAGAATCTCTTGCCTAAGGCATCGTCGGGGAGGTATTGCTGACGGACAAAGTGGTTCTTGTAGTCGTGAGCATATTTATAGCCTTCGTGATACCCCAGTTCCTCCATCAGTTTAGTCGGGGCATTCCTTAAGTGGAGCGGTACGGGCAGGTTTCCCGTCTCGCGGACATAGGCAATGGCATTGTCGATGCCCATATAGGCAGAATTGCTCTTAGGACTGGTGGCGAGATAGACGGTGGCTTCAGCCAGTGATATCCTTGCCTCGGGCCACCCAATCTTGTGGATTACGTCGAATGCAGCATTGGCGAGCAGCAGGGCGTTAGGGTTTGCAAGGCCTATGTCCTCGCTGGCAAGAATGACAAGCCGGCGTGCTATGAATTCAGGCTGTTCGCCTCCCTCGACCATCCTGGCAAGGTAGTAGAGGGCAGCATCGGGGTCGGAACCCCTCACGCTCTTGATGAACGCAGAGATGAGGTCGTAGTGCATCTCGCCCTCCTTGTCGTAGGCAAGCGGGTTCTGCTGTAGGCACGAGGTGACCGTCTCGTCGGAGATGACATCCCCTTCTGCTGTCACGAGGTCGATGATGTTCAGGAGTTTCCGTGCATCGCCACCACTGAACCGGAAGAGTGCCTGGGTGCTTTCTATCTTTATGTCCCTTTCCTTGAGGAACGAGTCCTTCTTCAGGGTCCTCTCGAGCAGGTCCTGCAGGTCGGCCACTTCGAGCGATTTCAGTACATACACCTGACATCGGCTCAGCAAAGGACGGATGACCTCGAACGAAGGATTTTCCGTCGTGGCACCGATGAGGGTGATGACACCCTGTTCCACAGCCCCGAGCAGGGAGTCCTGCTGGCTCTTGGAGAAACGGTGGATTTCGTCGATGAAGAGAATCGGGCTGTTCTCCGAGAAGAACCGCGAGTTCTTGGCCTTCTCAATCACGTCCCTCACGTCCTTCACACCGCTCGTCACCGCACTCAGCGAGAAGAACGGCACTTCCAGAGTCTTCGACACGATGTACGCAAGAGTGGTCTTTCCCACTCCCGGAGGCCCCCAGAGAATGAACGACGAAGCCCTTTTCTGCTCCAGCATCCTCCTTATCACTGCACCTTCCCCAACCAGATGCTTCTGTCCCACGAAGTCATCCAGCGTCTGCGGTCTCATTCTTTCTGCTAATGGTTGCATGGCTTAATATATAAATAATGTGCAAATATAATAAGTTCTTTTCATATTTGCAAGTGCGCGACCGAGAATAATTGGCATAAATATCCAATATTGCGGCAAAGCCAATCTCTTCAAGCCTTTTCCTGTTTGGAGGATTTGACATCTGTGTCTTCAACCTGTGCCATACACATTGTCGTCATCATGACTGAAATGAGAAGCAGATAGATTCGTTTCATATAATTTGTTTTTGTCATGTACTTGATATGATGAGGCAAAGTTACGGAAAATGTAAGGTGTGGCAAAATAATTTGTAACTAATCTTTGTCGTGGTGTATCAAAAGCGCATGACTTCCCTATAATATTATATAATGTGTGAATCAGTGTCGTTTTTATTTCCTAACTTTGCAGAAACATTAAACAAAGATGACTATGAATAGGTTCAATCACAAACTGGTAGCTCTGTTGCTACTTTTCACTTTTCACTTTTCACTCTTCACTCTGAGCTATGCTCAGCAACGTCGCCCTGTCGATTCTCAGCATCCTCTGTGGCTTGTACATGTGGATGTGTGGAACAAGGCCGATCCTCAGAAAATCATCAACCTCATTCCTGATGCTATAAAGCCGTACGTGTGTCTGAACTTGTCGCTCTCCTGTCAGTACGATACTGAGAAGAACGTCTACAAGATGCCTCAGAACGCAGTACGCACCTACAAGTCGTGGGCTACCATCTGCCAGCAGAACGGCATGTGGTTCACCTGCCAGCCTGCCAGTGGAGGCCACACCCACATCAAGGACGACGACCTCGAGACCTTCGAGTACTTCTTCACCCACTATCCCAACTTCCTCGGCTGGAACTACGCCGAGCAGTTCTGGGGATTCGACGAGGCTGGCGACCCCAGCTCCAGCAGCCAGGCGGCACGTATCGCCCTCTTTGCCAAGCTCGTTCCCATGCACCACAAGTATGGCGGCTTCCTCACCATCTCCTTCTGCGGCAACATCTGGTCGCACCCCCTCAACCCCAACGGTATGAT
>CALELI010000159.1 GCA_937902455.1 uncultured Prevotellaceae bacterium | reverse complement strand
ATGTTTAGATTAATGGTCATTAATGTTTTAAAATAAAAGATAAAGTCAAATGAAACATCAGTTAAGAAGTTCGGTGTGTACTGACGGCCGCAGGATGGCAGGAGCGAGAGCTCTGTGGGTGGCAAACGGAATGAAGAGGGAGCAGTTCGGCAAGCCTATCATTGCCATTGTCAACTCGTTTACTCAGTTCGTTCCCGGACATACCCACCTCCACGAAGCCGGACAGATTGTGAAGGCCGAGATAGAGGCACTGGGATGCTACGCAGCCGAGTTCAATACAATAGCCATAGACGACGGAATCGCAATGGGGCATGACGGCATGCTCTATTCCCTGCCGTCAAGAGACATAATTGCTGATTCAGTGGAATATATGGTCAATGCCCACAAGGCAGATGCCATGATCTGCATCAGTAACTGTGACAAGATTACTCCGGGAATGCTCATGGCTGCCATGAGACTGAACATACCGGCTGTATTCGTGTCGGGAGGCCCGATGGAGGCAGGAAAGTACAAGGGCGAGAACCTTGACCTCATTGCTGCAATGGTGAAGGGTGCCGACAAGACCATCAGCGACGAAGAACTGGCAGAGGTGGAGAACCGTGCCTGTCCAGGTTGCGGATGCTGTTCCGGAATGTTCACCGCAAACTCCATGAACAACCTTACTGAGGCCATAGGACTCTCACTCCCTGGAAACGGAACCATACTGGCAACGCACAGGAACAGAATCCAGTTGATGAAGGACGCAGCCCGTCAGATTGTGAAGAATGCTTTTGCATACTACGAAGACGGAGACGAGAGCGTGCTTCCTCGTTCTATTGCCAGTCGTACGGCTTTCCTCAATGCCATGACTCTTGACATTGCAATGGGTGCATCGACAAATACGGTACTTCACCTCCTTGCCGTAGCACAGGAAGCCGAAGTGGACTTCACTATGAAGGACATTGATACACTGTCGAGAAAGACGCCGTTCCTCTGTAAACTGGCACCGAACACACAGAAGTACAGTGTTCAGGAGTGTGGCCGTGCAGGTGGAATGATGGGAATCCTTGCCGAACTGGCAAAGGGCGGACTCATAGACACCAGTGTCAGGAGAGTGAACGGGGCTACCCTTGGTGAAGACATAGAGAAATACTCCATACTGAAAGAAAATATTGACCCAGAGGCAAAGAGAATCTACTCTTCCGCCCCTGCAAACAAGTTCTGCAACCAGCTCGGAGTACAGGACACAACTTATGAGACACTTGATACAGACCGTGAGAACGGATGTATCAGAGACATTGACCACGCCTACACAAAAGATGGTGGAATGGCAATCCTCTTCGGAAATATTGCTCAGGACGGATGTGTGGTAAAGACCGCTGGAGTAGACGAGAGTATCTGGAAGTTTGCCGGTCCGGCTGTGGTATTCGACTCTCAGGAAGATGCCTGTGAGGGAATCCTCGGCGGAAGGGTGAAAGCCGGAGACGTGGTAGTCATCACTCATGAGGGTCCTAAGGGAGGTCCTGGAATGCAGGAAATGCTCTATCCTACATCCTATATCAAGTCCATGCACCTCGGAAAGGAATGTGCGCTGATAACCGACGGACGTTTCTCGGGAGGAACATCAGGGCTCAGCATCGGACATATCAGTCCAGAGGCAGCCTCGGGTGGCAATATAGGAAAGATCATGGATGGTGACATCATCGAGATAGACATCCCTAACCGTAGTATCAATGTGCGGCTTACAGATGAGGAACTGGCTCAGCGCCCTCAGCGTCCATTGATGCGCAACCGTCAGGTAAGTAAGTCATTACGAGCCTATGCTCAGAGTGTCAGCAGTGCCGATAAGGGCGGTGTGAGAATAATTGAATAACTTAACTTTAGCATATGCATAAATATTTGATTTATAACATTAATCAGACA
>CALELI010000158.1 GCA_937902455.1 uncultured Prevotellaceae bacterium | reverse complement strand
AACTGATAACTGTTAACTATTCTCATCCCGCATCCAGTGTCGCTGACGCTTATCTCAACATAATTCTCCCCCTCACTGGCGGAGAGTTCCACATGTCCCTTGTCCGTGAACTTTCTCGAGTTGTCCAGCAGCGTGTTCATCATGAACATGGTCAGTGCCCTGTCTGCCTTCACGCTCAGGTCCGTATCGTTGCTGATGAGCTCGATGCCCTTCTGGTCATAAACACTCCTGTTCTTCGCAAGCACCTCGAAGAGAGGTTGCAGTTCGAATGTCTCCACATGCAGTTTCACCTCGCCCTGCTTCATCTTTATCCAGTGAGTCAGCACGTCGTTATATTCGTTGATCTTCCCGAACAGTTCCCGCACGTACTTCACGTCATCCTCCCCCCTCACATTGTCGAGAGCCCTGATGGCCCTGCTCAGGAACGGTCGGATGCCGTTCACTATCGACAGCGTGGCACATTTGTCAATGTAGTTCCGCTTGTTCTTCTTCAGTCGCAGTCCGAGCACAGCCTTCTCCTCCTCCATCAGTTCCCGCATCCTGTCACGTTTCTCCGCCTGTCTGCGTCTTATTATGATGAAGAAGATGATGGCCAGCACCAGCACCACTCCGCCTGCTATGTACACAGCCGTGAGCAGCCACCTGAGTTCCGTCTCGTCCTTTTCCAGCACATCCCTTCTCTGCTCGTACATCCTGTCCTGCCTGGTCTGTTCGAGAATGTCGAGATACCTGTTCCTATGACGGTCCGATGACTCCTTGTCGCCAAGACTGCCATACACGATACTCATGAACTCATGAATCTTGGCGGCCCATTCCCAGGGTTCTCCATGTTTGCCCGGATCCCTCTTCCTGTCCGTCAGGGCAAGGTCCACTGCCTTCATGGCCGAGTCGAGAGCCACCTCCGGCTGGTCGTTCTGGAGATAGTACTTACTGATGGTCAGGTACGACAACGCCCATCCATAGTACGAGCCATATTCCCTGTACATATTCAGCGCCTTGTTGGCAAGCACGATTCCAAGGCTGTCATCATCCACGTCCTCGACCCCCAGTAGCACCTTGAAGGCCCTAACCTTGTTCACACCGTCAGGATTGTCTATCAGGTACGACGCCATCTGCTGCATGCTTCCTGCCTGCATGTACACAAGATTCCTCTGTCGTGCCAGCACATAGGCATCAGTGATGTACTGCACCTTCATGTCATCATCCACGCTACCCTGTCCCATCATTCCGCACAGTTGCAGATACCTCACCTGCTGAGCCGTGTCATCCCTCACCCAGTCAAAGTTGTCCCTTACCACCTTGAAGCACTCCCGCGCCTCCCCGTCCTGCATCATGTTGCTCAGGAACGTGGCACTCGCCATGTAGAACTCACTCTGGGCATAGTTGTACTTTATCCCTGCAAGCCTACTGCTAACTGTTGGCTTATCCTCATTGTTAACTGATAATTCATTGTTAACTGTTAACTGATAACTGTTAACTAATAATTCGTAGTCATAGAATTCCTTGTTCTGCGAAGTCACCTGACAAATTTTCATCAGCCCCACACTGGCAGCCATCTTCGTCACCATATCGTCCGCCTCGTCATGGCTCTGTGAATAGAGCACGAACGCACTGTCATACTCCATCCTCATGTACTTCACGAACGCGAGGTTGGCAAGCGCATCCGCCCTACCCCTCGAATCTGGTTCCGACAAGGCAAGAGCCCTCCTGGCAATCCGTTCCGTACTGTCCATGGAGACATATCTCATCCTGTAAGCCGTCAGATTCAGAGAGTCCACACAGGCAACCCTGTCCGTAGTTTCCCCCAAACAGCCACCCGCGAGGCACAGCACCACCGCCCCCCACAAGCACGACAATATATGAACAATACGTCTCATTCCACTGACAAAGGTAGCAAATAAAAATGAATAATGAAAAATGAATAATGAATTTTTTATTTGCTATACCCTCTCCACCTCTTCAATGGTCTTTACACCCCCTTCGGTTCCCCCGCTATCGGGGGACAGAAACGTCAATCGGGCGAGAGCAACATCTTGCATTTCGCTTGCAGTCTTCACTTTTCACTATTCACTCTGACTGCAAGTCAGTCTGTCAGCCCGCTCGGGGCAAGCAATAAAGAAAAATGCTCGGTAAAGGTGAAATTTGGAACCCACAATTTTTTTTACTAACTTTGCAAGATGAAATATCAAGATATCAATACCTACAGAAGAATGAAACAGAACTGTTGTAAAATGACCGACTTGCAGAAATCGCTCTTCGAGCTTAGTGACGCTGAATATGCCGCGTTTCAGGCGAAACTCACGCCAGACATTCCTCCCGAAAGTTTCATCGGGGTGCGTGTGCCTGTGCTGAGGAAGTTTGCGAAGGAGTATGCAAAGGCATCGGACGCAGAAACCTTCCTCGGTTCCCTTCCTCACAGATTCTATGATGAGAACATGCTCCATGGATTGCTTATCTCCGAAATGAAAGACTATGAGCGATGCGTGGAATTGACCGATAAGTTTCTACCATACGTTGACAACTGGGCTGTGTGTGACATCATGTCGCCAAAGGTCTTTCGCAAACATAAGGAGGAACTGCTTGCAAAGATACGTGAGTGGAGCAGTTCGAGCCATACTTTCACTTGCCGTTTTGGATTGGAGATGCTGATGAGCCACTTCCTCGACGAAGACTTCAAGCCGGAATATCTCCGTATTCCAGCATCCGTAAGAAGCGAAGAATACTATGTCAATATGATGGTGGCTTGGTTCTTTGCCACAGCTCTTACGAAACAATGGGATGCAACGATTCCACTGATTGAAAGCAAAAGCCTTGCCCCATGGACACACAACAAGACCATACAAAAGACTCGCGAAAGTCTTCGCATGACAGCCGAACAGAAGGAATACCTGAAAATGCTGAAAATATGATTATGATTGAACAATTTTGAACAAGGTAAGAATCACGGTGAATCACGGGGACAGGTTCCTGTGCCCCCCTTGACCACCCAGCGGGAAGGGCTTGAAGGAAATCCGGGAACGCCCGATGTGAATTCTATGTCTGTTTCTCGCACTGGCACCTGCTGACGTGGCATTCACTTACTGTTGTTCCAGCGTCCGAATACTATTGGCGTGAGCCTCAATTCCTATTGGTGTTTGCCTCAAAACCTATTGGCGTTTTCATTGAAACACCAATACTTTTTGCCCTTGACGCCAATAGGTTTTGCCCCTGATGCCAATAGTAATTGAGCGCCGTGCCAGCCGTAACCGCATGTTGCCACTGGAGTCGCTGCTGCTACCGTCAGCAACAGGGCCAATCTGTATCAGTGCGTAATCACTCACACAACCGATGATGATGTCACCTTCTTCTCTGAAACTGTGCTGCAAATATACATCCCTGACCCCACCCCCTCCAAATTTTTCGGCAACTTTTTTTCAACTTTTTTCTCACCCCCGTCAGAAGTAGCTGTGATGGAGGTGCGTAGCAAGTGTAGCAGGTGTAGCAGGTACTTTCTATAACTTTCGCGAGATGTGATGTGTTATATATATGCACATATAAAAATAAATGTTATAGAAACTACTTGCTACACCTGCTACACCTGCTACAAAAAGGTTGCAATCTTCTACATTTTTCATTGTCCGCGCTGTAAATTTGGTAATATTTGGTAGTATGTTTTTTTTTTACTATCTTTGCAACGTGATACTTATCTGATATTACTTACACATTATAAAATTTAATAATATGGAAACTTTTAGCAAGAAGATATTCTTCACGGTAGTGATGATGGTTATCGTACAGGGATTACCTATGTGGGCACAGTCGGACATTCCTGAACCGGATGATTCTGTCACGGTGTCACAGGAGGCATGGAAGAACGTAGGCAAGGTTGTTGCCGGCTGGGGAAACACTGACACGCGATACCTCCGTAGTGAGGTGGCCGAAGGGCTGACGAAGTCAATAGAACTGCATGCGTGGAAGGGCGAGCGGGTGGCTGCACAGGCTGTCATCAGCACTCCCGCAAACATCAGCAAACTGACCTTCAGCGTGAGTGACCTGAAGTGTGGCAAGAATGTCATCAGCGCAGGGAACATCAGGAAATACTTCGTGCGCTATGTCATAGCAGATACTCCAGACGACATGAAGGCTGCCCAGTTGATGCCTGACCTGCTGTCGACTGACAGCGAGATGGCCGTGAAGGAGAAGACGACACGCCCTCTGTGGCTCGACATCCACGTACCGGTTTCCACAGTGCCTGGAAAATATAAGGGATTCCTCCTCATCAACCTCGACGGCAAGACGAACAAACTGCCGCTCGTGGTGGATGTGGTTGACCATACTCTGCCTGAACCTGCAGAATGGGCCTTCCATCTCGACTTGTGGCAAAATCCGTATGCTGTGGCTCGCTACTTTGACGTTCCACTCTGGAGCGACCAGCACTTCGAGAGGATGCGTCCTCTGATGGAACGTCTGGCTGCAAGCGGACAGAAGGCCATCACCTGTTCTATCATACAGCACCCGTGGAACGGACAGACTTACGACCCGTTCGAGAGTATGATTGCCAAGATGAAGATGCTTGACGGTTCCTGGAAGTATGACTATACGGTGTTCGACAAGTGGGTGGATTTCATGATGAGTTGTGGAATCACCGAGCAGATTGACTGCTACACCATCGTCCCATGGCACAATAAGTTTGAATACTATGACTGTGCCACGAACATGACCAAGACTCTCTCCTGCCGTCCTGGCGAACAGGCTTATCATGACTTCCTGCAACCTTTCCTCAAGGACTTTGCATCGCACCTGAAAGGTAAGGGATGGTTCGAGAAGACGTGCATTGCCATGGACGAGCGTCCTATCGACCAGCTCGAGAAGGCATGGAAGGTGGTGAAGGAGGCTGACGAGGGTTACCGTTTCGCCGGAGCGGCGAACTTCAACGTGGATCCGGGCAGCATCGGTGACCGCATGTACGACCTCAGCGTTGGCTACAGGTTCAAGATTCACCAGGGCGAACCACTGAAACGTCGTCTGGACAACGGACAGAAGCTGACTTTCTACACTTGCTGCGGTCCGGACCGTCCTAACACGTTCGTATTCTCGAAGCCTGCTGAAAGCACGTACATGGGCTGGCATGCCGCATCCATCAACTATAGCGGCTATCTGCGCTGGGCTTACTGCAGCTTCCCGCAACAGCCTGTGACGGAAACGAGATTCGGCACATGGCACGCCGGCGATCCGTTCCTGACTTATCCTGCCGGCAGCAGCATTCGTCTGGAACGCCTGACCGAAGGTATCCAGGACTATGAGAAGATTCGCATCCTGCGCCAGACAGTCAGCAAGGAAAAGATGGCTGAATTTGACAAAGTGCTCGAGAAGTTCAGCAAGAATTCCATGGGCAAGAACTTCGACATCGATGCTCTCGTCCATGAGGGCAAAGCCGCTCTCAGGGCCTTAGAATAACAAGGCAACAGGGTCATTGAACAACAAAAAAAGTGTCTTAGATGTTACTCCAAGACACTTTTTCATTTTGTACACCCTCAGGGGCTCGAACCCTGGACACCCTGATTAAGAGTCAGGTGCT
>CALELI010000157.1 GCA_937902455.1 uncultured Prevotellaceae bacterium | reverse complement strand
CTTTGTGAGCCATACGACATCTGGTTAGGAAAAAGTCCTTCTTCGAGTCCTACTACAAAGACCGTGTTGAATTCCAGACCCTTTGCCGAGTGTATGGTCATCAGTGTTACCTTAGGTGAATCGTCGTTCTTGTCGCTGTCCACATCGCTCAGCAGTGAAATTTCCGAGAGGTAGTCATTCAATGTTATATGTTCATTTCCTTCCTCCTTACGCGATTCGCAGAAGTCCGTGAGTGCGTTTGTCAGTTCCTCTACGTTCTCCTGACGGCTGAGATTCTCCGGCGAGCGGTCCTGATAGATGTCGTTGATGATTCCGCAGTCGCTGATGATGTAGCGTCCCACCTCGTCAGCATCGCATTCCTGGGCCTTGTCGATATATGTGACAATCTTGTCCCTGAATTCCGCTATCTTGGCGGCGGTACCGGCGTTAACCTTCAGTCCGTATGTCAGCGGTTCGCATATCACGTTCCACAGACTGACCTCAGCCCTTGTTGCCGCCTCCACAATCTTGTTCACCGTGGTCTGTCCTATTCCTCTTGCGGGATAGTTGATGACACGTTTTAGTGCTTCTTCGTCATTGGGATTCACGGCAAGACGGAAATATGCCACCACGTCCTTGATTTCCTTTCTCTGATAGAATGACAGCCCACCGTACACCTTGTAAGGAATCGACATTTTGCGGAGTTCGTCTTCAAAGATACGGCTCTGGGCATTTGTACGATAGAGTACGGCAAAGTCAGAATATTCAAGGTCATCAGTACGTTTGGTCATCAGGAGTTTACGAGTCACGTAGCCACCTTCCTCCACATCCGAGTTCACCTCCATTACAGGAATGCGTTCTCCTTCGGATTCCTCTGAGAACACATTCTTGAATATCTGACGTTTATTCTTATGAATAAGACTATTGGCCGCATTTACTATAGTTTTTGTCGAACGATAGTTCCTCTCCAGTTTGAAGGTCTGCACATTGTCGTACAAAGTCGAGAACTGAAGGATATTGTCAATCTTTGCTCCACGGAAGGAATAGATGCTCTGGGCATCATCTCCTACCACACACACCTTCTGTCTGTGCTGAGTCAGTTGCCATACAATCCTGTGCTGTGCATAGTTTGTGTCCTGGTACTCGTCCACCAGCACATACTTGAATCTCCCCTCGTATTTGGCGGCAATGTCAGGATTCCCGTCGAAAAGCCTGTATGTATATAGCAGTATGTCATCGAAATCCATTGCGTCTGCCTGTCGGCAACGGTTGGCGTAACGGAGGAAAATGTCCCTTGTCTGTCCCACACCGTCCTTCATGTCCTGCTGATAGTCAAGATAACTGTCATAATAGTCCTGGGCACCCTGCAACTGGTTCTTCGCCATACTTATCCTGCCGAGAATTGACGAAGGCTTGTATGTCTTGTCGTCAAGTTCCATTTCCTTTATGATGGACTTCACGAGGCTCTTGCTGTCACTGGCGTCATAGATGGTGAAGTTCTGCGAGAACCCTATCCTCTCATGTTCCACACGGAGAATCCTGAGGAAGATGCTGTGGAATGTCCCCATCCAGAGATACCGTGCATTTTCTGCTCCCACGATGGACGCAATCCTCTGCTTCATCTCGTTTGCAGCCTTGTTCGTGAAGGTAAGGGCCAGAATGCTCCACGGTTCGACGCCCTGGGTCATCAGGTAGGCTATCTTGTAAGTCAGCACCCTCGTCTTGCCCGAACCGGCACCTGCAACCACCAGGGACGGGCCGTCACAGTAAAGCACAGCGTCACGCTGTGCCTCGTTGAATCCCGCTGTCAGTTCCTCGAAAGTCATTTGCCTATGTGTTTCAGTGACACCGTAGGCGGCATCTTCACATACTTGTTTCCAGCCACACACTTTATGCAGTTCTCCATCTGTTTCACTGCCACACCATCCTCCGTAAGGGTGATTTCAAGGTCTACGGCCTCGTTTCCCCTATCGCATGCAGCACGGACGAGCGCCTTCTTCTCCTCCAGTTTCTTAACCTTGAGGATGACCCACATACCGTTTATATTACCATTCAGATAGCCGTAGCAAGTTTCCAGTCCCTCCAGTCCGGGCACGTCAATCTTGTCCTCATACAGATTCAGCACCAGGTTCATCCTCGGTTCCTGACTCATGAATTTCCCCTTAAAGACAAGAGAATCTGACTGAGCAAAGCTCAGAGTGAAAAGTGAAAAGTGAAAAGTGAAAAGTACTAATA
>CALELI010000156.1 GCA_937902455.1 uncultured Prevotellaceae bacterium | reverse complement strand
TTACATATATTCTCGTGCCGACCAAAAAGAAGTGATTCTGACCGAGTCGGCACATTTTGTATCCATTCCCTTCATTCTTCATCTTTCATTTTTCATTGTTCATTTTTCATTCTTCATTTTTCATTCTTCATTATTCATTATTCATTTTTATTCCTTACCTTTCGTCCGCTTTGCTCCCGCAAGGTACTCACACTCGAAAAAATCAAATAAATTTGTTTTTTTGCTCGTTTAATCGTACCTTTGTATTCTACTATCGCACTCTATGAGGAAATTAAATGTACTTGAACTCAACCGCATCAGCGTTGACGAATTTAAGTCCAGCGAGAAGATACCTCTGGTAGTTCTCCTCGACGACATAAGGAGCATGTACAATGTCGGAAGTGTGTTTCGCACATCCGATGCCTTTCGCGTTGAGGCCATCTACCTCTGTGGCATCACGTCCCGGCCTCCTCATCCGGAAATCCACAAGACTGCCCTCGGCGCAGAGGATTCCGTCAGTTGGAAATACTACAAGGATGCAGCAGATGCCGTCAGCGAACTGAAAGAGAAAGGCTATTATATATATGGTGTGGAACAAGTAGAGGGCAGCATCATGCTCCAGAATCTCTGTCTGCCAAAGGACGAAACAGGCGGGAAACCCGTTTGTGTCATCCTTGGCAATGAGGTGAAGGGTGTGCAGCAGAGACTTATCGACATGTGCGATGACTGCATTGAGATTCCACAGTTTGGTACAAAACATTCCCTGAACGTATCTACAGCGGCAGGGATAGTAATTTGGGAGATATGGCAAAGAATGAGGAAATAACCCCGATGATGAAACAGTTCTTCGAGTTGAAGGAGAAACATCCTGATGCTATCATACTGTTTCGTTGTGGTGACTTTTATGAGACATACGCTGACGATGCACGTGAAGCGTCTGAGATTCTTGGAATCACTCTCACGAAGCGCAGCAATGGTGCTTCCGAGACTTCGAACAAGACTCTCATGGCAGGCTTCCCACATCATGCACTCGACACATACCTGCCAAAACTCATCCGTGCAGGACGCCGTGTGGCCATCTGCGACCAGCTCGAAGACCCGAAACTCACGAAGAAACTCGTGAAACGAGGCATCACGGAAGTGGTTACTCCAGGTATCATCCTCGGTGACAATGTTCTCAACAATAAGGAAAACAACTTCCTTGCAGCCGTCTATCCCGGCAAGGCTACCTGTGGAATTGCCTTGCTGGATATTTCTACGGGTGAATTCCTCACGGCAGAAGGTACACTCGACTACGTTGAGAAACTACTCTCGAACTTCAACCCTAAGGAGATTCTGATTGAACGTGGCAAGAAGAATGGAGCCCTGTCATCCATCACGTCACGATTCTATACATACGAACTCGAGGACTGGATATTCAACGAGACTACTGCCCGCAACAAACTGAAGTCGCATTTCGGGACAAAGAACCTCAAAGGTTTCGGAATTGATCACCTCTCATGCGGAATCGTGGCAGCAGGAGCCATTCTCTTCTATCTCGAACAGACACAGCATACACAGATAAAGCATATCCTCACCATCTCGATGATAGAGGAGTCGAAATATGTGAGAATGGACTACTTCACTCTCCGTAGCCTCGAACTCCTCGTATCAATGAACGAAGGAGGTAAGTCACTGCTCAGCGTAATCGACAAGACAGTCAGCCCTATGGGTGGCAGACTCCTCCGACGCTGGATTGTCTTCCCTCTTAAAGACCCAGAGAAAATCCGTTCACGCCAGAAGATTGTGGAGTATTTCTTCCGCAACACAGAATTTCGCGATGTCATAGAAGAACAACTCGAACGAATGGGCGACATAGAGCGCATCGCATCGAAGATTGCAGTAGGCAGAGTCTCTCCTCGTGATTTCGTCCAGTTGAAAGTGTCCTTGCAGGCACTCTCCGTCATTGCCCAGGCATGTCTTGACACAGACGACCCAAGCATCCACCACATTGGCGAAGAACTGACAGGGCTATGGAACAGCGGATTGTCAGAACTTGTAAAACGAATAGACCGTGAGATTGTTCCTGAACCACCGTTCCTCGTCAACAAGGGCGGTGTGATATCCGAAGGGGTCAATGCCGAACTGGACGAACTGAGAAAGATTGCCTTCTGCGGCAAGGACTATCTGCTACAGATGCAGCAGCGTGAGATTGAGACGACAGGTATCCAGAGCCTTAAGATTGGGTACAACAGTGTCTATGGCTATTACATGGAAGTCCGCAACACCTTCAAGGACAAGGTACCAGCCGACTGGATCCGAAAGCAGACCCTTGTCTCTGCGGAACGCTACATCACTCAGGAACTCAAGGAATACGAGGAAAAGATACTCGGTGCAGAGGAGAAGATACTCATTCTCGAGACTCGGCTCTTCAACGAACTCATGACATTCGCCACCGACTTCATACCCGACATTCAGAAATGCTCGACACTCGTCGCCAACATCGACTGCCTGCACTCATTCGCACAGACGGCACAGGAGAACAAATATGTGTGTCCTGTAGTTGACGACAGTAACGTCATTGACATTCATCAGGGACGTCATCCTGTCATTGAACAGCAAATGCCTCTTGGAGAGCAATATGTTGCCAATGATGTATATCTCGATACCGACACACAGCAAATTATCATCATAACCGGACCGAATATGGCTGGTAAGTCTGCCCTTCTCCGTCAGACGGCACTCATCACCATCCTTGCACAGATTGGTAGTTTCGTGCCGGCAGAAAGTGCAAGGATTGGCTATGTTGACAAGATATTCACCCGTGTCGGTGCCAGCGACAATATTTCTCTCGGCGAATCAACCTTCATGGTAGAGATGAACGAAGCTTCTAACATCATCAACAACCTATCTCAACGTTCACTTGTGCTTTTCGATGAACTTGGTCGCGGAACATCCACTTACGACGGAATATCCATAGCATGGGCCATTATCGAACATATCCATGAGAATCAGCGATATCACCCACGCACACTATTCGCCACTCACTACCACGAACTCAACGAGATGGAACGGCTCTTCCAACGAGTGAAGAACTTCAATGTCAGTGTCCGCGAGTCGGCAGGCAAGGTCATATTCCTCCGTAAGTTAGTGCCTGGAGGAAGTGAACATTCGTTCGGTATCCACGTAGCAAAGATTGCAGGAATGCTACCAAGTGTGGTAAAGAGAGCAGAACAGGTACTTCATCAGCTTGAGAACAACTCCAGTCATGAGGGAATCTCACGTCCGAATACTCAGGTCATTGCTGACAGCGGAACCCATCAGTTGTCGTTCTTCCAGCTCGACGACCCAGTGCTCTGTCAGATTCGCGACGAGATTCTCAACCTCGATGTCAACAATCTCACACCGCTTGAGGCCCTTAACAAACTCAACGACATCAAGAAGATAGTGAAGGGATACTGAGCAAAGCTCAGAGTGAATAGTGAAAAGTGAATAGTGAAAAGTGATTAAAAAAGCTAATGGCTAACGGCTAATGGCTAACGGCTAATGGCCAAATAAAAAAAGCCAGCAATGTTCAGTTATGGATAACGTTTCCGTCGGAGGATATTCCTTCGGCGGAAATTTGTATCTGGGTGGCTGACATGTTATTGTAGAAGATGATCTTTGCCTCGCCGTTCTCGTCGGTCTTCACGTTCGGTTCCCAGTAGAGGGTGCGACGGAGGTTCTCGAGCGGAGGAAGCACGCGAAGGTCTTCCATCGTGAATGTCTCAGGAACATTATAACCCTGGAAGTGTGTACGACGAAGGCCTTTCTGACTTTCGGTAGTGAACTTCTGTTGACGGTAGACGTAGATGCGAACAGATGTCTCTTCTTCCTTTGGACTATAAGGCTGGATGTAAATAGCTTTCACTTCATCCATCCAATACGGAAATTCAATGACATCATCGAATGGATTATTGCCGACCTGGCGAAAAAAATGTCCTTCATCACTTATATATGTAGCCAAGCCATTATCTATGATCCATCGGATTTTCCTGCCTCCATAGGACATGTGTCCTTCCCATATCTCATCCATATTTGCATCATCCCTGTCCCTTCCCATCATCGCCTTTCTTGGCAAGTCGAAGGCTTCGGCATTATTGAACATCGGATTTCGTCTCGCGAGGAACTCAAACGTCGTTGGCATTGCATCACCTCTGTCGAGAATCTTATCGAGTTCCTGCTGGGCATTATAATAGACCGTAGCCCAGTGACGTCCTTCTCTCTGATTGTACCACTGGATGTTGTCGTTTGAAAAGAATTTCTTCTTTGCCTTGACTGTCACCTGAGGAATGACATGAACCTTCTCTGCATAGTTCAATTGACTATCATTGTCTTTAGCAGACAGTTCATTAGTGTTATTTCCGAACAGATTTGCCTTGTCCTTCTGAATCAGTTTCGTCTCGTTCGGGGTAATAAACCGTGGAGTTGGCGCAAACT
>CALELI010000155.1 GCA_937902455.1 uncultured Prevotellaceae bacterium | reverse complement strand
ATAATTTTTCATTATTCATTCATTGTTAACTGTTAACTGATAACTGTTAACTATTTTTTATGCGTATCATCGCTGGTAAATACAAGCACCGTCGTTTTGATGTGCCCCACTCTTTCAAGGCACGTCCTACGACCGACTTTGCAAAGGAAGGACTGTTCAACATCCTGAGCAATGTCTATATCGATTTCGACGACTCCCCTACCGCACTCGACCTCTTCTGCGGAACAGGAAGCATCAGTCTTGAACTTCTCTCACGAGGATGTGGGAAGGTAGTTTCCGTAGAGAAGGATTTCCAGCACTATCAGTTCATCAGCAAGACATGCAGGGAACTCGGTGACAGGAACTGGATTCCACTCCACCTCGATGTATTCAAGTATCTCGAAAAATGCAGGACACAGAACTCAAACACCTTCGACCTCATCTTTGCCGACCCACCTTACGCACTCGAAGACTTCGCCACCATTCCTGACAAAGTCTTCGACGCTAATATCCTCTCCCCCGACGGACTCTTCGTCCTCGAGCACAGCAAAGCCTACGATTTCTCATCCGATCCGCACTTCGACTCCCACCGCAACTACGGCAGCGTCAATTTCACCTTCTTCTGCAACAAGGAATAGAGACGAAGGTCCTCCCTTGTGGCCATGACGCCGTAAAGTCCGTAGACAAGCATCAGGGCGCAGACGGAAAGAATGACATAGTGCATGTTGTCTATCACTGCAAGCAATATCTTAGATTTCACGCTGAACACGAACAGTTCGGCTGGCGAAGGCAGCAGAATGACTGCAGCCGTCATCAGCACTCCGACTATTGCTCCTGCCACGAAGCAGAAGAGTGCCTTTCTGCGGTATTGCCTCATCTGCATATCCCGGTACTTCAAGGCATAGTCAACGGCATCAAGCCGACGGTTCATGTCCTTCATGAACTTGTCGTCGCCATTCACTACGGGCTTGTATGAGGCAAGCAACTCGTCCAGTTTCTTGTCGTCAATCATCGTTCAATCCTCCTTTTCAGTTCTTCGCGAGCCCTCTGAAGCTGTTTCTTCACGGCAGACTCAGAGCAGCCCGTTATTTGTGATATCTCATTTATCTGATAACCCTCAATATAGTGGAGCACCACGGCAGTCCGCTCCTGGCGTGACAGTTCTGCAAGAGCCGCCTCCAGTTCCTGATACCTGAACCCATCGTCGGCACCACCCTCCCCGGCCACACAGGATGCATCCTCCAACGGCCCTACCCTGTGTCTCATTCCGCTCTTGCGGTAATTGAGAAAGATATTGTAGGCAATCTTCCTCAGCCATAGCCCCGCACGGTTTCTCTCGTCATAGCCATCAAGCGAGAGATAAGCCCTTATGAACGTCTCCTGAGCAATGTCGTCAGCATCATCCCCATTTCCGCAGCACAGAGTCAGCAGGAAACGCCTCAGCGCTCCCTGCTCCCTCTCAACCATACCGACGAACTGCTGTCTCCTCATTTCTCAGCCACATCCTTCAGGTTGGCAAGAGTCTTCTTTCCATAAGCGTATGCAATCAGCAGACCGACACCTATGGCAAATACCGGAATCCCAAACACAAGACCCACTGCGTAAATGTCCTCCTTTGGAATCTGATATCCAAACCTGAGGATTGCAAGCACTATGAAGTCCACGATGCCGAAAATAGTGAAGATTCCACCCAGCATCAGTTCCCAGTGGAGGCGAAGGATGAGTTTCTCCCTCAGCGGCCTCTGCGGAGGATTGAGAGTCTTGATGAACTCCCCGACATCGATTTCGTTGTTCTTCTCCATGGCGGCAAGCACTATTTCCGTACGTTTGTCAGTGTCATTCTTTTTCTTTTTCAGGCAAAGCCACACAATCAGTACCGGCATAACGCCACTGATTACAAGAGGGACAAGACTGTCAGAGATATCCCTCAACACATAGTAAGTATTTAAATCCATAACATAAAAGTTTTTATTTGTTAAACATTCATTTACTCGAACCGATTCACCTATATAACAACCCAACCCACCAAAAGGTGACATACACACCCACAAATTTACAAACAACCCGGCAAAAAAGCAAACATCAAGAGGTTTTTTGTTAAAATCATGTTAAAAACCATAATTCCCTTGACTCGTACCCTAGGTCATACATTATCTTTGTATCCGAATTCAAAATATTAGCGCTAAGATGAGTAAGACAAAATTAAAAATCAAAGAGTTCTCACAGCTCTGTCAGGTGACAGTCAAGACACTGCGGCATTACGAAAAAATCGGATTGCTGATGCCCGCTGAGGTAGATGAATGGACAGGTTACCGCTATTATAGCGTCAGCCAGATGCAGACACTGAATAGCATACGAGTGTTGAAGGAGATCGGTTTTTCTCTGGAAGAGATACTTGACCTAAAACTCGGTCAGACAAATCAGGCACATCTGATCAAAGACGAAGGGTTCTACAATCCCTCCATTGAATTGTTGCAGCAGAAGATTGACATCTGTCAGCAGGAACTGATGCGGCTGCAGAAGCGTCAGGAAAAGCTGATGAGCATGATGAACTCGCAAAACAAATTAACCGACATGGAAAAATTCAGTATTCAGTCATTGCCCGAAATCATTGTGGCAAGTCATCGTGAAATCATCCCCGACTATGCGGCACTTGGCGCGCTATGCTACGAGAAGATAGGCCCCGAAATGCAGCATCTTGGCTGCAAGTGTCCACCTCCCGGCTATTGCTTCACCATCGAACACAACAAGGAGTATAAGCCTACAGACATCGATATCGAGTATTGCGAGCAGGTAGAAGAGATGGGGAAGGATTCCGACATCATCAAGTTTAAGAGACTTCCGGCCATCCCGAAAGCGCTCTGCATGAAGCATGTCGGACCTTACGAACGTTTCTATGAGTCCTACACCGAAGCCTTTCGTTATCTCGAGGAACAAGGCATGAAGATTTGCGGACAGCCTCGCACCAGCTATATCGATGGTGCATGGAATCAGGAAGACCCAGAGAAGTGGGTGTCAATCATTCAGATTCCTATCGAGTAAACATTATCAGAAGCCGTATCAGCCATGGCATGGTTTTTTCTCCGTCATATATTCCAAAATATGACACACGATATTATTACGATT
>CALELI010000154.1 GCA_937902455.1 uncultured Prevotellaceae bacterium | reverse complement strand
TGTCTGATTAATGTTAAAAATCAAATATTTATGCATATGTTAAAGTTAAGTAACAGGGAAGAACCATTAATTAAAAGGAATTAATATGAAAAAGATACTTTTAGTGTTTTGCATGACTCTCGCAACATTCGTTGCAGCCAATGCACAGAACGATGAAATGTCCAACGCCACAATCCTCGAGCTGCTCGGTGAAGGCTTCAGTTCCGAAGAAATCATTGGAGCGATCGAGACCAGTTCAACTCGCACCATCAACTACAGCATTGACTTCATGCGCAAGCTCAAGGCCGCAGGTGCTGATGCAACACTCACTACATACATCCAGAAAATCGCAAAGGCCGACAATGGTTATGAAGGCGTGCTCTGGTGGAATACAGGAGACAACGGAAAACCTCAGAAGATCTATCGTTCACAGTTCGAGAAAGAGCAGAAAGGATTCAGCCTTGGAACTCTCGCGCTTGCCGCAGTTACAGGTGTTGCCGTAGGTTCAGCAATCTCTGGTGATGCACCATCATCAGGAGTCGGCGCCGCACTCGGAGCAGGAACCGTTCTTCTCGCTTCCACAGGAAAAGACATCGAAAAACTCTGCATCATGGGAGAATCATCAAAGAACATTGTCAGGACTACTCAGCCTGTATTCCGTTTCTATCTTCCTAAGCACGACCCAGAGAGTTTCAAGAAAGAGGCAGACAACTGGTACTACGGCATCATGAACGAAATCCAGAGCCCTAACGAATTCCAGGTGGTAAAGATGAAGACAAAGAAGAACCGCCGTCTATTCATCGACGGTGCTTCATGGAGCGTTGCAGGATTCACCGGAACAAATGCAAAAGGCCGTGTCGTAGTTGACTTCGACATCAAGGAAATCAACAACAATACCTTTGAAGTATCATTCCGACAGCCGCTTGAGCCAGGCGAATACGTATTCTTCTGGAAGAACGGTCTCGCAAATGAGGCATTCAAGCAGCATGTCTTTGGATTTGACTTCTGCATAGCACAGTGATTAACAGTTCACCGAAAACAATGAATCAAGGGGTGTTCAATTAATTCCCCACAAATAAAAAAATAACAAATAGGTTGGGCTAAAACTTTGGCGCAACCTATTTTTTTTGTAATTTTGCAAGATAAATTTCATTAGAGCAGACTTGACGTGAAAAAGTTGACGGACATAGAACTGAAGAAGGCGATAGACAAACCCATATTCCGACTCATCTCCCAGACAGCAGACAGGTTGGGACTGGATTGTTATGTGATTGGTGGATTTGTCAGAGACCTGTTCCTTGAAAGGCCGTCAACAGATGTTGACTTCGTTGTAATCAATCAGCATCACGACGATGGCCAGGACATCGAACGGCCAGGTATTGCAATCGCAAAAGCACTCAAGGACGAAATCGGAAAGAAGGCCAGCCTCTCTGTCTTCAAGAACTTCGGTACCGCACAACTGAAGATAAAGAACGTAGAACTTGAATTCGTAGGAGCAAGACGCGAGTCCTATTCCCACGACTCACGTAAACCGATCATTGAAGACGGTACGCTCGAGGACGACCAGAACAGACGCGACTTCACCATCAACGCAATGGCAATCTGTCTTAACGACAAACGGTTCGGAGAACTCGTCGACCCGTTTGACGGCCTGCAGGACATGGAAGACAGAATCATCCGTACCCCACTCGACCCCGACATCACGTTCAGCGACGATCCGTTGCGCATGATGCGCTGCATCAGATTTGCCACCCAGCTGAATTTCGACATCTACGAAGAAACATTCGAAGCACTGATACGTAATGTAGAGAGAATAAAGATTATATCAGGCGAACGCATCTCCGAAGAACTGAACAAGATAATGCTCACTTCCAATCCATCCAAGGGTTTCATGGACTTACAGAGATGTGGACTGCTCGACATCATTCTCCCGGAACTTACCGCTCTCGACATCGTGGAAGTGAAGAACGGCAGAGGACACAAGAATAATTTCTACCACACCCTTGAAGTCGTTGACAATGTATCACATCAAGACAGTTCACTCTGGCTGAGATGGGCCGCACTGCTTCACGACATAGGAAAGACAAAGAGCAAAAGGTGGGATCCGCTACTCGGATGGACCTTCCACAACCATAATTTCATCGGAGCCAAGATGGTCTCTGTAATGTTCCGCAGGCTGAAACTCCCGATGAACGAGAAGATGAAGTACGTGGAGAAACTCGTAGACCTCCACATGCGTCCTATTGCAATAGCAGATGACGAAGTGACCGACTCGGCAGTCCGGAGACTTCTCTTCGAGGCTGGTGACGACATCGACGACCTGATGATGCTCTGCGAGGCAGATGTGACCTCGAAGAACGAGACACGAAAAGCCATGTTCATGGAGAACTTCAGACTGGTCAGAGTGAAACTCGTAGACATCGAGGAAAAAGACCGTATCCGCAACTTCCAGCCGCCTATCGGAGGCGACGAAATCATGCAGATGTTCGGACTTCCACCATGCCAGGAAGTAGGGCTGCTGAAGAGCAAGATAAAGGATGCCATACTCGACGGTGCAATACCTAACGAATACGAGCCTGCAAAAGAAATGTTACTGGCCGAAGCACTGAAACTCAATCTCAAACCTATTCAAATATGAAAAAAGCTATCTTTACAGTCTTATCTATCATGGTTCTTGCCAGCATGTCAGCAAAAGGCAACGAGGACGTAATCTCCATGATACGCAAAGTGAACGACAAATGGCAGGCCACCCACAAGCCTCAATGCAGGGGATTCTGGGACAATGCTGCCTATTTCACCGGAAATATGGAAGCAATGGAACTCACCCAGGAGCAGGCGTATCTTGACTACACCATTGCATGGTGCGAATACAACAAATGGCAAGGTGCACGACAGACAGACACAAGCAAATGGGAATACAAGACCTACGGCGAAGACCACAATCATGTACTCTTTGCCGACTGGCAGATATGCTTCCAGGTATATATTGACCTCTACAAGATGACCGGGAAGACTCCTGATTCTCCCGATTACAGGCTGTGGATAAACCGTGCACTGGAGGTGATGAACTATCAGGCATCAACGGAGGCAAACGACTACTGGTGGTGGTCGGATGCCCTCTATATGGGAATGCCGATATTCACAAAGTTGTACACAGTCACTCATGACGAGAAACTGCTTGAAAAGCAATATGAATGCTTCAAATGGACAGACGACCTCCTGTTCGACAAGGACGACCATCTCTACTATCGTGACGGAAAGTACGTATGGCCAAAGGTAAAGACAGCGTGCAATGAAGGCAAGAGTTTCTGGGCAAGAGGCGACGGATGGGTTCTGGCAGGACTGGCACGAGTGCTGAAGGACATGCCAAAGGACTACAAGCACCGCCCATTCTATGTTCAGCGCTTCCAGCAACTTGCAAAAGCCGTAGCAAAGTGCCAGCAGGAAGGTGGTTACTGGAGTCGTTCCATGCTCTGCGAAGATGATGCTCCCGGCTACGAGACAAGCGGCACAGCATTCTTCACATACGGAATGCTCTGGGGTGTGAACAACGGACTTCTCAGCAAGAGTGAATTTGCGCCAGTAATCAACAAGGCATGGAAATACCTCACCGAAGTGGCTCTCCAGCCAGACGGGACGATAGGCTATGTTCAGCCAATAGGTGAAAAACCCGACCCGACCCGCACAGTAGATGCCAAGTCACAGGCTCCATTCGGAACCGGAGCATGGTTGCTCGCTGCATGTGAATACACACGCTACAACAAATAATAATTCTACCGACTACTATATACATAAAACAAATAATTATGAAAGATTTCCTGAAATATGTTTTGGCCACAGTAACCGGTCTTATTCTGGTTGGCCTTATTCTCGCAGTGCTGTCTGTCATTTCACTTATCGGAATGGCATCCATGCAGACAGACACAGTAAAAGTTCGCGACAACTCTGTCATGGTTCTCCAGCTCAACGGAACAATAGAAGAACGTGCAGAAGAAAATCCATTCGCATCTCTTTTCGGCAATTCCATTGCAAGCAGCACGATGGGACTTGACGAAATCACATCTGCCATCAAGGCAGCAAAGGAAGATGACAAGATAAAGGGTATCTACATCGAGGCAGGTGCTCTGACTGGAAGTACGCCAGCAACCCTTGAGGCTATCCGCAACCAGCTCCTGGACTTCAAGAAAAGCGGTAAGTTCATCGTTGCATACGGAGATAACTACTCTCAGGGCGAATATTATCTTTGCAGTACAGCAGACTCCATTCTCATCAATCCAGAGGGCATGGTCAACTGGGTCGGAATGGCCAACCAGGTTCTCTACTACAAGGACATACTCGACAAGCTCGGCGTGAAGATGCAGATTTTCAAGGTTGGAACCTACAAGAGCGCAGTAGAACCTTATATCCTCAATGAAATCAGTGATGCCAACCGTGAGCAGCTGACCGTGATGGACACAGAAATATGGAACAAGCTGTGCAGCGACATCAGCAAGTCGAGAAACATATCAGTCGACGCCCTCAATGCAGCAGCCGACAGCGCAGCAATATTCATGGAGGCAAAGGAACTGAAGAAGATTAAATTTATCGACAAGGTCATCTATTCCGACGAAGTTCCGAACGTGATTGCACACATGGCAAAAGTCGATGAACCGGACGATTACAACACCATATCATACACAGATGTAGCAAAGAATGCCAATGCAAAGCCAAAGGAAGGCAACAAGGACAAGATTGCAGTCTACTATGCATGTGGAGAAATAGTACAGGAACAGCAGCAGGGACTCAGTCTCTCTCAGGAAGCGATGATTGTAGGCAAAGACGTCATCCGTGACCTCAAGGAACTTGCTGACGACGATGATGTCAAGGCAGTTGTCCTTCGCGTCAACTCTCCGGGAGGAAGTGCCTACGCAAGTGAGCAGATATGGCATCAGGTGATGAACATCAAGGCAAAGAAACCTATCGTAGTATCTATGGGCGGATATGCAGCCAGCGGAGGCTACTACATCTCATGCGCCGCAGACTGGATTGTCGCAGAACCAACTACCCTCACAGGAAGTATCGGAATCTTCGGAATGTTCCCAGAGGCAAGCGAGTTGCTGGAACAGAAGATTGGAGTCCACTCACAGGTTGTAAAGACTCACAAGTACGGCGACTTCGGCAACTATTTCCGTCCTATGACAGCCGACGAGAGCGCTGTTCTCCAGAAATATATCAATCGTGGCTACGAACTGTTCACCAAGAGATGTGCTGACGGTCGTCACATGCCACAGGATTCCATCAAGGTCATCGGAGAAGGACGAGTATGGACAGGCGTTCACGCAAAGCAGATTGGTCTGGTTGACCAGCTCGGAAACCTTGATGATGCAATAGCAGTAGCAAAGAAGAAAGCAAAGCTGGATAAGTATACGGTTGCTACATACCCAGAACAGGCAAGCATGCTCGAACAACTTATGGAACAGGTTGAAGGTACAAGTTATGCCGATGCCAAGCTTAGCGAGACATTCGGAGAATATTATGACATGTTCCGTTCTGTACGTCAGATGACGACAGAGCCAGGCATTAAGGCAGCAATGCCATACAAGCTCAACTTTAATTTGTAAAGCAACATTCATTTGAATCAACCTGCATACACACCATTACTCCTGCCATTCAGCTGGCTGTATGGAATAGGAACAGAAATCCGCAACATCATGTATGATTGCGGAATTCTGTCGTCCAGGTCATTCGACGTGCCGGTTATCTGCGTGGGGAACATCACGGTAGGAGGAACAGGCAAGACTCCGCATACGGAACACCTCATCCGCCTGCTCAAGGATACGCATAAGATTGCAGTCCTCAGCAGAGGATACAAACGTAAGACAAAAGGGTTCCTTGTGGCAAAAGATGGTACTACAGCAGCAGAGATTGGTGATGAGCCCTACCAGATGCACAGCAAGTTCCCCGACGTGCTGATAGCAGTCGACGAGGACAGATGTCATGGCATTGAGATACTGTCAAACATCCTGAAAGCCGACAAAGACCCAAGGAAGATATGCATCCTTCTTGATGATGCCTACCAGCACAGAAAGGTAAAGGCCGGACTCAGCATCCTGCTTGCTGACTATAACCGACCTGTCTACCACGACCACCTACTCCCTGCCGGACGACTGAGAGAACTCCACAAACGGGCAGACAGGGCAGACCTGATAGTCATCACGAAATGCCCAGTGAACCTGTCGCCGACAGAACAGAATGCCATAGAGCAGCAGATGAAACCTGCTCACTGGCAACAGCTGTTCTACTCAACCTACAAGTATTCTGAACTTCCAGAAAACTCGTCCGTGCTTCTCGTCACAGGAATAGCCAACCCGAAACCGCTCGAGGACAAACTGAAGGAACTGGGCAACGACGTGATTGCCATAAATTACCCGGACCACTACGACTATTCTCCACATGACATCGAGCGCATCAGACAGCAGGCAGAAGGACGAATCATCATCACTACAGAGAAAGACGCAGCAAAGCTCCAGGCATTTGCTGTCAGCCAGTTACCGATAAAGGTCGTATCAGTAGAGACAAGTATACTCAACAACCAGCAAGAACAATTCAATAAAATCATAAAGGATTATGCAGATAAAGGAACTTGGTGAATTCGGACTCATCAATCATCTTACAAAAGACATCAAGCCACAGAACGCCTCCACCATCAAGGGCATTGGGGACGATTGTGCCATCATAGACTATCAGAATGGTAGCGACACTCCGAAAGAGAGCCTCGTCACCACAGACCTGTTACTGGAAGGAGTGCATTTCGACCTCACATACGTTCCCCTCAAGCATCTCGGCTATAAGGCCGTGATGGTCAATCTCAGCGACGTATATGCCATGGGAGGTACACCACGCCAGATTACCGTAAGTCTCGGAATCAGCAAGAGATTCGAAGTGGAAGACATGGAAGAACTCTATTCCGGCATGTTGCTGGCATGCAAGGAGCACGAAGTGGACCTCGTAGGTGGCGACACATGCAGTTCACTCACTGGACTCACCATCAGCATTACCTGTATCGGTGAGGTTGAGAAAGGAAAGGCCATCTGCCGCAACGGAGCAAAAGACACCGACCTCATCTGCGTCAGTGGTGACTTAGGTGCTGCATATATGGGACTCCAGCTTCTTGAACGCGAGAAGGCCGTATGGGAGGCACAGTATCAGGAGGCACAGAAGAAGATTCAGGAAGGAGGCAAGAACGTATCACTTGAAGAAATCGAGGCCAATTCATCAAGCGAGGCATTCGAAGGACGCGAATATCTCCTGGAGCGCCAGCTCAAGCCAGAAGCACGCAGAGACATCATCATGAAACTCCGCGATGCAGGTATACGCCCTACTGCCATGATGGACATCAGCGATGGACTCTCAAGTGAACTCATGCATATCTGCAAACAGTCAGAATGTGGTTGCAGGGTCTATGAGGAGCGCATCCCTATCGACTACCAGACAGCAGTAGCAGCAGAGGAATTCAACATGAATCTCACCACCTGTGCCCTGAACGGAGGAGAAGACTATGAACTTCTCTTCACCGTACCACTTGCCGACCACGACAAGGTCGAAGCAATCGAAGGCATCAAGCTCATAGGCTACATCACAAAGAAAGAACTCGGCCAGCGCCTCATCACCCGTGATGATCAGGAATTTGACCTCAAGGCCCAAGGCTGGGAAGCGCTGAAGGAATGAGTGGACTCATTTTTCTCAAACACTAAAATTCGAGAATTTAGAAAATTCTTAATAATTCACAAATTCTTGTGTAAAATATAAAGGTGGGTTCTAAAAATTCACCGTTTTAATAAACAAGCATAACAATGGGTT
>CALELI010000153.1 GCA_937902455.1 uncultured Prevotellaceae bacterium | reverse complement strand
TGCAAGCTTGCTTGGCATTGCCGAGGTGCGAAGGAGGAAGACAAAAGTCAAAATCGCCTAAAATGTAATTAATAGAACACCCCTTAACAAAACTACAGCAACTATTATTACGGTCAAACGAATGTTTCCGACATGAACGGAGCATCATGTTCATTGTACGAAACAATATTGTACCATAAATGTTTAATACGCAAAACAATTTTGATACATATTTGTTTTGCACGTTAAACAAAAAGTTGTAAATTTGCAGTCAGATAACAGACTTTACAATGGAAAAGATTATCAATCGTCAACGACAGTTGCTCAACCTGACTCAGACAGAGCATGTGAGAAGCATCTATCATGATATTAACTGGAACAGTCGGCTTATCGCCATCCGTGGTGCAAAAGGCGTAGGTAAGACTACTCTGATGCTGCAATATATGAAGATGCGTGAAGCAGATGCAAAGCGTATGCTTTATGCAAGTCTTGACAGTGCCTACTTCACCCAGCACTCACTGCTTGACTTTGCAGAGAATTTCTACAAGAGAGGGGGCGAACATCTGTTTCTGGACGAGGTGCATAAGTATGACACATGGAGCAAAGAGGTGAAGGAAATCTATGACCTCTATCCTGACTTGAAAGTCGTGTTGAGCGGTTCGTCACTGCTCAGTATCCTGAATGGTGATGCCGACCTCTCACGCCGATGCATCCCATACGATATGCAAGGCATGTCGTTCAGGGAATATCTGGAGATTGTGCATGGGATAATTTTGCCGAAAGTCTCACTGGAAGAGCTCTTGGAGGAGCCTAATATCCTCTGCGAGAAAGTAATGAAACTATGCCGCCCATTGAGTTTCTTTGACGACTATCTCCGTGAAGGCTACTATCCTTTCATCCTGGAAGGTTCCGCAGAGTATAGCATCCGCATAGAGAATGTGATCAGTTACATCATAGAAGTAGAACTGCCAAAACTATGCGGAGTGGATGTCTCCAACATCCGTAAACTAAAGGCACTGGTTGCGGTTCTGTCGAGCAATGTTCCTCAGCAGGTAGATATGCAGAAGTTGTCAACTATGCTTGAGGTGTCGCGCGGCACACTCCTTGGTTACTTCCAGCATCTTGCCAAGGCCAAAATTCTGAATCTGCTGTATAGCAGCGAAATGAACATCAAGAAACTACAGAAGCCTGATAAAATTTTCGTGGAGAACCCAAACATCATGGATGCCATGACGCTTGACACCGTGAACGAAGGCACGAGGCGAGAATGCTTCATCGTAAACCAGTTGCGCAACAGTCACAGGGTAGAATACACTCAGCATGGCGATTTTATTGTTGATGGACGATACACGATAGAAGTTGGTGGCAAGAGCAAGGAGGGCAAACAGATTGCCGGTGTCGATAATGCCTTCATTGCCTCTGCCGACATCGAATATGCATACGGCAATAAAATCCCACTTTGGGCTTTCGGGTTCCTGTACTAAGTCCTTTGGAAAAAACAGTGTAAAACGTGCTATGCGGATCTGCGCACGATGAACACGGAGAGTTCGTAGAGCAGGTACATCGGTACGGAAACCACCATGAGGGTGAATACGTCGGTGGTTGGTGTTATCACGGCGGCAATGGCCACGATGGCCACAATGGCATGACGGCGATAGCGAGTCATGTATTCTGCCTCCAGAAATCCCAGTTTAGCGAAGAGCCAGCTGAGTACTGGCATCTCGAACACAAGTCCGAGGGTGAGTGTCATTGCAAAGAGCGTGGAGATGTAGGAATCAAGTGTGATGGTGTTCTCTACAGATTCGTCTACCTGGTAGTTTCCGAGGAAGTCGATTATGAACGGGAACACTACAAGGTAGCTGAAGAGTACACCAACAAGGAACATGAGATAGCCTCCTCCGCATACCCTGACGACATAACGTCTCTCGTCGGCATAGAGCGCGGGGGAGATAAACCGGAAGAGCTGATATAATATATAAGGTGATGCTACAAGAAATCCTGCGAAGAACGCGACCTTCATGTGAATGATGAACTGCTGAGTGAGTTCGGTGTTTATCAGTTTTATGTCAGACTTAGGCGCAAGGACGACAGCAAACAGCTCGTCCTTGAAGCAGAACGCCACGACAGCAAAGAGAAGAGTCACGACAAGTATGCGGACAATGACTGTCCGCAACTCGTCGAGATGTTCCCAGAAAGACCCCTCAGGATTATTTGTCATTACCTTTATTGTCTTCCTGACTGGATTCCTTCGTTGTTTCGTTCATTCCTTCCTTGAAGCTCTTGACACCCTTGCCAAGTCCCTTCATAAGTTCTGGAATCTTCTTGCCACCAAAGAGGAGCAAGACAATGAGGGCGACTATCAGTATTTCCTGAAGGCCGATTCCACCCAAGAATAATGTCTGTATCATATTAATCCTTGCTTGAGTTTTTCTACAAATTTATTGATGTTGAGCATCTGGTCTGGAATTGATATCTGCTGAGGACAATGTTCCACACAGGTTCCACAGGATATGCAGTGGTCTGCCTGTCGTACTGCAGGGATGTCATTATCGTAACCTTCCAGGAAAGTCTCGTGGTCGTCCTTGTGCTTGTTGTAATAGCTGAACACGCCAGGAATGTCTATGCCGTAAGGACAAGGCATACAGTACTGGCATCCTGTACAAGGAATCCTCGGATTGTTCATCATCTCCTTCGTCACATACTCGAGGAATGCCTTTTCCTCGTCGTTCAGAGGCTCGAGAGGACAGAATGTCTTCAGGTTGTCCTGCAGGTGCTCAAGGTAAGTCATTCCGCTGAGGGCAGTCAGTACGGCAGGTGCTGTTCCACAGAAACGGAAAGCCCATGACGCAACACTCCTGTCCGGTTCACGTTCCTTCATCTCCCTTGCAAGGTTGGTTGCCACATTTGCAAGACGTCCGCCAAGAAGCGGTTCCATAATCACGACAGGAATGTTCCTCTCGGCAAGAGCATCATAAAGGTGTTTCGTCTGGGAATTGGATGTCCAGTCGAAATAGTTCATCTGGATCTGGACAAAGTCCCAGTGATACACGTTGTGCAACTCCATGACCTGATCAAACACGGCAGTGTCGCCGTGGAATGAGAAGCCGAGATTACGAATCCGGCCCTCCTCGCGCTCCTTTACGAGGAAGTCCAGCATGCCGTTATCAACAAAACGATGATTGAAGTCGTCCATACTGCCTCCGAGTGCATGAAGGAGATAGTAGTCGATATATGACACCTGGAGATTCTTCATGGAGTCGAGGTACATCTGGCGCGATCCCTCGAAACTCTGTGTGGAGGGGTCGAAGTTGGACAGTTTCGTTGCAACAAAGAAACTGTCGCGCTTGTAATGGCTCAGAGCTATGCCTGTGGACTTCTCGGATTTACCCTGACAATATACTGGGGCTGTGTCGATGTAGTTCACTCCGTATTTGATGGCCTCGTCAATGAGGTGGTTCACCTGTTCCTGGTCGATGACATCGGGATCATCGTCCTTTTCCTTCTCGAGCATCGGCAGACGCATCATGCCATATCCCAGCAATGATACCTTGTCGCCAGTGTTGGGATTCGTACGGTAAGTCATATCGCCAAGCGACTCGCCGTCAAAGGCCTCTGAACTGACATTATTGCTTTTGCAACCAGCCAGGGCAACTGCTCCTACTGCAGCACTGCCTGCTCCCAGCTTCTTCAAAAAATCTCTTCTATTCATAGTTTCTTGTGTATTTCATGACCTTCAACTCTAATTGCACTTACAGGACGAGACGGACAGAGATACTCGCAGGCACCACATCCGATGCATTTTGCCTCGTCGACTACAGGAATGAGATGACCATGCCTGTTATTGACCATAGATATTGCCCCTACCGGACAATGACGGGCACAACTGCCACAGGCATCTCCAGACTCCAGCTTCACGCAACTCTTCCTGTGAACAACAGCATGACCTATCTGGATTTCCTTCTTGTCTATCTTAGTGATAGGACGAATTGCTCCGGACGGACATACCTCAGAACACTTTGTACACTCCGGACGACAGAAGCCCAGTTCGTATGACGATTCTGGCTGCATCAGTGTCATGATGTTCCCCGAAGGACGCAATACCTTGTTAGGACAGGCTGACACGCACAGCTGACACGCCGTACAATGCTGATGGAAATGTTTCAGGCTCAGTGCTCCCGGTGGAACAACAGGAGTGGCACGGTGAGGAGCGACCTTGTCTTCTATCTCGGCAAGACCTCCGTCAACCTTTCCTTTCTGGGCATAAGCATAGCCGGCAGCCATAATGCCAGCCACAGTGAGGAACTGGCGTTTGGAACCGTCCTCACAGGATTTGCCATTCTGGCAATCCTGACTGACAGATGACGAAGCCTTGGTTCTCAAGGTGTACTTTATTGCACCCTGACGGCACTTATTAATACAGTCCATACACACAACACAGCGGGACATGTCGATGCTATGTTCGTCGGGGTTGATGCAAGATGCCTTACAATTCCTGGCACATGACTTACAGCCATTGCATTTGCTGGCATCGATGACCGGACGGAAAAGCGAGAATCTTGACAACAGTCCAAGAGTAGTTCCCACAGGACATATCGTATTGCAATATGTTCTTCCATTGCGCCATGACAATACCGCGATGACCAGGAATGAAACCAGAGCGACAAGTCCGACAATGAGTGTTGGACGAATAATGCTCTGAACCATTCTGCCATAACTACCATACGGTGCAAGCAGTGTTGCAAATCCTGTAACGCCAGAGATGAGCATTACAACGAACAGCAGCAGGACAACATATCTCAAAATATTCTTTGCAGGTGAATAAGTATATGGAATCTTCGGATTCTTCTTTGTCTTCTTACCGAATGCTGCGATTATATCCTGCAGGATGCCCAAAGGGCAGACTACAGAACAATACACTCTTCCAAGCAGACAGGTAAGTAATACTATGGCAAGAATCACGACAAGATTAAGGGCAAGAACTGCAGGCAAAAACTGCAATTTAGCCAACCACGCGAGCCAAGGGAAATCGGCCGGTGAACAAAGCAACAACGTTATTCCGATAAAGAAGAGTGTTGCAAAAATGATTCTAATGTTCCTGAGCATAAGACTTAAGTACAAAAACGCCCCGTCGACAGCGGCGAGGCGTTAGCATTATTCATTATTCGTTATCGTTATCAAAACGGTTGAATGCAACAGTAGGGTCAAATGTAGAACGACGCATTTCAAGCAACTCGTCCTTAGAGGTAACCACAAGCTTGTCGAATTCACGCAGACCTGTACCCGCAGGAATCAAGTGACCGCAGATTACGTTTTCCTTCATACCTTCAAGGAAGTCAACCTTACCACTGATAGCAGCTTCGTTGAGGACCTTTGTAGTTTCCTGGAATGATGCAGCAGACATGAAGCTTGAAGCACCGAGAGCTGCACGGGTAATACCCTGAAGAATCTGAGTGGCAGTTGCAGGAACAGCATCGCGAACAGTCACAGTCTTCAAGTCATGACGCTTGAGGTTAGAGTTCTCGTCACGCAGCTTGCGGGCTGTAACAATCTGACCCGAATGGAGAATCTCAGAATCACCTGGATCAGTGACCACCTTCTTACCCCAGATACGGTCATTCTCTTCAGCAAATGCCAACTTGTCGACAATACCACCTTCAAGGAATGTTGTGTCACCTGGATCGTTGACCTGCAGCTTGCGCATCATCTGGCGGACAATAATCTCGAAATGCTTGTCGTTGATGGCAACACCCTGCATACGATATACATCCTGAACCTGGTTTACGATATATTCCTGTACAGCCGTAGGGCCCTTGATAGCAAGGATATCGGCTGGAGTGATGGCACCGTCAGAGAGTGGTGTACCAGCACGGACATAATCGTTCTCCTGAACAAGGATCTGCTTAGAAAGCGGGATGAGATATTTCTTCACGTCTCCAACCTTTGAAGTAAGAATCACCTCACGGTTACCACGCTTAACCTTACCCATAGTGATTTCACCGTCGATCTCGGCAACGATTGCTGGATTTGAAGGGTTACGAGCTTCGAAGAGTTCTGTTACTCGTGGAAGACCACCAGTAATATCGGCTGCAGTACCGACGCTACGAGGAATCTTGACGAGAACCTCACCGGCCTTAATCTTCTGCTTATTGTCAACCGTGATGTGGGCATTGATAGGGAAGTTGTATGTTCTGAGTACATTGCCTTCCTTGTCAAGGATATGGCACATTGGCACAATATTCTTGTCACGAGATTCTATGACGATTCGGTCGCGGAGACCTGTTGTCTCGTCCTGATCCACACGGTATGTAATGTTTTCCTCAACACCCTCAAATTCAACCTTACCATCAAACTCAGAGATGATCACGGCATTGAATGGGTCCCATGTTGCAATGAGCTCACCGCCCTCAACTACATCACCATCCTTGTGATAGAGTGTCGAACCGTAAGGTACACTGACGTTTGAAAGAACAATGCCAGTGTTCACATCCACGAAACGAAGTTCAGCCAGACGGCCTACGACAACTGTGGCATTCTTGTGGCCCTCCTCAGGACGATTGATAGTACGAAGTTCCTCAAATTCGAGACGGCTCTTGTTCTTTGCCTTTATCTGTGCATTAGTTGATGCAGAACCAGCCAGACCTCCGGCGTGGAATGTACGCAGTGTCAGCTGTGTTCCCGGTTCACCGATAGCTTGTGCAGCTATGACACCGACAGCCTCACCCTTCTGTACCATACGCTGAGTAGCAAGGTTACGTCCATAGCACTTCATACATACACCATGCTTGCTTTCGCATGTGAGGACTGAACGAATCTCAACGCTTTCAATACCACTGTCTTCAATCTCCTTTGCAAGACGGTCTGTGATTTCTTCGCCAGAAGCGACGATGAGTTCACCTGTCTGAGGATTGTGTACATCGTGAACAGATACACGTCCAAGAATTCTCTCTGCAAGAGAAGCAACAACACGGTCACCGTCCTTGAGCGCTGTACATGTGAGGCCACGAAGCGTACCACAGTCTTCCTCTGTAATGATGACATCATGGCTGACGTCAACAAGACGACGAGTAAGGTATCCAGCATCGGCAGTCTTCAACGCAGTATCGGCCAGACCCTTACGAGCACCGTGAGTAGAGATGAAGTACTCGAGCACTGACATTCCCTGCTTGAAGTTGGAAAGGATTGGGTTTTCAATTGTGTTGTTATCTTCGTTACCTGCACGCTGAGGCTTTGCCATCAATCCACGCATACCTGCCAGCTGAGCAATCTGGTCGTTAGAACCACGGGCTCCAGAGTCAAGCATCATGAATACGGCATTGAATCCCTGATTATCTTCTGTCATAGTCTTAAGCAATGAAGCCTTAACCTTGTCATTGACTTCTGACCATGTAGCAATTACCTTATTGTAACGTTCCTTTTCTGTGATAAGACCAAATGCATACTGCTGTGAGATTTCCTCAATCTGGTCATTTCCGGCATCAATAAGAGACTGACGGTCTGCTGGCTCAATAATATCATTAAGGTTGAATGACAGACCACCTTCGTATGCCTTTCTATATCCGAGGTTCTTTACACCATCAAGGAACTGGCAAGCACGAGCCATACCTACACCCTTGATCACCTTTGCAATGATCTTCTTGAGGGCCTTCTTGCCTACTACCTCATTTACAAAGCCTACCTCGTCAGGAACGATCTCATTGATGATGATTCTACCGACAGTAGTTTCTACCATCTTCTTCACCAGGATTCCATCTTCATCAACATCATTTACAATACACTTGATAGGTGCGTGTACGTCACAACGTCCTTCGTTGTAAGCGATGAGTGCTTCCTCTGGTCCATAGAAAGAGAGACCCTCGCCCTTCGTTCCAGGACGTACCTTTGAAATATAGTAAAGACCAAGCACCATATCCTGTGAAGGCACCGTAATAGGGTCACCACTTGCCGGAGAAAGGATATTATGGCTCTGGAGCATTAGCAGCTGAGCTTCAAGAACGGCTTCGTTAGAAAGTGGAAGATGGACTGCCATCTGGTCACCATCGAAGTCGGCGTTGAACGCTGTACATGCCAGTGGATGAAGCTGAATTGCCTTGCCTTCAATCATAATAGGCTGGAATGCCTGAATACCCAGTCGGTGAAGTGTTGGGGCACGGTTGAGCAATACTGGATGTCCCTTCATTACATATTCCAGAATATCCCAGATCTGAGGATCACGGCGGTCAACCATCTTCTTTGCAGACTTGACTGTCTTTACAAGTCCACGCTCTATGAGCTTACGGATGATGAATGGCTTGAAGAGTTCTGCGGCCATCTGCTTTGGAATACCACATTCACCCATCTTGAGTTCAGGACCGACAACGATAACCGAACGTGCAGAATAGTCAACACGCTTACCAAGCAGGTTCTGGCGGAATCGGCCTTGCTTTCCCTTCAAGGAATCAGACAGAGACTTGAGAGGACGATTGCTGTCGCTCTTTACGGCATTCGCCTTGCGGGAGTTATCAAACAGGCTGTCGACAGCTTCCTGCAGCATACGCTTCTCGTTGCGGAGAATTACTTCTGGAGCCTTTATCTCAATGAGCCTCTTCAGACGATTATTACGAATGATTACCCTTCTGTAAAGATCGTTCAAGTCGGATGTTGCAAAACGTCCACCATCCAGCGGAACCAAAGGTCGTAGTTCTGGAGGTGTGACTGGAATATTATGCATGATCATCCATTCAGGCTTGTTCCTGCCCTTGGATGCACGGAATGACTCAACGACCTGCAGACGCTTAAGAGCTTCAGTCTTTCTCTGCTGAGAAGTGTCCTGATTTGCCCTATCACGAAGCTGATATGACAATTCGTCAAGATTAAGACGACTAAGCATCATCTCGATTGCTTCAGCACCCATCAGTGCTACGAACTTGTTAGGGTCATCGTCTGGAAGGCTCTGATTGCCCTGTGGCAAATTGTCGACTATATCCCAGTACTGTTCCTCTGAGATGAGTTCACCTTCTACGATATTATTCTCTTCGTCCTTAGCAACACCTGCCTGGATAATGACATAACGCTCGTAATATATGATGGAATCCAGTTGTTTTGTTGGAAGTCCGAGAAGATAGCCAATCTTGTTAGGGAGTGAACGGAAGTACCAGATATGAGCAACAGGAACCACAAGCGCAATGTGACCTGTACGTTCACGACGAACTTTCTTCTCTGTCACCTCAACACCACATCTGTCGCAGACAATACCCTTATAACGAATGCGCTTGTACTTACCACAATGACATTCGTAGTCTTTAGTAGGTCCAAAGATACGCTCACAGAAAAGGCCGTCGCGTTCTGGTTTATATGTACGATAGTTGATAGTTTCTGGTTTCAGGACTTCACCATGTGAGTTTTCCAGAATTTCCTCAGGCGAAGCAAGACCAATGCTGATCTTGGTGAAACGTGTATTTACTTTTGATTCTTTCTTAAAAGCCATATTATGTACTAATTAAATCTGTACAATGTACTATTTTTACTTTTCTATGTACAATATTATTCGAGAGATACGCTGAGACCAAGACCGCGTAATTCGTGAAGTAATACATTAAGAGATTCAGGAATACCTGGAACTGGCATTGGGCTACCCTTGACGATTGACTCGTAAGCTTTTGAACGTCCAACAACATCATCAGACTTGATTGTAAGGATTTCCTGAAGTACATGTGACGCACCGAACGCCTCAAGTGCCCATACCTCCATTTCTCCGAAACGCTGACCACCAAACTGAGCCTTACCTCCAAGTGGCTGCTGAGTAATGAGTGAGTAAGGACCAATGGAACGTGCATGCATCTTGTCTTCGACCATGTGACCGAGTTTCAGCATGTATGTCACACCGACAGTTGCCTTCTGGTCGAATGGCAGACCTGTTTCACCATCATAAAGCTGAGTAGAGCAAGCCCTTGGAAGTCCTGCCTTATCTGTCCATTCATTCAGGTCTTCAATATGTGCGCCGTCAAAGATAGGAGTTGCAAACTTCACGCCTAACTTCTGGCCGGCAGCACCAAGGATTGCCTCGAATATCTGACCGATATTCATACGTGAAGGCACACCAAGTGGGTTGAGTACGATGTCAACAGGAGTACCATCCTCGAGGAATGGCATGTCTTCCTGACGTACGACCTTAGAGACAATACCCTTATTACCATGACGTCCGGCCATCTTATCACCAACACCAATCTTACGTTTCTTGGCTATATAGACCTTTGCCATCTGAATAATACCAGAAGGCAATTCGTCACCGATAGTCAGAGCATCTTTCTTGCGCTTCAACTCTGCATCGAGAATCTTGTACTTCTTAAGGTAATTGATAATCAACTGGCGGATTAATCCGTTGGTATGTTCGTCATCTGTCCAACCCGAAAGTTGTACTGCGGTAAGATCCAGATTCTCAAGCTGACCTGCCTTGAACTTAGAACCAGCTGGTATGACTTCTACATCCATATAGTTCTTGACGCCATTTGAGACCTTATTCTTAAGCAACTGCATCAGTTTGTCGATGAGCATTGCCTTGAATGCTTCAACCTTGTCTTCAAATTCACGGTCAAGCTTTGGCAGTTCCATCTTGTCACGAGCCTTATCAGCACGAGTCTTTATAGCCTTCGAGAAGAGTTTCTTGTCTATGATGACACCG
>CALELI010000152.1 GCA_937902455.1 uncultured Prevotellaceae bacterium | reverse complement strand
TTCTACGACGGCTGGATGAAGGACCCCTACTCTGCCATGATATCCTGCAACGACGGCTTCCGGCCAGTGAGTTTCCTGATTGAAAGGATCAAGGACTGAACGGAAACCTCCCATTAATTTTATTTTGCAAAAATTTGGTTCGTCACAAGATTTTCATTAACTTTGTGACGCTATTTTTTATAAACCTATTATTAATATCTATTTATGAAAGATCTGAAAATGTACATCAACGGCAAATTCTGTGAAAGCCGTTCAGGAAAGTGGATTGACGTACTCAATCCTTCAACAGAAGAAGTTATCTCCCGCCAGCCGGAAGGCACCATAGAGGATGTGAATGAAGCCTTGGATGCAGCCAAGGCTGCACAGAAGGAATGGGGTCGCACTCCTTCCATCGAGCGTGCAGCATATCTGAAGAAGATTGCAGAAGGCATCCGTAACCGTCAGGATGAGTTTGTCGACATCATCATGCGCGAACAGGGCAAGACCAAGAGCTGGGCTACCACTGAGGTTGTAGTGACTGCTGAATACTTTGACTATATGGCATCGTTTGCCCGTCATATCGAGGGTGAGATTATCCAGAGTGACAATCGTGGAGAATCCATGTTCCTCTCGAAGCAGCCTATCGGTGTTGTTGCCGGCATCCTGCCATGGAACTTCCCGTTCTTCCTCATTGCCCGCAAGGCAGGTGCTGCGCTGATTGCAGGTTGCACAATCGTAATCAAGCCATCACAGCTGACTCCCGAGAACTGTACGGAATTCGCAAAGGTAGTTGACGAGGTCGGTCTGCCAGCAGGTGTCATCAACATAGTGACTGGTAAGGGTTCCGTCATCGGCAATGAAATGGCAGGCAGTCCTAAGATTGACATCGTGAGTGTCACAGGTTCGGTTGCTGCCGGCGAGAGCATCATGGCTGCCGCATCAAAGAACATCACAAAGGTCTCACTTGAACTTGGCGGCAAGGCTCCAGCCATCGTAATGCCGGATGCAGACCTTGAACTGGCAGCACAGGCCATCCTCGATTCACGTATTGGCAACAACGGTCAGATCTGCAACAATGCAGAACGTTGCTATGTACACAAGGACATCAAGAAGCAGTTCACAGAGATACTGCTGAAGAAGTTCGAGGCAGTGAAGGTTGGTGATCCTTGCAAGGACGAGACCGTAGACATGGGACCACTCGTAGAAAAGCGTGCCCTGGAAAGTGTCACAGCAAAAGTCGAGAATGCAATCAAGCAGGGTGCAAAGGTTCTCTGCGGAGGCAAGCCAGTCGAAGGCAAGGGATATTTCTATCCTGCCACCATCCTCGACGATGTAAAGCAGGACTTCGACATCGTTCATGAAGAGACATTCGGTCCTGTGCTTCCTCTCATCGAATTTGAAGACCTTGACCAGGTTATCGAATGGGCTAACGACTGCGAGTACGGTCTTGCCTCATCTGTATTCACCAACGACATCAACACAGCCACCAAGGTGTGCCGCGAACTGGAGTTCGGCGAGACCTACATCAACCGTTTCCACTTCGAAGGCATGCAGGGCTTCCATGCAGGAATGAAGAAGTCGGGTATCGGCGGTGCTGACGGCAAGCACGGTATCGAAGAGTATCTCATCACTCACGTTACTTATCTGCAGACGAGATAAGGAACTTAGAGTCGAGAGTTTAGAGCTTATAGTTGATGAAAATCGGACTATTTGTGCCATGCTACGTGGATGCGCTGTATCCAGAAGTCGGTGTGGCAACATATAAATTACTGAAACACTTAGGCATTGACATAGACTATCCGGAAAAGCAGACATGCTGCGGACAGCCTATGGGCAATGCCGGTTTCCAGGATCTTGCAAAGCCCCTGGCAAAGAGTTTCGACGAGATGTTCAGGGGCTATGACTATGTGGTAGCACCCAGCGTAAGCTGTGCAGCATACGTGCGCCTGTTCCATCCCGAGATCCTTGGCAAGGAACACCATTGCGAGGCGGCCGGAAAGACCGTGGACATAGTGGAGTTCCTGCACGACATACTGAAAGTCCAGTCGCTGCCGTCATGTTTCCCACACAAGGTGAGTGTGCACAACTCATGCCACGGAGTGAGGGAACTGGGGCTGTCGTCACCATCGGAAAGGAATGTGCCGCAGTTCAACAAGATCATCGACCTGCTGAAACTGGTTGACGGCATAGAGATTTTCGAACCTGAGCGCAAGGACGAATGCTGCGGATTCGGTGGTATGTTTGCCGTAGAGGAGACGGCTGTCTCAAGACGCATGGGTCAGGACAAGATACGCCGCCACATGGCTACTGGGGCTGAATATGTCACAGGCCCTGACTCATCATGCCTGATGCACATGCTGGGCATTGCACAGAAGGACAAGTTGCCTATCAAGTTTATTCATGTGGTACAGATTTTAGCAGCAGGACTATGAGTACGGAACATTCAAAACGCGCATCACAGTACATAAGTTCAACCGGCAGCAAAGACATCGTCGGTCATCACGACCAGACATTCTGGAATGTGCGCGCCAAGCGCGACAGGATGGCGAATGCCCTGCCTGAATGGGAGGAACTGCGCGAGACTGCCAGCCAGATAAAGAAGCACACCATCACCCACCTGGACGAGTATCTCCAGAAATTCGAGGAAACTGCCGCGCGCAACGGTGTGCATGTACACTGGGCAGAGGATGCAGAGGAATACAACCGTATCGTGTACGACATCCTGTCGGCGCACAATGTGAAGAAGGTCGTCAAGAGCAAGTCGATGCTCACGGAGGAATGCCATCTGAACGAGAATCTGGAAAAGAAAGGCATAGAGGTGGTGGAGACTGATCTTGGCGAGAGAATCCTCCAGATGATGAAACTGGCTCCATCCCATATCGTAATGCCAGCCCTGCACGTCCACAAGGAAGATATAAGGGACTGCTTCAGAGTTCAAATACCGGAATACGACGAATACGTAAGGTGCTACAAGGAACTCAACGGTCTGACTGACGTAGATTCTGCTGACCCTACCATGCTGACCTTCGTGGCAAGACTGCACCTGCGCAACCAGTTTATGACAGCCGATGCGGGCATGACCGGTGCCAACTTCGGTGTGGCAGAAACCGGAGATGTGGTGGTATGTACAAATGAGGGTAATGCCGACATGAGTACATCCATTCCGAAACTCCATATCGTAAGCATGGGACTGGAAAAAATCGTACCCGACTACAGGGCGATGGGAGTGTTCCAGCGACTGCTTGCACGATGCGGGACAGGACAGGAAACTACGGTCTACACCTCACACTTCCGCGGTCCGAAACCTGGAGGCGAGATGCACATCGTACTGGTCGACAACGGCAGGAGTCGCAGCATCGGAAATGAAGACCACTGGCAGACACTGAAGTGTATGCGCTGCGGTGCCTGCATGAACACCTGTCCTGTATATCGCCGAAGTGCCGGATATTCCTATTCATACTTCATTCCAGGTCCGATAGGTATTAATCTCGGAATGCTGAACGATGACAGGAAACATGCAGGTAATGTGTCGGCATGCAGCCTGTGCATGAGTTGCGAGAACGTCTGTCCCGTCAAGGTGGACTTAGGCAAGCAAATCTATCTGTGGAGGCAGAATCTTGACAGTATAGGAAGAGCCAATCCTGCCAAGAAAGTCCTGTCGAAAGGCATGGCATATCTATTCGGCAAGCCGACTATCTATCAGAACACGCTGAAGATGGCTCCATTGGCAAACACTGTGCCTGACTGCATAATGAACATGAAGTTCAACGCCTGGACCTATGGACACAAGATGATGAAATTCCCTAAACAGTCATTTCATGAACTATGGAAGAAAGGAGGATTGAAATGAACAGCCGCGAGAAGATACTGAACAGGCTGAAGAAAAATATCTGCCAGCAGTTCGACATGCCAGAGATTGCAGTGAAGGGCATCCGATATGACAATCCTGTGGAGCAGTTCATCAATGCCTGCAAGAGCATATCAGG
>CALELI010000151.1 GCA_937902455.1 uncultured Prevotellaceae bacterium | reverse complement strand
TATCGAACTTGATTTTAAAAATATTCCTTTTATACCGATATCACAAATCAACAGTTTAAGGCGAAATATTCTTGAGTTATTAATGCAAGAAAGACTGAAAAACTATAAAAGGCCGGATAAAACAGAAATAGAGTATGCACCTTATTTTGAAAACGAAGTTGATTACAAAGCAAATATTCATATAGGAACGGTCGGCCTTCTCGGAAACCGTGGCGCGGAACAACTTGTTACGGTCGATTTCTGTGTAGAGAAGTTCTGCACGCTCGTGAGCACGCTTGTCCATAGCTTCTACACCGCCCATCTTCTTTATCCACTTCAGGTTCTGAAGAGCACAATAGATAGGAACTACAGGAGGTGTGTTGAACATACTTCCACCATCGATATGTGTCTGATAGTTGAGCATGGTAGGGATGGTTCTGCTAACCTTGCCGACAGCATCATTCTTGACGATGACGAAGGTGACACCTGCCATTGAGAGATTCTTCTGGGCACCACCATAGATACAGTTATACTTGCTCACGTCAATTGGACGGGAGAAGATATCTGAACTCATATCTGCAATCATAGGAACAGGAGAATCAAGTTCCTTGCGAATTTCTGTTCCGTAAATAGTGTTATTAGTGGTGATGTGGAAATAGTCTGCATCTGCAGGAATTGTATAGTCCTTTGGAATATAGGAATAAATTGATTCTGCGCTTGATGCAACTTCCACGACTTCACCGAAGTTCTTTGCTTCCTTCATGGCTTTCTTTGCCCATACACCGGTATTGAGATATGCAGCCTTCTTCTCGAGGAAATTGAAAGGTACCATACAGAACTGAGTACTTGCACCACCACCGAGGAAGATGACCGAATAACCTTCTGGAATCTGAAGCAACTCCTTGAAAAGAGCAACAGCTTCATCAACAACTGGCTGGAAATCCTTTGCTCTATGGCTGATTTCCATAAGTGAAAGACCTGAACCGTTAAAGTCCAAACATGCTGCAGCAGTAGCCTCAATCACCTCTCTTGGGAGGATAGATGGACCTGCATTGAAGTTGATTTTTTTCATAAAAACAATTATTTTACGCTAAATGTGTTACAAAGTTAATAAATTCTTTACGAACTTGGTTCGTTCTTCAAGAGTTTTTTCAATATTTATCCAATGAATTTTAATTCCTCTTCTTTCTTCCATGCCTCGAAACCATGTCATCTGGCGCTTTGCGAACTGATGTATAGCAATTTCCAGCAACGAGACCATCTCTTCATATTTCAGCTGTCCAAGCAAATAGAGTGTGACATATTTATATTCCAATCCATATCTGATGAGTCGTTCCGGGCTGACTCCTTTGTCCAGTAAAGTCTGTACTTCGTCAACCATGCCTTCATCGAGACGCTGGCGGAGTCTCTTGGATATTTTCTCTCTTCGAAGGTCTCTGTCAATCATGAGGCCGATAATCAGGCTGTCAACGCTTGGCATTTCACGGCCATCGAATTCGTAGTTCTTCAGTATGCTTTCGATGTATAGTCCAGTACCGCCACAGAGAATGGGCTGCTTCCCGCGTGATAGTATGTCATTATATGCTTCGTGGAAATCATGCTGGAACTGATATACGCTATATCTTTCTCCTGCATCAACGATGTCAATCAAATGGTAGGGAATCTGCTGTCCGTCTATTGTATAGTCGGCAATATCCTTACCCGTACCAATATCCATACCTCGGTAGACCTGACGACTGTCAGCACTGATAATCTCACCTGCTAATTCTTTAGCAAGATATGCTGCAAACGTGGTCTTTCCACATGCTGTCGGTCCGAGTATGGTAATCAGTTTTGTCATGTCCTGTCTTCCACTTCTACTTCGCGCACGGCCTTGCTGTCACCGAATAATAGTTCCTTTTCTCTCTTCTTGGCCTGCTCAACCCAATCTTCGGGTATGAACTTCCAGTGGTTAAGTGGAGTAGGGACTATGTTGCCCTTTTCCTTTACATAAGTCATGAGATAGTATCGGATATCTCTGCTGGTGGAACTGATTATGCGTTCTGTAATCTGTTCTTTTGTCAGTCCGGCTCCTTTTGTCAGTAATTCCCCACCACCATTCGAGCGATAAGCCGTCATGGCAACAGTATACATTGCATTTGGATCAAAAGGCTTTCCGTTTGCCATCTGTTTGATGATAATCCTTTCCCCGTCACCCTTACGTACGTCAACCTCATAGATAATTCCTGCTGCAGAATCGAACTTGACCAGGAAGTTCTTGAATCCCCTTCGAGCCGGATTCTTCTTCATGGGGCACATCTGGAGCAGTTCATCTTCAGGTGATGTCATCTGATTAATCCAATAGGCGTAACTCATCTCGAGATAATTCTTTATCTCATACCCGTAAAGCTTGATGGTGTAAAGTCTGTCCTCGAATCTGTACAGATTAAATAAATCGCTTATCTTAATGTCACCTGCGTTGATTGCGGCGTTAAAGAACAATGGGGCGGCAAATGAAATATCCGCCTTTGACACATATAACTGTAGCCTTTGAATGAGGTCAATATATGATGAAGCTCCAAAATATGCTTCTGATATATCCAGGTTGCCATCAAGATTTCCGATTTTTTCGGAGGAGAATTGCTGGACAGCATTGAAATCCTTATAGAAGTGTGTCTGGAATTCACGTGCATGCTGATTATTCATGGTGCCAATGAAGCAGAGATTGCACACCTGGTCATAGTTCTTCACTTGACCGTTGCTGTCAATGTTGAATTTCACTTGCACCTCAGCTACACACTGTGCATAACTTCCTGGATTTACACAAAGCACACTCTTCCCTGACGGACTTTCTATTTCCTCCATGTTGCTTGTATGATCATGCCCATAAAGAACCAGGTCGAAACCATCAACGGAACTTACTGTCTCGCGTGTGGCATTTTCATGGTATTCGGGGGTGATTATGCCCTCGTCCATGCCTGAATGGAAGAGTCCGATGATGAAATCCGGATTATGCGTCTCTTTTACGTGCTTCACCCACTTGGCTGCACTTTCCTTGATGTCCTCAAATACTATGCCTGACCAAGTCTGTTTCGGAATCCAATGTGGGATAGCTGGCGTAATGAACCCAATGACTGCAATCTTTATGCCACTTCGCTTGAAAATTGTGTATGGCTCAAAATAGGGTAGGCCGTTATCCTCCCGGACAGCATTTGCCCCAAGTATTGGGAAGTTACAGTCACGTACAAATGAGTCAAAGACCTGATGTCCTGTCTCGATGTCATGATTGCCTATCACACCGACATCATATCCGATAAAATTGCACATGTCGGCTACTTTGTGGCGTTTATTCTTGGCAACGAAATTAAAATAATACGAAGTCGGCTCTCCTTGAAGCATGTCACCTCCGTCAATCAGTATGAAACTGCCGGCATATCGTTTCACTTGCTGAGCAACAAAGGCGTGCACTCTTTGTAGACTGCCTTTGCTCCAGCGCTCATGCCTGAAGTCATAAGGGAAGTAATTACCATGAATGTCTGACGTGAATATTATTCTTAATTTCCTAATATTATCCATTATGTGCCTAATTTGACTACAAAGTTAGTCATTTTATATGAGATTATTGCAATGAAATCCAAAAATGTGAAATTATCTTATGATAATTATAGCAATGTCGTTTGACACACGTATAATTTATGACTGGATATATCTCGTTAGCAGCAAAAGTCTGATTAGTAAATTTATTTGGCATAAATTTTGTTGGACATTATAGTAAAGGGGTGTTCTATTAATTCCCCGCAAAAATAAAGAATTAACGAACTATGGGTGTTATTGCTATTTTGATGCTTTTGGCTTTTTCTTTGCATCTTGCTGTCCTTCATTCAGTCACGATGCCCGCATCGCTCCTTCACTCAGAACAGCAACCTGCTAAAGAAAAATCTCAAAATCACCTAAAATGTAATTAATAGAACACCCCTTAATGCTTATGGCAGAAGAACGCAGACAAAACATATTCATAGTCATGGCTACCGACGGAGCTTCGGTAAGGATGAAGGATGTGGACTGCAGCACGGACTATCCGGTTGCCAGTGAGTGTATCACGACGAAGTACGGAACTATTCCGTACATGATGCTGGTAAGGCTGGGCAGTAATGCCCTGACGGTGGAGGAATGCGACGAGTGTGTGGCAGACATCTCGAGTGCGCTGAAGTCACTTGGTTGCAAGATGACAGGCGACATCGACCTGCACTACTGCTCGTTCGATGTGAACGGAGGGGAAAGGCAGACGATCGTCGAAGCCATTATTAGTTATCAGTTATCAGTTAACAGTTAACAATGAATTATTAGTTAACAATTGACAATAAACAAATCAATAAATATAATGAAGAAAGAAACTAAGACACCGAAGGTTGCTGTTGCTCCGGCAAAGGCGCCGAAGGAAAGCTGGCTGAAGGCAAACGGCCAGTGGGTGATGCCTGTGGTGTTCGGAGCGGCTTTCGCCGTATTTGCCTTCATCATGCTTGTGGGGAAGAACAGCGACTATCTCTGGGGCGTGCAGGACAGGACTATCTTCCTCGACAGCGACGAGTTCTTCCACGAGCGAATGGCTGTGCCTGGCGGTTTCATCGCCTGGGCTGGCTGTTACCTCGCTCAGTATTTCTATTATCCGGCTCTCGGTGCACTGATGCTCATAGGCCTGTGGCTCATAGGCTATGTACTGACGGTTCAGACTTTCAGGCTGAAGGGTGCATGGTCGGCCCTGGCACTGATTCCGGTCTGTGCACTGCTGGCGAGCGAAATTGACATTGCCTACTGGATTTACTACCTGAAGATTCCAGGATACTGGTTCAGGGAGACTATCGGGTTCGTGGTCATGATGTGGACCCTGTGGGGATGGGCAAAGCTGTTCTCCATCAAGGACGAGAAGAGAAGCTTGGTGCTGCTCGGCAGCAAGAGCCTCTACATGGTTGTCTTCGCCATGGCCGGCTATCTGCTTCTCAGCTGGTGGAGCCTGATAGGCCTCATCGCCATGGCAATCATAGGTACGACGGCAAGAACGGGAAGGAAGTTCTGCTTCTACACGGACTCATGGTGGCTGCTGGCACTGGTGCTCCTTATCTTCGTACCGAAGGTGGCTTACGGTTGCTACTCTCAGTTCAGGATTGAGGATGCATGGACAGTGGGATTCCCTCTCTTCCAGAACGACCAGCTGACTTCGCTCATCATGAGTGTGCCTTTCGCCATAGCTGCCCTGATGGTCATCCTCCTTGCATCGTTCTATCCGAAGGACGGACAGACGGAGAGGAAGGTGAAGACAAGCGAGACGGTGTCGGGCATCATCATTGCACTGCTCTGCGGACTGGGTGTATGGCATGCGAACATCGATGACTGGAACTACCATTCAGAGCTGCGTATGCACAGGGCAGTGACCGAACAGCGATGGGACGACGTACTCGACGAGGCTGCCAGCAACCCTGGAGAGCCTACAAGGGAAATCGTGCTCTTCAAGAACCTTGCACTGATGTACAAGGGCCAGTTCGGATATAAGTTCACATCATACAACAACGGCGGTATTGCTCCCGCACAGCCAGACTCACTCCAGGTACACCTCGTACAGACTTGCGGACCTATCCTCTACATGAACTACGGCAAGGAGAACTTCGCGACGAGATGGAGCATCGAGAACGAGGTGGAATATGGTCTGAGTGTGACTGGTGCCAAGACCCTGACTCTCGCAGCCCTCATTGCAGGCGAGACGAAACTGGCAAAGAAATACATAGAACTGCTGAAATCGACTACCTTCCACAAGGAATGGGCTGAGAAGTACGAGCCTCTGACCGACAACATAGCACTGGTGGGCGACAGCACCAAATATCCTGAGTTTGCATTCACAAAGGAAATCTACGACCACTGCGGAAGTGTGCTCGACGGCGACGAAGGACTGGTGGAGCTCTACCTGCTCAACTACTTCAGCCACACCCAGAACAAGGACAGCAAGCTGCTCAACGAGGTGACTCTCAACTTTGCATGCATCTGCAAGGACATTCAGCTGTTCTGGCCTCGATTCTTCCTCTATGCCAACCTCCATCAGGGCGAGCCAATGCCAAGAATCTATCAGGAGGCTGCATTCCTCTACGGTAACCTGGAACATGAGGTGGACATCAGCAAGATGCCTTTCGACGAGGACATCAAGACAAGGTACAACGGATTCCAGCAGATGTCGCAGTCGCTGCTCCGTCAGGGAATGGACGCCAGCCAGGTGGGCGAAGCCATGAAGGCCGCATACGGCGACAACTTCTGGTGGTTCTACTTCTTCTGCAGAGACGTGAAAAGCTATTAAAGTGTATAGGTTAAAGGTTAAAGTGTATTGGTTATGAATAGGATTAATTATATTGCAATATTGACAGTGGCAGTACTGATGGTGGCTTGTACGAGTCATCCGAGTGTACCGGCAAACTGCAGTCAGGAGGACAAGGTACCGACTATCTTCCCTGACTATACGGAAGTGACTATCCCTGCAAACATAGCACCGATGAACTTCGCAGTGAGAGAGGCTGGAGAGGAATGCGTGGCACGACTGAGTTGCGGCACCATTCAGCAGACTTACGGTGACGGAAAGAAAGTGGTCATCGACGAAGACGAATGGCACGAGCTGCTCAAAGCCGCCAAGGGCGGACAGATAAAGGTGGAGGTGTTCGTAGGCAAGGACGGCAGCTGGAAAGCATATAAGCCGTTCAACATCTACGTGGCCGAGGAGGACATCGACGAGTATATCTCGTATCGTCTGATAAAGCCTTCATACGTGGCCTACGAGTTGCTGACCATCAACCAGAGAAACATCACCAACTTCGAGGAGAAGGACATCTACAACAACATGATGGTAGGAACGGAGGCAACCGGTCAGTGCGTGAACTGCCATTCCTACAGGAACTTCAAGACCGACAACATGCAGTTCCACATGCGTCAGGGACTTGGTGGCACGATGATCGTGAAGGACAACCAGATAAAGAAGATTAACCTGAAGACCGACTCCACCCTGAGTGCGGGAGTCTATCCGGCATGGCACCCAACAGAGGATGTGATTGCATATTCCACGAACTCAACCGGTCAGTCGTTCCACACAAAGGACAAGGCAAAGATTGAAGTGCAGGACACAAAGAGCGACCTTATCCTCTACGACGTAGTGAAGGACGAGGTGAGCAACATCTCCTGCCAGCCGAACGAGCTGGAAGTATTCCCAGCCTGGGACGCAACAGGCGACTACCTGTATTTCTGCTCCGCTCACTTTGAGTACAGGGACACAGTGGCTCCTGAGACTGAGATGATTCACAGATACAAGGAAGTGCTCTACAGTCTCTACCGCAAGTCGTTCGACAAGAAGACACGCGAGTTCGGACAGGCAGAACTCATCTACGATGCAGCATCGAAGCAGAGAAGTGTGTCGCTGCCAAGGGTAAGTCCTGACAACAAGTACATGCTGTTTGCAGAAGGCGACTTCGGCTGCTTCCACGTATGGCACCCACATGCCGACATCTTCATCATGGACATGAAGACCCAGGAAGTCCGCAAGGTCGAGAACATCAACAGCGACCAGAGCGAGAGCTACCCTACATGGTCGAGCAACGGCAGATGGATAATGTTTGCCAGCCGAAGGGACGACGGTAACTACACAAGGCCTTACATTGCATACTTCGACAAGAACGGCAAGGCACACAAGGCATTCGAAGTACCTCAGAAAGACCCTAACTTCTACACATTCCAGGGAAGAAGCTACAATCGTCCGGAGTTCATGATTGAGCCAGTGACCATCACTCCTCAGGAATTTGCAGAGGTTGCAAAGCAGGACCCAATCCAGTGTACTTTCAAGAGCACGAAGGTGTCAAGCTATGTAGACGGAAGTACTGGTGCTTCTGTGCAGAAACCTGCGGCAACAGACTCTGCGGCCATCAGCCGTTAGCCGTTAGCTATTAGCCGTTGTCCCAGAAAACGGCCAAAAATATGAACAGATTCGTAACAATCATATCAGTCATATTTGCATTACTGGCAGCAATATTGTTGCCAGTAATGAATTATGATTACCTCTATGCCGTTCAGGAACACTCCATCTTCATGAGCAGCCATACCTTCATGGTGGAGAAACTCACTGTCCCAGGCGGACTGCTCGAATGGACAGGATGCTACCTCACACAGTATTTCTTCTACCCCTGGCTGGGTAGCGGAATCCTGATTCTCATCTGGGTAGCGAGTTTCCTGCTCACGATAAAGGTCTTCGACCTGAAAGGCGTCTGGATTGTACTCGGACTGGTGCCTGTCTGTGCACTGATGTGCTCAATTACCGACCTTGGATACTGGCTCTACTACATCAACGACCAAGGGTACTGGTTCGAACAGAGTGTCGGCTACCTCGTGATGATTATCACATTGTGGGGAATGAAGGGCATCGACACCTTCTGCCAGAGAAACACAACACGTACGGTCGCGAAAGTGACCTATATTATTGTCCTGACATCACTCGGATATGTTGCCTGCGGATGGTGGGCATTGCTCGGAGCGATTGTGATGATGCTGACGAGAAGCAGCAAGGGAATCCTCTGGGAACGGATAGCCATCGTTGTCACAGGACTCCTCTGCATAGGACTGGTTCCATGGATAGCCTATCAGATGTACAGTCAGTTCCGCATTGAGGACGCATGGTGGGTAGGCCTACCTCTGTTCCAGCATCTCGACTACACCGACTGGGAGAAGAGCATGCCGTTCTTCGTGATTGCAGCATGGTGCATCTTCTTAGGTTGCATAGGCAAGCAGTGGATGGCAAGAGCGGCATGGACCAGGAAACCGACTTGCTTCGTTGCAGGATTCATCAGCATCGGAATCTGTACAATGATATGCCTGAAGAACAACTTCAGCGACGAGAACTTCCAAAGCGAACTGAGGCTCTACAAGGCCGTCGACGAATGTAGGTGGCAGGATGTAATCGACGAATTCGAGAAACACCAGTCATCCCCTACCCATCAGATGGTGATGTGCAAGAACATCGCACTCATCAACCTCGGACAGCTCGGCGAGAAGATGTTTGCACTCAACAACATCGGCACCACACCCAACTGCGGGAAACTGAAGGTCAGGATGATCGTCACGGCAGGTTCACTGCTCTACTACTACAACGGGCTCGTGAACTTCGCATACCGATGGGCGATGGAGAACGAGGTCAATCACTGTCAGTCGCTGAAACAGCTGAAGATGATGGCAAGATGTGCCATCTGGAAAGAGGAGAACGACCTGGCAGAGAAATACCTGACCATGCTACGTTCCACTACCTTCCACAAGAAATGGGCCCAGGAACGCGAACGCATGAGGATGGACCTCGGTGCATTCATTGACAGTCCCGAATATCATGCAGTCGCCCCTCTGGAACTGAGCGGAGAAGGCGAACTGGATGTCGACAATGGTCTCTGCATGGAATATATCATCAACAACTATGCCTACCTCATCGCCCAGAACATGGTGCAGCAGGAGGCAGCAGTATGCTATGCCATGATACTGAAGGACGACGACCTCATCAAGTTCCAGCTGGAGAACTACTACGCAAACCACTCCGTCGAAAATGTCCCAAAACACATAGTCGAAGCCGTCGACATATTCAATCAGCAACATTCCATGGAATTCAACAAGTTCGTCAGCGACTATCAGACAACCCTCGGGGACGGAAGCAAGATAGTAGAAATCGGAAAGATGCTGAAACCCGTCTACGGCAAGACATACTGGTGGTACTATTATTTCTTTAATGACTTTAATATCTATTAATTATGAACAAAATCATTGCTTGCACACTAATCCTTGCCTGCAACTTCATGATAGTTGTAAGCGCATCTGCACAGGGAAAAGTAGAAGACTACAACCGTGCATGGAATCTACGTAAGGACTATTCAGGGAAAGTGAAGAACTCGAACGTACAGGCACGAGCCATCGGAGACTCCCATAAGTTCACCTACACCCTTGAAGAGGGAGACACCACTCAGACATACGTAATCGATGCTGAGACCAACACTGTCGAGGTCTACAAGACACCAGAACAGCAGGAAGGAGCTCAGCGCTGGGGTGATTGGCGTCCACGAGGCAACGGCAACCGTCCGCAAATGCGAAACCAGCAAGGCGAGAGAAAACTGACATGGCATCAGCAGAACCACCACTGGATGACCGTCGACCCGGAGAACGACGAATGTGGCAACACATACCTGAGGGACAGCCTCATCCTTTCATGGAAGAACAGCAACCTCTGGATTGGTGACCGCCAGCTCACGAAAGACGGAGTGGACACATTCTATTATTCCATCCACGCACGACTGTCACCCGACGGCAAGTATCTTGCAACCACAAAGATAAAGCCTGCACCTAAACACATGATCACATACGTCAACTCATCTCCAAGAGATCAGGTGCAGCCTAAATACAGCGACCTTCAATACACAAAGCCTGGCGACTCACTCAATTACAGAGTGCCTGTCATCATCGAACTCGAGACAGGAAAGGTGAGCGAGCCATCCACTGAATTATTCCAGTACCAGTATGAAGTCAGTGCACCTGACTGGGACGACGACAGCAAGACCGTGACCTTCGAATTCAACGAGAGAGGTCACAAGACCTACCGTGTGCTTGAAATGAACCTCGAGGGCAAAGTACGCACACTCATCGAGGAGACAAGTCCAAAGTATGTGGCTTACAGCCGTAACTATCGTCACGACTTCCGCGACGGAAAGCGAATCATCTGGAAGAGCGACCGCGACAACTATGCTCACCTGTACCTCTACGACAGGACGAAGGGGAATGTGGCAACACAGATTACCAAAGGCGAGTACTGGGTACGCGACGTGCAGAGAATTGACGAGGAGAAAGGTATCATCTGGTTCACAGCCAACGAAATGAACAAGGACGAAGACCCTTACTTCATCCACTACTACAAGATAAACCTCGACGGAACAGGACTGGTAGAACTTACCCCAGGAAACGGCACTCACAGAGCAACCTTCACAAGAGACATGAAATATCTTGTCGACACCTATTCCTCTGTTGAGAATCCACCTGTCACAGTACTGCGCTCAGGCGAAGACGGCCATCTCATCCGCGAGATAGCACGCGCCGACATCAGCGAACTGCTGAAGACTGGCTGGAAGGCACCAGAGGTATTCGTTGCAAAAGGCCGTGACGGGAAGACCGACATGTGGGGACTCATCGCACGTCCTTCGAACTTCAACCCCAAGAAGAAATACCCTGTAATCGAATATATCTACTCAGGTCCTGGTGACCAGTACGTACCTAAGTCATTCTCTACATGGTACGGCAACCTCTGTGACCTCGCAGAACTTGGATTCATCGTAGTTCAGGTAGACGGTATGACCACTTCGTTCCGCACTAAGGAGTTTGAGGAAGTATGCTACAAGAATCTCAAGGATGCCGGACTTCCAGATCATATTGCATGGATAAAGGCAGCAGCAAAGCAGTACAAGCAGATGGACATCGAACGGATGGGTATCTACGGCTGTTCCGCAGGTGGTCAGGAATCCCTCGGAGCAATGCTGTTCCACGGCGATTTCTACAAGGCAGCATACTCTGCATGTGGATGCCACGACAACAGGATGGACAAGATCTGGTGGAACGAGCAATGGATGGGTACCGTCGACGAGAGCTATGAGGCATGTTCGAATGTCGTAAACGCAAAGAACCTCACAGGAAAGCTCATGCTCGTAGTGGGAGAAATGGATGACAATGTAGACCCTTCATCTTCGTTCCAGGTAGTCAACGCCCTTCAGAAGGCAAACAAGGACTTTGAATTCATCTACCTGCCAGGTGCCCACCATACTATGGGTGACTCCTACGGAGAGCACAAGCGCTACGACTTCTTCGTGAAGAACCTCATCGGAGTAGAGCCACCTGCATGGGATGAGTTCGGGAAGAAGAAATAGTAGGGGAACCTACGAAACCAGGAAATCAGGAAAACTGAAAACTGAATCCTGAATCCTGAAACGTGAAACTATAATCATAGAAAATGAATGAACAGAACAGTCCTAAGGAATTAGGGACGGAGAAAATTGGACAGTTGCTCTTGAAGTACTCTCTGCCAGCCATCATTGCGATGACGGCATCGTCGCTGTACAACATGGTAGACAGTATCTTCATTGGGCATGGAGTGGGAGCATTGGCGTTGTCAGGACTTGCCATAACCTTCCCGTTGATGAACCTGAGTGCGGCAGTTGGGGCTATGGTGGGTGTAGGAGCAGCAACCATCTTGTCGGTCCGACTCGGACAGAAAGACTATTCGAGTGCCGACCGAATATTCGGAAACTGCTTCGTGATGAAGATTCTGACCGGCATCATATTCATGGCACTATGCCTTATCTTCATCGACCCTATCCTTCGTTTCTTCGGGGCGACTGACAATACCCTACCCTATGCTAAGGACTATATCATAATCATTCTCTTAGGAAATTCAATCACCCACCTCTACTTCGGTCAGAACGCCCTGCTGCGTTCTATTGGAAAGCCGAAAATGGCAATGTACTGCACAATAATCACGGTTGTGCTGAATGCAATCCTCGACCCTATCTTCATCTACACGCTGAACATGGGAATCCAGGGCGCAGCCATCGCTACGGTACTGTCACAGACGGTGTGTCTCTGTGTCCAGCTGAAGATATTCTCCAACCCTAACGAGGTAATCCATTTCAAGAAAGGCATCTACGGGCTGAAGAAACGAATAGTGACGGACATTCTCTCCATCGGTATGTCCCCGTTCCTGATGAACAGCTGTGCCTGTCTGGTCGTGATATTCGTGAACAAGGGATTGCTCATGTATGGCGGTGACCTCGCAGTAGGTGCGTACAGCATCGTAAACCGAATCGGTTTCTTCTTTGCAATGATTGTCATGGGACTCAATCAGGGAATGCAGCCTATTGCAGGCTACAACTACGGAGCTCAGCTGATTCCACGACTGATGAAGGTCTATTACTACACCATGGCACTTGCCACAATCGTATGTTGCATAGCGTTCATCGTGGGAGTGTTCTTCCCAGGACTATGTGTAAGGATGTTCACACACGATGAAGAACTCATATCCATGGCCACACCGGCTATGGTACTCTATACCTGTACATTCCCAGTCATAGGTTTCCAGATGGTCACAACCAATTTCTTCCAGAGCATTGGAATGGCCAAGATAAGCATATTCCTGTCGCTGACAAGACAGCTGATATTCCTGCTGCCGGGACTCATCATACTGCCACACTTCTTCCAGCTGTTCGGAATATGGTATGCCATACCTCTCTCCGACTTCCTGGCATCAGTGATGACAGCTATAGTATTTTTCATTTACCGACATAAATTCAATCAGATATGAACGACATCTTCTCCATAACCATAGGACGCGAGTTAGGCAGTGGAGGCAAGCAGATAGCCGAAGCCCTCGCCAGACAGTTCGACTGCCAGCTCTACGACAAGGAACTCCTTGCCCTTGCCGCAAAGAAAAGCGGATTCAGTGAAAAGCTCTTTGAGAGACAGGACGAGAAACATGGCCGACTTCACAACCTGCTCTTCAACAAGGTTCCTATCATCGGCCATGCAAACTATTACAGCGAAGGAATCACTCAGGGTTCGCTGTTCCAGTTCCAGAGTGAGGTGATATGGAACGAGGCGAAGGAAAAGAGGTGTGTGTTCCTCGGAAGATGTGCAGACTATGTTCTTCGTGAGAATCCACGACACCTTAATATATTTATATATGCCGACCTTGACTTCAGGATAGAGAATGTCATGAAGCGCCACAACTGCTCTGCCGACGAAGCAAGGAAGTTCATCAAGGAAGGAGAACGCAAACGTGCCGAATTCTATAACTACTATACAGGACAGGAATGGGGCGACAAGAAATATTACGATGTCTGCATCGACTCGTCGTTGTTCGGCATCGAAACTTCCACAGATATACTCACACACATAATCGACAAATTCCTCGCAAAATCATGAGACCATCCCCTATCGTTTCCCTCATTCCGGTAATAATACTCGTAGGACTTATCTGCCTGACCGTCCATTTCTTCGGCGCCAACGCCATGAACGGAGGAAGTCAGATCTGCATGCTTTTCGCTGCGGCAACAGCGGCAGGACTGTCAATGCGCATCTACAAGATGCCGTGGAGGAAGATCAAGAAGACCGGTATCGGAAAGTAGCGTTCAGATTATTGGATAAATCCCTTCTCTGACATTCCCTCACTCAATTAAGTTCTATGACCTCGAGGTCCTTTATCTCGGCCTTGTCGATGGTGAAGCGTACGAGGGTACGCTGCTTGTGGAATCCGTAGATTCCGGCAGCACCGGGATTGATGTGTAGCATATTGAGGGTCTTGTCGTACATCACCTTCAGTATGTGGCTGTGGCCGGAGATGAACAGCTGAGGCGGACGGACGAACAGGGTTCCTCGAATGGACGGGTCGTAATGGCCGGGATAGCCACCGATATGCTTTATCAGCACATCCACTTCCTCGCAGCGAAAACGATATTTCTCCGTGAACTGCAGGCGGACATCACCTCCGTCGATATTGCCGTATACTGCCCTGAACGGTTTCAGTGCGCTAAGTCGCTCTGCCAGTTCGTACGACCCTATATCACCGGCATGCCATATCTCGTCACATTCAGAGAAGTACTTCTCATACCTGTCGTCCCAGTAGCCATGAGTATCCGACAAGAGCCCAATTCGCTTCATTTATTTAATTCAAATTTTTATTTACCATTTACAATTTACAATTTACCATTTATTCTCCATTTCGCCATTTTTCCATTTCACCGTCCAC
>CALELI010000150.1 GCA_937902455.1 uncultured Prevotellaceae bacterium | reverse complement strand
CAAATGACCAAATGACCAAATGACCACTTTTTCGTACTGTCTTTCCTGACATCCCTTACTCACAACTCGCGGGAAACGGACGCACAGCCCTCGGGAAAACTATTGCACAGTTCCGGAAAACGCAGTAACTTTGCAACGCAAGTTAAGTATCCGGATTCGAACTAACCATTATTAACTATGAAGACAAAGAATGAAAGAAAGAACCAACTCACCGCCGTGTTCGGGATATTCAGAATGCTCAGCGAGATCATCAGGAACATTGGGGCAAGCCTCACCGACCACGCAGACAGTGCCGTACTATCACTGACGCACACGGAAAACATTACTGACGTGCACGAAAAATATTACTGAGTCGCAGGGCAAAACGAGGCGTTATTTCGCGTTTGACTCAGTAACATTTGGCCCACGACTCAGTAACATTTTTCGCGAGGGAAAATGATATCAGAGGCAAGGCACAATGGCATGTCGAGCGAGACAGGACAACAATTGCAGGTTATATCAGGAGAGAGCTGGTAATGATTCCTGAAAAAAACACCCAGCTACTGGCATTGAGATAGCTGAGTGTTTCGTTTGTGCGCCTGACAGGACTCGAACCTGCAAGCCTCGCGGCACCAGATCCTAAGTCTGGCGTGTCTACCAATTTCACCACAGGCGCTTTTGCGGGTGCAAAGTTAGTGAAAGTTGAGAGAAATACAAAATAAAGAGTTGAAAAACTTTTATTTTTTATAGGATTTGCTTGTCGTTATGCTTCGATGGAGTCTGACGGTTCGGGCTCTACCCATTCGCCGGCGTATTCGTCGTTGAGCCAGAGTCCGGCTTCCTGCTCGCCGCTGGTGTAGTACATGGTTCCCTTTCCGTGGCGCATGTCGTCCTTGTACTGACCTACATACTGGTCGCCGTCGGCCCATGTGTAGGTTCCGGAACCGTTGTACTTGCCATTCCGGAAATTGCCTTCGTAGCGGCTTCCGTCGGAATAGATGTATACTCCGTAGCCTTCTCTGCGGTTGTTCTCCCAATGGCCGTCGTACTGATCGCCGTTGACGTATGATATCTTGCCGTATCCGTCCTTGCGGCCCATCTTCATGCCTCCTACGTATTTCTCTCCGTCGTCGAACATTACTGCGCATGAGTCACCGTTGAGCTTGCCGTCCTTGAAGTTGCCTTCCTCGTAGCTTCCGTCCTTGCGCAGCAGTTTTCCGTGACCGTTAGGGTTGTTGTGCCTGTAGCCTCCCCTGTAGGTGTCGCCGTTGGCGAAGGTGAAGACTCCCTGTCCGTCGGGCTGGTTGTGGCGGAAATCACCTTCGTACTTGTTGCCTGTGGCTGCAAACTTGTAGATGCCCTTGCCGCACTTCTCGCCGTTCTCCCATTCTCCTTCGTAGACATCGCCGTTGGTAAAGGTTATCGTGCCGTGACCGTGATGCTTTCCGTTCTTCCACTCTCCATTGTAGGTGGCACTGTCTTCGTATTCCCATTCGTGGACGCCGCTGATGAATTCTGCCGGTGTCTGTTTTTTCTGGTTACAGCTTGCCATGACTATAAGCATGGCGGCCAGAAGCGCAAAAGATGTTTTCCTGTTCATATTTCGGTTTTCATTCTTCATTTTTCATTCTTCATTCTTCATTACAGTAGTTCCACTGCCTGGATGAGCCGGGTGCTGTTGGAGCCTTTCACGAGGATGGTCTTTCCTGCCGGTGGGTTGGTGGCGAGGAAGGTTTTCAGTGCCTCGATGTCTTCGAAGAACATGAAATGGGCTGGTGCCTCTGGCTGTACTTCCTGGAACTCGGGTCCTACGAAGTATGCCTCTTCAATACCTGCCTGGCTTACGAGGCCGAGAATCTTCCTGTGCTCTTCCTTGCTGACTTCTCCGAGTTCGCGCATTGCCCCGAGGATGCACATCTTGTGGTCGGCCTTCATCTGGCGGAAGTTGTCGAGGGCGGCGGTCATGCTCGTAGGGTTGGCGTTGTAGGCATCGATGATGAGCGAGTTTCGTTCTGTCTGCTTGAACTGTGAGCGGTTGTTTGTCGGGGTGTACTCACTGAGTGCCATGCGTATGTCGTCGTCGCTGACTCCGAAGAAATGTCCTATTGCAGCGGCAGCCAGACAGTTGTCCCTGTTGTATGCCCCGATGAGGTTGGTGCTGACTTCCCTGCCGTTGTATTCCAGCCGGAGGAACGGGTCGGAACTGACGAGACGGCCGTTGTTGCCGTATCTTATGAGTTCAAGTCCCTGGCTGATGCCCATCAGGTGCTCGTTGCCTTCGTTGATGAATACCTTTCCTCCGTGTTCACGGATGAAGTCGTAGAGTTCGCCCTTGGTGCGTATCACTCCATCGAACGAGCCGAAACCAAGCAGATGGGCCTTGCCTACGTTGGTGATGATGCCGAAGTCGGGTTTCACGATGTTGACGAGTGTCCTGATTTCTCCGGGATGGTTTGCGCCCATTTCCACTACGGCTATGTCGTGCTGACGGGTGAGCCCGAGGAGGGTCTTCGGGACTCCGATGTGGTTGTTGAAGTTCCCCTGTGTATAGAGCACGTTGAACTTCTTTGATAGTACGGCTGCGATGAGTTCCTTGGTGGTTGTCTTGCCGTTTGTGCCGGTCACGCCGATGATGGTGGTACCAAGTGTCTTCCTGTGTTCGTTGGCAAGTGCCTGGAGTGCCTTGAGAACGTCTGGAACGAGGATGAGACGGTCTTTCTCGCCTGCGTCGGTGTAGATGTTCTCATCGTCGACAACTGCGTATGCGCAGCCCGACTGCAGTGCCTTGACTGCGTACTGATTGCCATCGAATGTCTCGCCCCTGAGTGCGAAGAAGATGGAATTGTCCGGGCAATCACGGCTGTCAGTCGTGATGACTGGATGCTGCTGGAATATTTCGTATAGATTCATGCTGCAAAGTTACGATTAAGCGAGCGAAATACAAAATAAAAAGTTAGAAAACTTTTATTTTTATTGCCGAGCGTGAGAAACTTGCGGGAGTGCAGCGAGCGAAAGGTAGCAAATAAAATTGAATAATGAAGAATGAATAATGAAATTTTTGTTGTGCGGTTTTTGTCGTTTCGGACAAATTGACTATATTTGCAAATGAATTGAACACTTTATTAATGATATGAAGAGAATTTTGACTGTCATAGGACTTCTGCTGGGTTTCTGCCAGGGCAATGTGACTGCCCAGGAAGACCTGGATGCAGAGTATGCAAAGGATTTGCTGAAGCCTGGCACGGAAGTGCCTGCAATCATGGTGGGAGAAAGTGGCAGCCGGACAAACTGGCTTCAGCGCGATAAGCCCCAGTATACGATTCTGGAGTTCTGGGCTTCGTGGTGCGGAGATTGCCGGCGTGACATGGCAAAGATGAGAAGGATCAACAGGGTGTTCTGTTCCGACAGCATATACATCAAGGGTTATTCGTTTGACACGAAGGCAGAATCATGGGAGAAATGCCAGAAGGACAGTGTGCTGGCATGGAACCATCAGCTGTCGCCTGTCACCATGAGGGACAGCGAGGTGGCAAAGGCCTTCCATCTCAACTGGATTCCGAGTTACTATCTCGTCGGCAAGGACGGCAAGGTGATTCTCTCGACTGTCATGATAGACAAGCTCGAGGCAAAACTCCGTGAGATTGTCCCCGACGCCAAGGAGGATGACCTGCCCCTGAGTGCCACTTTCCCTTGCAGACAGGAGGTGATGATGGACATGGTAAGAGCAATTGCGATGAAGATGAAGTATCCTGAGGAATGCCAGAAATATGGTGCTGAAGGTAAGGTGAGGGTTTCGTTCGTGATTGACAAGGACGGCAACGTGAGCGACATTTCTCCTGCAAGCAGTACGATTACTAATGTCTCCGGCAAGGCTTTCGACAAGTTGACGGTAGACGAACAGAAGCAGGTGAAGGAACAGTTTGCCAAGTTGTTTGCGACGGAGGCTGTGAAGGCCCTGAAAGAGGTGGACAAGGATGTGTGGAAGAAGGCTGATAATAGCCGTGGAAAGATGAAACTGACGCTTCCTGCAACATTCAGGTTAAGGTAGAGGGATGATGAGAGGAAACAGACCATACTCGCTGAATGTCGGCGGCAGGCTCTTCCGGCTGGATGAACCCAAGGTGATGGGGATAGTGAACTGCACTCCGGACAGCTTCTACAGGGAACCCGAAGATGTTTCGGGAACGGTGGCTGACGAGAAGCCTGATATCCTGGATGTGGGTGGATACAGCACGAGGCCCGGGCATGAGGATGTGCCCGTGGAGGAAGAGATGAGGAGGCTGAGGGAGTTCTTCGAATCGAAGGATTCTGAGAGGTATGCATGATGTGTGGTGAGTGTAGATACTTTCCGGGCAGACGTGGCGAGGATGTGTGTGGAGGAATACGGAGTCCATATCATCAACGATGTGAGTGGAGGTGCTGACCCCGATATGTTCAGGACAGCAGCAGAACTGAGGGTGCCTTATGTGCTGACATCGAACGAAAATATGCAATCGTCGGTTCTCACCCTGATAAAGAAGGTGCAGCAACTCAGAGACATGGGGCAGAACGACATCATAATAGATCCCGGGTTCGGATTCGGAAAGAACCTTGACGAGAATTACGAAATGATGAGACGTCTGGATGAATTCCAGATACTCGACTTGCCCCTGCTGGTCGGAATTTCCCGCAAGAGTATGATTCAGAAGGTGCTTGGATGCAATGCGCGAGAGGCTCTGAATGGCACTACCGTCCTCAACACGATAGCCCTGACGAAGGGTGCCGACATACTGAGGGTCCATGACGTGAAGGAGGCGAGAGAAGCGATAAAGTTAGTTGAGAGTTTAGAGTTTATAGTTTAGAGAAAGAGAGATTATGAGTAATATACCTATTGGAATAATGGACATTGTGGACATAATATGTGTGGCCTTGCTGCTGTATTATGTCTACAGGTTGATGAGAGAGTCTGGTTCACTTGGAATATTCTATGGAATCCTGCTCTTTGTGGCTGTCTGGATTGTCGTCTCACAGGTGCTTGAGATGAGGCTCCTTGGTGAGATCTTTGACAAGTTGGTGAGTGTGGGAGTGCTTGCTCTCATCATCCTCTTCCAGGAAGAAATCCGCCGATTCTTCCTCACACTCGGTACCCAGAGGAAAATGGGATTCTTCGTCAGACTTTTCCGGGGGAAGAAATCGAAGGGCCGAAAGACGAGAGGTAGCCAGTTGGAGAACCCGGCCGTGATGCAGATTGTATGGGCATGTGAGCAGATGAGTAAGAAATATGTGGGTGCCCTGATAGTGATAGAGAAGAAAATGGCGCTTACAGATATAGCCAAGTCGGGTGAACTGATTGACGCCAACATCAATTCGGCTTTGATTCAGAACATCTTCTTCAAGAACAGCCCTCTCCATGACGGTGCGATGATTATCAGCGGAAACAGAATTCAGGCAGCTGGATGTATCCTGCCTGTATCACATAATAACAATATCCCGAAACCACTTGGCCTTCGTCATCGGGCAGCACTTGGAATCACCCAGCAGAGTGATGCCATAGCTATCGTCGTGTCGGAGGAGACAGGTAACATCACTCTTGCAGGAAGAGGTGAGCTCAAGGTGAGAATATCGATCGAGGAACTGGAAAGCAATCTTGCAAAGATATTAAATAATGAATAATGAAATAACTAAAATAACTAATATGAAGAAATTTATCTTTACGGTAATTGTACTGACAGCCAGTATCGGTAACTGTATGGGACAGAACGCCAAGAGTGTCCTGGAAGCAATGGAACTGGCAAACAGCTATTTCATCAATAAACACCCCGAGGCAGGTGCTCCGACATTCGTGAAGAAGATGCGTACCAGCAATCTCTGGACGAGAGGGGTGTATTTCGAAGGACTCTGTGAACTGTTGCAGATTGAGGAGGCAACGGGTTCGGAACAACTGGGGAAGAACAACCAGTATCTTCTGGACTGGGGAACGGCCCATAAGTGGTCGCCTCGAGATGGAGTGAAGACAACGAATGCAGACAACTATTGCTGTTGCCAGACTTATCTCGATGCCTTTTCTGCACATCCTGAATGGAAGGTTGACCTGACACCTACATTCCAGTGCGTGGATAATTTGCTCGGTCGTCCAGAGACACTCCACGACTGGACATGGATTGATGCCATACAGATGGGGCTGCCTGTACTGACGGCCGTGTCAGCAGAAAAGCAGTCACGAGGCGACGCGGACTACAGACGATATGCCGACTTAGGCTGGAAGATGTACTGCTGGACGCGTGACACACTGGCAGGTGGATTGTTCAACGAGAAGGAAGGACTGTGGTGGAGAGACAAGGACTTCACCCCTCCATATAAGTCTCCAAACGGACAGAACTGCTACTGGAGCAGAGGAAACGGATGGGTTTATGCCGCACTGGTAAGGGCCATATCTGACCTGAAAGGGATGGACGGATTTGACGACCAGATAAAGGTCTATACCGATGATTTCCTGAAGATGACAGACGCCCTCGTGAAGTGTCAGAGGAAGGATCTCTTCTGGAATGTAGACTTGCTCGATGACACGAATTTCGGTGGAAAGGAACTGACCGGAACGTCACTCTTCATCTACGGAATGGCATGGGGAGTCAACAATAAGGTACTTGACGAGAAACCATACAGGAAACTCATCCTGAAGACTTGGAAGACAATGGTGAAGACATGTCTGCATGAGAATGGCTTCCTCGGATATGTCCAGGGAACAGGAAAGCAGCCAAGTGATTCTCAGCCTGTATCGTATACGACAGAACCAGACTTTGACGATTTCGGACTTGGATGTTTCCTGCTTGCAGGAAGTGAAGTGTGGAAGATGGTGATGTAAGAGTTTAGAGTTGAGTGTTTAGAGTATGTAATGGATTTTGATATGAA
>CALELI010000149.1 GCA_937902455.1 uncultured Prevotellaceae bacterium | reverse complement strand
TTAATCTTTTGCTCAGAATTATGCAATATTTCCTTTGTAAATGCAATTATTTTTTGTAAATTTGTACCATATTTATATATTAGGTATAGAAAGTAGCTGTGACGACACATCTGCCGCAGTTCTGAAGAATGGATTTCTGTTATCGAACGTGACAGCAAGCCAGAGTGTTCACGAAGCCTATGGAGGCGTTGTCCCAGAGCTTGCCTCCAGGGCACACCAGCAGAACATCGTCCCTGTTGTTGACCAGGCTCTCAAGAAAGCCGGAGTGACAAAGGAACAGCTATCGGCCGTAGCATTCACTCGTGGACCAGGCCTTATGGGCAGTCTGCTTGTCGGGGTCTCGTTTGCAAAAGGATTTGCCCGTGGACTTGGAATTCCTATGATTGACGTCAATCATCTTCAGGGACACGTCCTTGCACATTTCATCAAGGAAGAAACCGACGAAGCCAATGGTGCGAAACACCCTCCGTTCCCATTCATCTGCCTGCTCGTAAGTGGAGGAAACAGTCAGATTATCAAGATGAGTTCCTACAAGGACATGGAGATTCTCGGCCAAACCATTGACGACGCAGCTGGAGAGGCAATAGACAAGTGCGCAAAGGTGATGGGACTGGGCTATCCCGGAGGACCAATCATCGACAAACTGGCTCGTCAGGGCAATCCAGATGCATTCCAGTTTGCCCATCCACATATTCCAGGGTACGATTACAGTTTTTCTGGAGTAAAGACATCATTCCTCTATTCACTAAGAGACTGGATGAAGGACGACCCCGATTTCGTGGAACACCACATGAACGACCTCGCTGCATCCTACGAAAAGACAATCGTGGACATTCTGATGAAGAAGCTCAAAATGGCAGTAAAGGACACTGGCATCAAGGATGTCGCCGTAGCAGGAGGTGTGTCTGCAAACAATGGGCTTCGCAATGCATTCCGAGATGCAGAAAAGAGATATGGATGGAACATCTACATTCCAAAATTCAGTTACACTACCGATAATGCCGCAATGATAGGAATCACAGGTTACTTCAAGTATCTCGACAAAGACTTCATTGACATTGATGCACCGGCATATAGTCGAGTAAAGTCATGAATCATGAATTGTGAATCATTAAGATGAAAGAAATACGCTTTTTCTACAATCCGGATGCGGAAAATGGAGAGCTGCCAGAAGAAGAGGCAGGCCATGCCGTGAGAGTTCTCCGTCTGGGTATGGGCGACGAGATATGGATTATGGATGGTAAAGGTACGTTCCACCGATGTACCATAACTGAATCGACAAAGAAACGCTGTCTTTATTCCATAGAAGAGTCCCTACCCCAGCCTCGTGTCTGGAAGGGTCATCTCCATCTTGCCATTGCACCCACGAAGAACATCGACAGAATGGAATGGCTCACAGAAAAGGCAACTGAGATTGGTTTTGACGAACTCACTTTTCTGAATTGCCAGAACTCCGAACGTCGGACAGTGAAGAACGAAAGGATTGAGAAGATACTCGTCTCAGCAATGAAGCAAAGCCACAAGAGCGAATTGCCGAAATTCAATGGGATGATTAATTTTCATGACTTCATCAGAGACCATTCGTCTAGTCAAGGACGGTTCATCTGCCACTGCTGGGAAGGAGAAAAACCTTTGCTCAAACACGAACTGACAGACGAAGACACCCTTGTCCTCGTTGGCCCTGAAGGTGATTTCAGCCAGGAAGAGGTGGAAATGGCTGAAAAAGCAGGATTCAAGTCTGTCAGTCTCGGCAAGAGCAGGCTTCGTACAGAGACGGCCGGACTTGTGGCAATTGATTTAATGCATTTAGCAAACGAATTTGAAGATTAGACAGTATATGAAGAAAGTATTTATAATCGTATTTCTCACGGCGCTGGTAATCAGCAGTTGCAAGAAGCGAGAGAGTGTCAGTGTCATACCGGCAAACGCCAGCATGGTAGTATCGTTGGATATGCTGAAGTTTTCCACTGAGTGTGACCTCATAGACTCCAAACTTTTCGAGCAGGCATGCAGGGTTCTCAAGATCAATCCACTCGACATGGGTATCGACTTCACCGAACCACTCTACATCTTCCAGTTAGCAAATGACTATGTCTGCATTACAGCCTCGGTTGGTGACGAAGACAACATGACAGACTGTCTTTCCCAGTATGCGAAAGAGAAGATTGCCGTCAAGCCAAAGAAGAGCGGAGAACTGACATGGTCGAAACTCTTTGGCGAAGTTGATCTCGCATACAATGACGAGACCTTACTTCTTGTCTACAGGACTGGCGACACAGGCATAAATGCAAAGCAGATGATCCGTTCACTCTTTGAGTTGAAAGAAGAGGAATCCTTCTATGCCACAGAACATTTCTCACGGATGACCGACATCACATCCAGCGACATCGTAGTCTATTCCAACCTTTCAGCCATGAGCGAGAACGTCCAGAACATCGTCAGCAATTTCCTCCCAGAAAATGTCGGAAAAGATGCTGTCAAGATGATATCTACGCTCGATAGTGAAGACGGAGCACTTGTCATCTCGTCGAAGATTTATAGCGACAAGGATAATGTGCAGAAGGTGCTTGACGAACAGTCTCAGTCATTAACGAAACTCGAAGGCGACTATCTTTCAAAAGTCCCTGAGCGTTCATTCGTCACATTGATGGCAGGAATCAAAGGCGACAAGCTTCATAAGTTTGTAAACAGCATTCCTCAGCTAAGCACCCAGCTCACTGTTGCCAGCTTCGCCATTGATTACGACCTCGACGAACTCATCAACTCCACAGAAGGCGACATAATGATTTGCTATGACGACAACGGTGACATGATGTGGAACATCAACGGAGAGCAGAACACCCATCTCCCAAATGCCACAGCCAACTGGGACGGTCCATGCAAAGAACTTGACATCACCACGAGGGACATCAGCAAATGCTGTATCTACGGATATGTCGACCTGTCCCAGACCGACATGAAGCAATACACCCGTCTTATCAGTCTCCCGTCCATATATCAATGCGTCAACAGCCTTACAGACATCCGATTCTACTCTGAGGGTCTGGGGGACATAACTATCAGGATTGAATCATCAAACAACGAAAATATATTTAAACAACTTCTGAAGTGAACAATATCATTCTACAAAACATACTGCCGGTAGTCTTTCAGTCGGCACAAAACGAGGAACGCATCGTTCAGAGCGACGTGTGGCAGAAGGACGTGTCGTTTGAGAAGGGCAAGCTCTATCTTCTCGAAGCCTGTTCCGGTACAGGAAAATCATCGTTATGCAGTTATATCTACGGTTATCGTCGTGACTATCTTGGAAAGATTTTCTATGACGACAAGGACATCAGCAGGTTGTCTACACGAGAACTTGTCGACACCCGCAAGAATTCCCTCAGCATCCTGTGGCAGGAACTGCGTCTCTTCCCAGAACTCACGGCTATGGAGAATGTCATCATAAAGAACAAACTCACAGGCTATCAGAGCATCCGTCAGATTGACGAGTGGTTCGAGCGCCTTGGCATTGCCGACCGCAAGGACTACCTCATCGGCCGTATGTCGTTCGGACAGCAGCAGAGGGTTGCCATGATACGCTCACTCTGCCAGCCCTTCGATTTCCTCCTTGCCGACGAGCCAGTAAGCCATCTCGACGACGAGAATAGTCGCATCATGGGCGACATCATGATGAGCGAAGCCAGAAAACAGGGAGCAGGAGTCATCGTCACCAGCATCGGCAAGCACATGCTTCTCGACTACGACAAAATCCTGAAACTGTAACCCTCAGTCCTAACCATTCATCATTAATCGTTTAATCGAAAACAGCCATGAACTTAGTCTGGAAATTATTACGACATCATATCAGCATCCCTCAGTTTGCAGGATTCTTCCTCGCAAACCTCGTGGGAATGCTCATCATCATGCTGGGAGTGCAGTTCTACAACGACACCCAGGCCATCTACAATGGCGAGGACAGCTTCATGAGAAGCGACTACCTCATCATCAACAAGTCCGTAGGAACCATATCGGGAATTACCGGAAAGTCCGACACATTCAGCCAGTCCGACATCGACGACGTGTCATCACAGCCATTCGTGAAACGACTCGGATGGTTCTCGTCATCCACATTCCATGTCAATGCATCGTTCGGCATCGAGGAGTTCACCAGTTTCTCCACCGACATGTTCTTCGAGTCCGTTCCCGACGAGTTCGTTGACGTGAAGTCTGAAAGCTGGACATTCCATGAAGGCGACACCGACATTCCAATCATCCTCCCTCGCAACTACCTCGACCTCTATAACTTCGGATATGCCCAGAGCCAGCATCTTCCACAGTTGTCAGAAGGGCTCCTGGGCGCAATCAGTCTCGACATCAGCATCAGGGGCAATGACCAGGTCGGCCAGTTCAAGGGAAACATCGCAGGATTCAGCAGCCGGCTCAACACCATCCTCGTTCCTGAGGAGTTCATGAAATGGACAAACGACAAGTATGGTACAGGCACATCGTCCATCGTGTCTCGGCTCATTCTCGAAGTCGACAACCCTGCCGACGAAAACATCACACAGTACCTTCAGGACAACGACTACGAGACCGACCAGAGCAAGCTGGATGCCAGCAAGACCACATATCTCCTCAAGATGATTGTCGGCATAGTCACCTCTGTCGGACTCGTCATCTGTGCACTGGCATTCTATATTCTCATGCTCAGCGTACTTCTCCTCGTCGAGAAGAACAACACGAAGCTCGAGAACCTCCTTGTCATCGGCTATAGCCCCGCAAAGGTGGCAATGCCTTATCAGATGCTCACCCTGGGGCTCAACATCGCCGTGTTCATACTCTCGGCAATACTCCTCCTCATCATACGCAACGAATACATACAGATGTTCGAGACATTCTTCCCCGACCTTGAACGCCCTGCAATATGGCCAGCCATCATCGTCGGACTCATCCTGCTGTTCGTCGTATCCATTTTCAACACAATCGTAATCCACACTAAAATCATGTCAATATGGAAGAGGAAAGACTGATAACGCTATTCACCCAGTCAACAGGCAAGTCCGTTCGCACCATAGAGAAGATTCACGGCAGCGGAGGTGGAGGCCGATGCTATTATCACATCACCGACACCGAGGGAGGCTCCATGTTCGGCATCAAGGGCACCAACCCGGAAGAGAACTCTGCATTCTACGAACTGTCACGGCTCTTCTATGCAAGCGGATTCCACACACCACAGGTCTACGGAATCACCGAGGACAGGATGTACTATCTCCAGCAGTACCTCGGCACCACAACCCTTGCCGACTTCCTCAAAGCCCACAAGGACTCAGATGGAAACTACGACAGCGAGGCATCCGACATGGCATTGCGAGCCATTGCCGATCTGCCAAAGATGCAGTTCGAGGGAGCATCACAGGCAGCCTTCGACAACTGCTATCCCGTTCCTTCCATGGACGAGATGAGCATCATGTTCGACCTCAATTACTTCAAGTACTGCTTCCTCAAGCTACGCAATATCGAGTTCAACGAAGTCCGGCTTGAGACCGACTATCGCTATCTCACCTCCGACATACTCGCCGAGATGACCGACACCTTCATGTATCGCGACTTCCAGTCACGCAATGTCATGATCCACGAAGGCACACCTTATTACATAGATTACCAGGGCGGGCGCAAAGGCCCCATCTACTACGACGTGGCATCGTTCGTATGGCAGGCATCGGCAAATTATCCCGACCAGTTCAAGTCAAGGCTCATCGATGCATACATCCAGGCACTTCAGCCTTACATACAGATAAGTCGCGAGAAGTTCATGCCCAAGCTACGTCTCTTTGTGCTGTTCCGCACACTGCAGGTACTGGGCGCATACGGTTTCCGTGGACTCTGGGAGAAGAAACAGCAGTTCATCGACAGCATCCCACAGGGGCTCCGGAACCTCCATGAACTCCTCGAATCGGGAGTCTGCAATCCATATCCCGAACTCAAGTCAGCCTGCAAGGCACTCGTGGAGTCTGCCAGTCAAGACGACAGGGACACACAGCGCCACGGCATCCGCGTCATGAGTTTCTCATATAAGAAAGGAATCCCTGCCGACCATTCAGGCAACGGAGGCGGATATGTATTCGACTGCCGGAGCACCCACAACCCCGGGAGATACGAACAGTACAGGCACCTCACCGGACTCGACCAGCCAGTCATCGACTTCCTCGAAGAGAACGGCGAGATTCTCACATTCCTCGACAGCGTCTACAAGATTGTGGACTTCCATGTCCAGAGGTATCTCGAACGCGGATTCACCGACCTCCTCATCTGTTTCGGATGCACAGGTGGACAGCACCGTAGCGTCTACAGTGCCCAGCACGTAGCCGAACATATCCACGAGAAATTCGGCATTCCGGTACATCTCACCCATCGCGAACAAGGAATAGACAGCACACTATGAACATACTTATCTTTGCCGCTGGATTAGGCACACGCCTGAAACCCCTGACCGACACAATGCCAAAGGCACTCGTACCCGTCCAGGGCACTCCCCTGCTCGGACATCTCATCCACAAGATAAAGAACTCCATGAGTTCCCAGGCATCTGACATACACATCGTCATCAACATCCATCACTTTGCCGACCAGATTATCGACTACGTCAGGTCCAACCAGTCCTTTGGGCTCGACATCCAGTTCAGCGACGAGCGCCATCAGCTACTCGAGACGGGAGGCGGACTCAGGAAAGCCCTCTCACTCTTCCCCGACGACTCGCCAATACTCATCCACAACGTCGACATCCTCAGCAATGTCAATCTCTCCCAGTTCTATGCCTCATTCCCTGCCGACGCAGCAGCCCAGATGATAGTAAGCCAGCGAAACACATCCCGTTACCTGCTCTTCGGACAGAATCAGCGCCTCCTCGGCTGGACTAACGTCACCACCGGCGAAGTAAAAGGTCCTTCATCCCTAATCACTCAGGTTCCTTCCCTTCAGAGAGGAGGTCAGGAGAGGTCCTCTTCCTTCCCTTTAGAGGGGAGGTCAGGAGGGGTCTTCCATTACGCATTTTCTGGCATTCAGATAGTCAACCCTACCCTTCTCCGTCCATACCTCGACCAATGGCAAGGCAAGTTCTCCATCATCGACTTCTACCTCTCCATCTGCGACAAGGTTGACATCCGCTGTGACCTGCGCACCGATCTCCACATGATTGACGTCGGCAAGCTCGACACCCTCAACCATCTCCGCCAGTGCAACATACAGGAACTCCTGTGAAAAATGAAGAATGAACAATGAACAATGAATTAATACCCCACTACTTTCCCGAGATAAGCGAAGCACAGCGCAACCAGTTTGCGATGCTCGGTGACCTCTATGCCGACTGGAACCAGAAGATAAACGTCATATCCCGCAAGGACATCGACAACCTCTACGAGCACCATGTACTCCATTCACTCGCCATAGGCAAGGTCTTCCAGTTCGCACCAGGCTGCAAGATCATGGACCTCGGCTGCGGAGGAGGATTCCCAGGCATACCGCTTGCCATCCTGTTCCCCGAATGCCAGTTCCATCTCGTCGACTCCATCGGCAAGAAAGTCAAAGTGGCACAGGCCATAGCCGATGCCGTCGGACTGAAGAACATCTGCTCCTCCCACTCCCGTGGCGAAGACATCAAGGGCCACTACGACACCGTAGTCACCCGTGCCGTCATGCCCATGGCCGACCTCATCAAGTGCATCGCCCGCAAGACCGACTCCATCATCGCACTCAAGGGCGGAGAACTCGATGACGAACTGTCAGGCATCCGCAATCACTACAAAATCTGGAATATCTCCGACCTCTTCTCCGAGGAATACTTCCAGACAAAGAAAATCATACAAGTACTATGCTGACCGTCAAGACCTTTCCACTGAGCCCCATCGACGAGAACTGCTACGTCATCTCCGACTCCACCCGTGAAGCCGTCATCATCGACTGCGGCTGCTTCTACGACGACGAATGGGCAACCATCCACAGCTACATACAGGACAACCAGCTCACCGTCCGTCATCTCCTCAACACCCACGCCCATTTCGACCATATCTTCGGCGAAGGCTACGTCCACTCAGCCCTCCACCTCACCCCTGAAGGCAGCATACTCGACCAGCAGCTCTACCTCGGGTTCGACCAGCAGCTCGTCAGCATCCTCGGCCTCCAGCCATCAGCCATCAGACCAAGGTATCCACTGCCCCCGTTCCACACATTCCTCCGCCGGGCCGACACCGTCAGCTTCGGCAACCATCAGCTCACCGTCATCGAGACACCAGGGCACACCCCCGGAGGACTCTGTTTCTACTGCAAGGACGAGAACGTCCTCTTCACCGGCGACACCCTCTTCCGCCTGTCAATAGGACGCACCGACTTCCCCGGAGGCAGCCACTCCCAGATCATCCAGTCCATCACCGCCAAGCTCCTCACACTACCGTCACAGACCATCGTCTATCCAGGTCACGGACCATCAACCACTATAGGCTATGAAGCGCAGAACAATCCTAATATTTAGCATACTTCTCATCGTCATAGGCTACACCCTTACCCAGGCCACAGCCATACGGGGCAAAGCCTATCTCACCCCCGACGAATCAGCAGCCGACATCCACACCTTCGTCGTCGACGACACCCGTCAGGTGCTCCACATCAGTTCCCTCCCCTTCGAGGGAAAATTCGGCACCACCATCTCCTCCCCCTATGAAGCCCAGTCGGGAGGGGTCCTCTTCTCCCTCGTCAATGTCGACCCCTACGGCAAACCCATCTACTTCCTCGGATTCACCCTCCTCTGCCTCACCCTCCTCTCCAGCCTCCGACGCATACGCTGGCAGGTACTCACCGGAGCCATAGTCCTCTCCCTGGTCTATTTCACCCTCCGCTACGTCCTCCGCGACGTACCACCCATGCTCCAGTCACCCTGGCTCTATTTCCACGTCACCACCGTCATGACAGCCTATGCCCTCTTCGTCATCATAGCCATCCGTCCCGACCGTCAGGCACACCGCTGGGCAGTCACCCTCCTCGCCATCGGAATCCTCCTCGGCAGCATCTGGGCCGACCAGGCATGGAGTTCCTACTGGAGCTGGGACCCCAAGGAAACCTGGGCCCTCATCACCCTCATCATCTACTCCATCCCCCTCATTCCCCATCGCTCATCCCTCATCCCTCATCCCTCATCCCTCATCTACACCACTTACCTTCGCCTCGCCCTCCTCGCAGTCATCATGACCTACTTCGGAGTCAACTATTTCCTCGGAGGACTCCACAGCTACGCATAACTGGCTTCGCCAGAGTTAACAGTTATCAGTTAACAGTTAACAATGAATTATAAGTTAACAATTTAATGAAAAGTGCAAAACATACAAACATACAAACATACAAACAAACAAAATTGGCTCCGCGTTTCACAACGCAAAATGACGCTCCAAATAATCTTAGTGACTGACTAAATCGTGTGGTCTCAGGGGGTCATGCGTGCGGAGGCAGAGAACTGTGCGAACGCAGTCGGGGTCGACTTTGAATGGAGATGAAGTCGGGTTTGATGTGGGACTCATTCGGGTTTGTATTGAGGTGTAATCTGAAAGATAGTTATCTTACAGGCGAAA
>CALELI010000148.1 GCA_937902455.1 uncultured Prevotellaceae bacterium | reverse complement strand
TCCTCTCAATCCTACAGAACTGCTGACCGTTGCCCAGACCATCAAGTGCCTCACCATCAATGGAGCCATAAGTCTCGGCCTACAGGAGGAACGCGGTTCAATCGAGGTCGGGAAATATGCCGATTTCGTGGTGCTGGACAAGGATGTCCTGGAACAGGAGAAGACAAACAAGAAGGATATCTTCAACACAAAGGTTGCAAGTACCTGGTTCGAGGGAAAGAAGGTCTATCCCAGGCCTGAAACAAGACAATAAAGACCGAGATTAAAAAACAGTCCGTGCCTTTGTGATTCATCAGACATTAATAATCATTGACTATGATTTTTGCTATAAAACGAACATTTCTTATCTCTGTTGTAGTATAAGTCAAAATTTTTATCTAAATTTGCATCTAACTTACTAATCATATTTATTAACCCTAAAACTTGAAATGCTTATGAGAACATTTTTTACTTTAATTTTTACCACACTGTTTGCTGTGGGTGTCTTTGCGCAGGATTTTTCCTTCAACTACACTGGTCCAATACCGTCCGACTGGGATTGTGAGTATTATTATGTACCAGTTGCAGATATGGCTACCGCCACAGGCTTTGAGTCCGACACAGAATTCCTCACATGGTATGATGGTCTGCCTGATGTCGTAGACGGTGACAAGGAGTTCATGTGCCTCGTTACCGACGAGGGCGACACCTATGCCTACTCCAACTGGGGAAGCGGTTTCTGGCTGCTCGATAACGGATATCATTGCGGATGGTACGAAACGGGAGACCCTACATGGACCATTGCCTGCTACGGACTGACGGAAGAAAGAGACTATGTAGTCTTCTACACAGGAGTCAATGGTTATCTCACCTATTCAGGTGGCGAACACATGGAGGGAACAGTTGCAGTCAATGGTAAGAAACGTGCCACACTGTTCTTCTCGGTCGACCTCCTTGCAGATGCACAGCCGGAAATCTCCAAGATGGAGAAGGTCGGCAATGACATCACATACACCTTCGAACAGTACCCTACAAACAAAGAGTCGCTGAAATATTATAATGTCCCACTCCTGACCGATGAGATCCGTTCCGGTATCCTTGACCTTGGACTTGATTTCAATGAGGATAACATTGCCAATCATGTCTATATCCGTCAATACGATCAGGATGGTATGATGAGCGACTTCCTCTCGTTTGTCAGGGGCGAGGCAACCCTCGGCCCTGTGTACGATGATGTCACAGGCAACCCTACTGAGGCACTGTGTCTCGGAGGCGGCGGCGAGGACAAAGCTATCGTAGGCGGCTTCTCGTTCGTCGATAATGTCCTCGCATTCGGATTCGGACAGAAGGCAAATGTGCTGAAGGTTGGCGATCACCATACTCTTGAGGTCTACATCGTGAATGAGGAAACGAACCAGTACGCACTCCTCAATCTTGAACTCAATGTAGTTGAAAGTGCTATCCACCATGAGACAGAGATTGCAAAGATGAGGAAGGTCGGCGAAGAGACGATGACCTACACCCGTGGAATCAATGACGGATGGGATTATGTGACATACCACTATGTCGACATTTCAGCCGTTGCTGCACTCTTCGGTGAAGGCATTTCAATTGGCGACCTCGCATTCAAGATTCTCGACCCTACGAACCAGTATTTCATCGATGACTATACCTGTAACACCGACGAAATCGGATTCTGGATGACAATGGACAGCCACAACAACGGCTACGCATGGGGTGAACCGCTCTATTACGTATTCTCAAGAGATCTCCCTGAAGGATGGCTCACCATCGGCCACATGCCTGAGATTTTCGTTGGCGGAGAAAAGACATCAGGATCAGTATTCCTCACGTATGCCGACATGTACTATGAATTCCATTCTGACATCACCATCGGCGAGGAAGCAGCCGCCGGCATCGTAGGCGAGACGGATGTCACCATCATTGCCGACCCTAACGAAGACTTCTTCGTTCTTGAGATTCCTAACCTTGACGAAGTGACAGCAGCACTTGGATGCACAGAGGCACAGATTCTCAATGGTACAGTCTCCGTAGCGGCACGCATGAATCTCGTTGACGAGGAATTTACAGAGGAAGGTTACTGCGAGGATGACTGCGGTTACGCATTCACTTCCGATGGTGCATGGGTAAACCCGGAAAGCGAGACATTCTTCGATGACGTTGATTTCTTCCTTGGTATCGAAGGAACACAGTTCATCGCATCACTCATGGTTGACCTCAAGCCGATGCAGACATATAATGCAGACATTGCCCTGGCTTACAACAATAAATACTATGTCTTCCATGCATCAGTCTGCACAGAAGAGACAGGAATAGAGAAGGTGAATGACTCCCGAATATCAGCGTTCAATGCTCAATCGTTTAATCTCGCGGGTCAGAGAGTCTCTGCCGACTACAAAGGTATAGTTATCACCAACGGCAAGAAGTACTTGAAGTAACACCTGTATACACCACAGGACTATAATCTCAGCGCCCGCCATAACGACGGGCGTTGTTGTTTATTTGTACAGGTTAGGATGCACCTCGGAAATATCGTGCAAACCGAGCGCAGAACTAAGTTTACTTAAGTTATGCCGAGGTGCAGCCGATATTGCAGGAACTGAAATAAAAATAAATGCATATTTATTTTGTATTTCTCTCGGTTTTCACTATCTTTGCAGCTGAAAGTAAAAAGATTATGGGACGTATTTATGATTCTTTGACTGACTTGATAGGACATACTCCCTTGCTGAGACTTGGGAGATGGGCCGATGCATGGGGTCTGCCGTCTGCTCCGCTGGCAAAACTGGAGATGATGAATCCGGCAGGGAGTGTGAAGGACAGGACTGCCCTGTGGATGATTGACGATGCCGAGAAAAGGGGCGTGCTGACGGCTGGTGGCACTATCATTGAACCGACAAGCGGAAATACTGGTGTCGGTATGGCGATGATAAGCAGGGTGAGAGGTTACAGGCTGATCCTGACCATGCCAGACACGATGAGCAAGGAGAGAATCGGGCTGCTGAAGGCATACGGTGCCGAGGTGGTGCTGACTCCCGGCAAGGACGGCATGGTCGGTTCGGTTGCTGAGGCTCAGCGTCTGGAGAGGGAAATCAAGGGGGCTGTAATCCTGGGTCAGTTTGATAACAAGGCCAATCCGCTGGCACACTATGAGTCAACTGCGAATGAGATATGGACGGACACGGACGGACATGTTGATGCCTTCGTGGCAGGTGTCGGTACGGGTGGCACACTGTGTGGTACGGCACGGAAACTGAAGGAACTGAATAATGACATATATATAATAGGTGTGGAACCAGCTTCGTCGCCTATGATTTCAGAGGGAAGAAGCGGCGCCCATAAGTTGCAGGGAATAGGTGCAAACTTTGTTCCTGAAAACTATGACGACAGTGTCGTTGACGAAGTGATGGGAATAGATGATGATGAGGCAATAAGGGCTGCGCGTCTCCTGTCGGAAAAAGAAGGACTCCTGTGTGGTTTCTCTGGTGGTGCTGCCTTGGTTGCGGCAGGACGCTTGATCAGCAGGATGAAGGGAGGAAATGTGGTAGTGGTGCTTCCAGACGGCGGCGAGAGGTATTTGTCGACAGAACTGTTTGCTGACCGTTGCACGGTCAGAGTGAAAAGTGAAAAGTGAAAAGTGAATAGTGAAAAGTGAATAGTGAAAAGTGAATAGTGAATAGTGAAAAGTGAAAAGCAGATAGTGAAAGGAGGGCTTATGAGATACACATATACAGAGGTTAAGAAATTTGTCTGTGAGGTACGCGGGAGGGTGTTTCCTGAGTTTTTTGAGAGCAGGGGCGAGTCCGTTCTGATGGAGTTGTTGCCTGAGGGATTCCTGGAAGAGCTGAAGGAAAGGATGATGAAGGATGTCCAGGCTACTTATGAAGGTGACCCGGCAGCGAAGGATTATGACGAGATTATCTGCTGCTATCCGGGAATCAAGGCCATCATTAACTACCGACTTGCGCACAAACTGTGGGAGCTTGGAATTCCGCTCGTGCCGAGAATGATAACGGAATTTGCTCACAGCGAGACGGGTATCGACATCCATCCAGGGGCTACCATCGGCGAATATTTCACCATAGACCACGGAACGGGTATCGTTGTGGGTGAGACTTGTATCATCGGCAACCACGTAAAGCTGTATCAGGGAGTTACGCTTGGTGCAAAGAGCTTTCCGCTTGACGAGGACGGCAACCCGATAAAGGGCCTTCCACGTCATCCTATTATCGGAGACGGTGTGATAATCTACAGCAACGCCACGATTCTCGGTAGGGTGACAGTAGGAAGAAATGCTGTAATCGGTGCGAATATCTGGATAACAAGTGATGTGGAGGAAGGAAAAAAAGTCGTAAAAGGATAATTTGTTAGCAAAATCTTTGCAAGTGTCCGAAAAATGTTGTAATTTTGCAGAAAATTAATTCAAAATGACAAATATTTACATTCCAGTCATGCAGATTATCCGAATTATCGTGAATACGATGATTTGAGATTGGTTGTTGATATTGCCAGACGAATAAGAAAATCGAATATTGAAAACCTTTCTCAGTGAAGACACAGAGGAGGTTTTTTTTTAAGGTAGAAACAGGAATGAAGCAACATGTAGAAATAATGGATACGACTCTCAGGGATGGGGAACAGACCTGTGGAGTGAGTTTCTTGCCTCACGAAAAACTTGCAATAGCCCGCATGTTGCTGGAGGAACTGAAGGTTGACAGAGTGGAGGTGGCAAGCGCAAGGGTGTCGGACGGAGAGAAAGAGTCGACACGGACCATCTGCAAGTGGGCCGAGAAGGTGGGGATGATAGACCGGATAGAGGTGCTGGGCTTCGTGGACGGAAAAATCTCTGTTGACTGGATTACCTCCTGCGGGGGAAAGGTGATGAACCTCCTGACGAAAGGCAGCCGAAAACACTGCGAGGAGCAACTGAAGAAGACTCCCGAAGAACATATTGCTGATATAAAGAACACTGTGGAATATGCTCAGGGTCAGGGTGTGAGAGTGAATGTCTACCTTGAAGACTGGAGTAACGGGATGAAGCACGACGCAGAGTATGTGTATAATCTCGTCAGCAATCTCACAGGAATACTGACAGAGGAATCGAGGATAATGTTGCCTGACACGCTTGGAATCCTCAACCCTATGAAGGTGACGGAATATGTGGGGCTGATGGTGGAGAGATTCCCAGATACCAAATTCGACTTCCATGCCCACAATGACTACGATATGGCTATCAGCAATGTGTTTGCAGCAGTGATGGCCGGAGTGAACGGACTTCACACCACTATTAACGGTCTTGGTGAGAGAGCCGGCAACGCATCGCTCGCCAGTGTGCAGGCCATACTGAATGATCAGCTGACTGTCAAGACAAACATCAACGAGGAGAGGCTGATGGCAGCAAGCAGGATGGTGGAGTCGTTCTCGGGCATTGCCATAGCCAGCAATCAGCCAATCGTAGGAGAGAATGTGTTCACGCAGGTGGCGGGAGTACATGCTGACGGTGACAAGAAGAATAACCTGTATTGCAATAAACTCCTCCCTGAACGATTCGGCCGTAAGCGGGAATATGCCCTTGGCAAGAACAGCGGGAAGGCGAACATACAGAAAAACCTTGAGGAACTTGGTCTTGACCTCGACGAGGATGCCATGAGGAAGGTGACGGCAAGAATCATCGAACTGGGTGACAAGAAAGAAACTGTGACTCAGGAAGACCTGCCGTTCATCATCTCCGATGTGCTGAAACACTCGGTGACAGAGGACAAGGTGACGCTCCTGGGATATAACGTGGCTCTCTGCAACGGGCTGAAACCGACCTGTGCGCTGAAACTTGACATCAACGGACAGGTGTACGAGGAGAACTCCAGCGGAGACGGACAGTATGACGCCTTCGTGAGGGCGCTGAGGAAAATCTATAAGGTCACTCTGCAGCGGAAGTTCCCGATGCTGGCCAATTATGCCGTGACCATCCCGCCTGGCGGAAGGACCGATGCCTTCGTGCAGACCATAGTGACGTGGGAATTTGAGGGCAGGACATTCAAGACGAGAGGATTCGATGCTGACCAGACGGAGGCCGCCATCAAGGCTACGATGAAGATGCTGAATATAATTGAAGAATGATAGAGTTGAGAGTTGAGAGTTGAGAGTTTAGAGTTTAGAGTCGGTTGGGAAGTTTAGAGTCGTTGGGTTGATGGTATTTTAATAATGAATAATGAACGTAACTTTAGCATATGCATAAATATTTGATTTTTAACATTAATCAGACATTAATGAAGACATTAATCAGACATATAATAAATATTTTT
>CALELI010000147.1 GCA_937902455.1 uncultured Prevotellaceae bacterium | reverse complement strand
TAATTCATTGTTTCTTCACAAGTTCAGGCGAGCAAGCTCGGAGTCCTGATAACTGATAACTAAATTCTGCTACTCGAACTGCCACCAGTCGAAGTCGAACATAGGGTACTTGCCCGTGGAATGGAAGATGAAGTAGAGGTCGTGGACTCCAGAGGTTGTAGGGGTGACATCGCATTCGCGCATTGCCCACTTGAGGTCGCCACCTGTGCAGTTCACCTGACACTGACCGATGACCCTTCCGCTTATGTCGTCGATACGCAGTTCGATGCTTCCGTTCCTGTACATTGATGCCACACTTGCCTTGAAATGCTTTGCTCCCTTACCGAAATCTACGTTTGCCACCTTGATGAAGTCGCCATCGTGGATTTCTGTGACATAGATGCCAACCTTGTTGTCTTTCTTTGTCTTCAGGCCGTCACTCCATGCGATAGTCTCTGCTTCGTTCCTGCGGAATGGGTCGAGGGTCTGGAGTGGTGCAATGTGGTGTTCGTCAAAGTAAGGTATCTCGGAAATACTTCCGTCCTTGTTGTACTGAAACTCAGCCACTGCAACGGAACGGCGTTCTGCATGAAGGTCACTCACGCGACGGAAGAGGTCGTAGTTGAGACCGAAGACATAGTTGTGCCCTTTGTATTCAATGATTCCAGGATGGTTTCCACGAGTCTTCGGAGTGTGGTTCATGATTGGAGTAGACTCTTTCCAGGGTCCGAGAGGACTCTTGCTCATTGATACTCCGATACCCTCAGGGCAGCATGTAGAAGCAAATGCAAGGTAATAATACTTTCCATGCTTCCAGAACCAAGGTCCTTCCTGATAGTCGTCGGGCTTTGGATCCATCTTCATGATACCGTTCTTTCCGAAAGACGGGTCAATGGAAATCATGTCCTCGTTGAGCTTTGCGCAATAGAGGTTAGGGTTGCCCCAGTACATATATGCCTGACCGTCATCGTCAATCCAGACAGTAGGGTCGATGTCGTCCCAGTGTTCGCGTTGCCATACGAGTGCGTGACCGAGTGGGTCGTTGAATGGTCCGAAAGGTCCGTCGGAGACAAGCACACCGATTCCGTGTCCGTGAAGAGGACAGTACATGTACCACTTGCCGTTTCTCTCAATTACCTGTTCGGCCCAGGCACCATTTGGGGTGTTGTACCATTTGCTGAAGTCTTTCACGGATGCCACTGCACCGTGGTCGGTCCAGTTGACCATGTCGGTAGATGTGTAGCACAACCAGTCGAGCATGTGGAACCCCTGGGCGTCATCTTCATCGTGAGTGGTATAGAGATATACTGTGTCACCATGAACATACGGAGCAGGATCGGCAGTGTATTTAGTCTGTATGATAGGATTCTGAGCTACCGACTGCGTCGGAGTGAATAGTGAAAAGTGAAAAGTGAATAGTACGAATAGAACCTTTAACCTATAGCGAAGCGTGCTATAACCTATAACCTTTAACCTATAACCTTTAACCATAATGTTAACATTTAGATTTGCAAAATTAGATATAATATTTAAAATTGATTGTTATGTGCGATACAAATGTTGTAGTTTTCATCTCATTTCAGCACCTTCCTGCCGTTTTGGATGACAATTCCAGTGTATTCGTCTCCCACTTTCTGTCCTTGCAGGTTGTATGCAGATGGTTGTACTTCGACTGGCTCAGTAGCTGGGGTGGAGAGATGAGGGAGGTTTATGGCGGTAGGCCCTTCAATGTCGGCATAGAAACCGATGTGGCTTATCACGGATGTGCCCGTGGTGGATGTGAGTCCGAAGATGGTATTGCCCTGTGAGAAATTGTATTGAGGGTAGACGCAGTTGTCGTTGAGTCCAGAGGTTGTAAGGTCCCAGATGATGGTCACGAGATCACCTGACTTAGATGTCTTGACTGGTGCGACACTCGATCCATGATTAGTTCCGTTGAACCACCAGAGGTACGAACTGCCGTTGGTCGTCCTGAGGTTTGTGCCCTGAACCACGAAATATCGGAGGTCGGAACCTATTCTGTATTTATTGTCGGTCATGTTGAGGCATACGTTGTTGGCTCCCGTCCCTGCTTTCACTGTAATGGTATTGGCTTTCGAGTCGTAGGAGACGTTGGTTTGTGCAACTCTTCCTGCATCACCTGTCTTTGCCCATTCCACGGCCTTGAACTGGTAGTCGGTTATCAGTGCCTCGTTCTTGTAGTCTTTCAGCAGGCGCAGATAATAAAGTCCCGGGCAGATGGTGCCTTGATTGGCTGTTATCCTGAATACGAACTCTTTCTTCACGTTGCCGTCCTTATCCCTGACGAGGGATTCAGGCAGAGGATAGTCGGCATTGAAGAAGCCGTTGTCGTCGGCAGATGAGATTGATGAAGGAATGGTGACTGTCGTCAGTCTTGTGCCATCGACATAGATTGTTGCAGCGCGGCCTCTGTCGGCAGTAGTGAACCGACACATGATTGACAGGTTCTCGGATATCTGGTCGGGATTGGAGAGTGTGTACTGTATGTATCCGTTCGTCTGGGCATCGCGGTAGAATTCACCGTTGTAACTGCCCTTTGTGGAACCACTGCTGTACTTTGCCTTGTGTCCGGCTTCGCTCTGCTGTTCGCCAGTGCCTACGAAGTCAATGGTCCTGTTGTCGAGTTCCTCTCTCTCACGTTCCTTCCTGCCTATGTCGCTGGTGAGGAAGGTTTCCTCGTTCTGCTGATACCAGTAGATGACATATCTGTCGTGGTGGGTGGAGAAGAACGGCTGAAGGGTAAGGGTTGACTTCCTCCTGAACATAGAGCCTTCGGGGATGTAAGCGGGTGCATGGACTGTGAATTGCAGACGGCTGTCGGCTGTTACGGAATCAAACAGGTTCATGACGGTGTCTCTCTCGCAGATGAGCAACGGAGAAGAGAGCAGGCTCTTGCTGCTGGCACGGCTACCTGGAGCATGGTCCATACGGCCTTCACCGGCATATTCGTTCTGCAGGTCGGTTGCGCCTGTCGTAGCAGCAAGGAGAATCGGACCGTATTTGAAGGCAATGTATTCGTCGAGTCCTGGACATTGTTCGTATCGCAGTGTCATAGGCAGATTAATCTCAATCTTGTCGCCAGTTTTCCATTCCTGTGAATACTTGGTGTAGCCGCTCTTTCCTGTCCATGAAGGATTTCTGACTGCTATGGTATAATTGCCGGCTTTTGTGATGGTGATGGTTGACTTCTGCTCGTATGGGAATTTAGTCTCTTGCCTGATCCCGAATCGCTCGTTCTTCAGTTCACTGGCTGTGAAGAGGTTCACGAACAGGGTGTCGTTGTCGTGAGTATAGATGAAGTGGCTGTACTTCGCATGGTTCTCCATACCAGTTCCCACACAGCACCACATTCCCTGGTTCACCTTTGAATAAATCTTGTAGCCTTGTGGACGAAGGGTTGTGAAATATACATAACCTCCTGTCTCTGGGTCCTGAGTAGAGAGTATGTGGTTGTACATGGTGTTCTCGTAGAAATCAGCATATCTGGAGTCGTGAGTGTCGTCGAAGAGGTCTTCGGAGAGTTTCATCATGTTGTTGGAGTTACACGTCTCAGGTCCGTCAAGCTTGTTGACATAGTTGACATAGTTGCTCTGGTTGAGAAAATGCTCCTCGACACTGTTGCCTCCTATGCACACCGTACGGTTCTCGGCTACGTCTGTCCAGAAGTTCCTTGCTGCCTTCTTGTATGTGTTGTCGGAAGCTCTCATTCCGCCCACCTGATAGATTCGCTCGAAACCTATGTATTTCGGAACCTGAGTATTGGCGTGTCTGTTATTCAGAAATGTAGTATTGAGGGTCTGCATTCCGCTTACCATTGACTGATGGCTGTATTTCTTTGCTGCGGTGAGATATTTTGCGTCACCGAATATCTTGTAGGCATCAGCGATGGTCTCGTTCATTCCTCCGTGTTCGCTGTTGAGAACATTCTGCATGGTCTCGGCTGACAGGTTCTTCACCACGTTTACACTCCAGTCGGCCAGTCCCCTGAACAGTTCCTTAGCCATTTCGCTGCCTGCATAGATATATGCGTCCCTGAGTCCTGCAAGGACCTTGTGCTGGCAATAGAACGGTACCCATCCACCATACTGATAGAATCCGCTTGGGTCGTTCCTATACAGTCCCTTCCAGATGTGGGTGATAGGCTGGCCTCCAATGAAGCCTTCCATGCCTTCCTTATTGCCTTTGTAGGCATCCTGACAGTCCTTCATGATTCCGAGGCAGTAGGTCAGTCTTTCCATCAGTCTTCCGTTCAGGTCTTTCAGGCTGGTGTCGGCCTTAGTGGCAGCATAGGAGAGTGCAAGGGCAGAAACGTAATGTCCTCCTACATGACCTTCCAGACTCCAGTCCGCCTGTCCCCAGTTGCCGAAAGATGGGTGTTTAGTAGTCCAGCCGTAATATTTCGAGCTTTTTTCAGAACTCAGACCAGCTTCTCTTATGAAAGGACACATCAACCTGTCGGCATCGTATTTCAGAAGCAATTCTGCATTGGTAACCATTGCCGTGCGCATAGGGCCATCAAGCAGTTCCACTTCGCTCATGTCAAAATGCTGGGGATAGAGAATGCACTGAGCAGAGCTCAGAGTGAATAGTGAATAGTGAATAGTGAAAAACATCAGTACAGCCATTAGCCATTGGCCATTAGCCGTTAGCCCTCCTTTAACCTTTAACCTATAACCTTTAACCATAAATATTGCATTGATGTTGCAAATTTAGTAAATTATTGCCATAATTGTCCTATATTATTATATAAAATGTGCAAAAGTAACAAGAGAAGAAAAATAAAATACAAGAATACGTTTGCAGAATAAGATATTTTTAGTTACTTTGCAATATCGTTTAAATTATTTAATTATGAAAATGTTTTTTTCCAAGACCGTAAGACCAAAAGGCAGCACATCAGGAATGGTCCTTCTGCTATTGGCACTGTTCACTTTTAACTGTTCACTTTTCACTCGCGAAGCGTCTGCACAGGGTTATCGTAATCCTATCATCAATGCCGATGTTCCCGACAACACAATCTGCCGGGCAGGTGACTACTATTACATGATTTCCACAACCATGCACCTCATGCCTGGAGCTCCTATGATGAAGAGTAAGGACCTCAAGCACTGGGAGACAGTGAGCTATGTGTTCGACCGTATCGAAGATGGTGACCGTTACAACCTCATCGACGGCAAGACTGTATATGGCCAGGGACAGTGGGCTACAAGTCTACGCTATTATTACGGAAAGTTCTACGCATGGTTCACTACTAACGGTGCACCTTACCAGGGATTCCTCTATACTGCCGACAAGGCTGAAGGTCCTTGGAAACTCGTCAGCCGTCCTCCTCATTTCCACGACAGCAGTTTCTTTGTAGATGATGACGGACGTGTGTATATGTTCTACGGAACGGGTGATGCAGTAGAACTCACTCGTGGAATTCTCGACGAGACTGGCAAGACCTGGGGACAGGAAGCCATCCTCCGCAAGTTTACCGTTCCTGTACGTGACGGTATTGAGAACGGTCTTCTCGAAGGCAACAACATGATGAAGATAAACGGCAAGTACTATCTTCTCATGATTTCATGGCCTCGTGGTGGTGTGCGCCGTGAGGTATGCTATCGTGCTGAGAGTGTCGATGGTCCTTGGGAAAAGAAGGTAATCCTCGACAATGCCCTCCCTCCATTCAAGGGTGGTGGTGTTGCACAGGGAGGAATCGTTGATTCTCCTACTGGTGAATGGTACGGAATATTCTTCCAGGACCGTAACGGTGTCGGCCGTACCCCTTGCTTCGTTCCTTGCCGCTGGGAAGATGGCTGGCCAATTCTTGGTGATGCTAACGGAAAGGTACCGGATGACCTCTCTGCCAAGTATATCCACCAGACGGGTATCCTCGGCAATGATGAGTTCAGTTCCGACAAATTGTCACTCTACTGGGAGTTCAACCATAATCCAATCAACGATGCATGGAACCTCTCAGAACGTCCAGGATTCCTCCGTCTGAAGACAAACAGAGTAGTGGATAACCTCTATGTTGCCCCTAACACAATTACTCAGCGAATGGAAGGACCGAAATGTACTGGTACAGTCTGTCTCGACATCAGTAAGATGCAGGATGGTGACAAGTGTGGATTCTCTGCATTCTGTGGCACGAGTGGTGTTCTCTGCATCACTAAGGAAGGCAAGAAGGTGACACTCACTATGGAAGAGCAGAATCTTAAGCTCAACCGCCAGCGTGCAGTCGACAATGTACAGGTTGATCAGAAGGCATCAGTGAAGGTTCCTAATGCAAAGAAGCCAGTCTATCTCCGCATCAATGGTGACTTCACCGACGGCAGGGATATTGCTACATTTGAATATAGTTTCGACGGCAAGAAGTTCATCCCGTTCGGCAGCGAAGTCAAGATGCGTTTCGACATCAATACATTCTTCATGGGAACCAAGTTTGCCATCTTCAACTATGCAACCAAGCAGTCAGGTGGCTATATTGACGTTGACTGGTTCCACTTCGACCATGAAGGCTAATTGCTAACGGCTGTAAAGGGTCTCAAATGTTAAAAAACGGCAGGATTCATAAAAAAATTTGATAATCCTGCCTTTTTTTCATATATATTCACTATCTTTGCCGCTGCAAAATAAAAAATTAACATTAAAGAAACGAATAAAATCATTATTGCCTATAGAAAAGACATTACGCTAAGAACAATAAAATAATAGCTTAATGGTAAATTTATCTGCACTCACCGATGAGACATTGGTCAGTATGTATGTAAAAGGTAGTAATGAAGCGTTCGATACTCTGCTCTACAGATACGAAAGCAAGGTTTTCACATACATTTCTTATACTGTAAAGGACTCGGAACTGGCTCAGGACCTCTTTCAGGATGTCTTCATGCGTGTTGTGACAACACTCCGTTCTGGTCAGTACACAGAGAATGGCAAGTTCTCTGCATGGGTGATGCGTATTGCTCACAACATGGTTATTGACCACTTCCGTACGGCAAAGGCAGAAAATACCATTTCGCAGGATGATGAAGAGGTTGACATACTCAACGATGCTTCACTGGTATCCAACGAGAATATCGAGACAGAGATGGTCGATGCCCAGACATTGAAGGAAATCCGTCAGCTTATTGCTCTCCTTCCTGAGACACAGCGCGAGGTTGTACTTCTCCGATTCTATCAGGACCTCTCTTTCAAGGAGATTGCAGACCTTACAGGTGTGAGCATCAATACTGCTCTCGGACGTATGCGTTACGCTCTTATCAATCTCCGCAAACTTGCTTACGACCACAATATCCACCTTGCATCGTAATTCGTAATTCGTAATTCATAATTCATAATTAGAACTATCAACTCTAAACTATAAAACTGACTCTAAACTCTAAACTCTACACTCTAAACTATAAAACTGCATTCCTTCCTGAAAGTGAAATCCACGGAGGAAGTCCTGGACGGGCATCCGTTTCTTGCCGGCAAGCTGGAGGACTTTGATGGAGAGTAGCCCGTCAGAGGTAACGACATGTATATAGCTCTTGGAATCTGACAGGAGTGTGCCTGGATTGATTCCTTCTTTATGAGAATTTGTGATTTTCTCAGTTTCATAGATTTTTACTTGCTGGTTCGCCTGTCCTAAGTCGAGCTTGTCCTGAGGCTCTTGAAGGAAGGCAAGGGTTGTCCATGCTGCCGGGTATGGAGATAAGCCTCTGATGAAATCATAAATGATTTTTGTTGGCTGGTTCCAGTTTATCTGACACGTCTCGTGGAAGATCTTTGGAGCCGGACGAAGAGGCAATGGCTGAGAGTTTTGAGATGAAGATTGAGAGATGAGTTCCTCCTGAGGTATTGGATGGATGGTTCCTGCAAGGATGTTGTCGACGGTCTCCGTCACCAGTCTACCTCCAAGGAGCATGAGACGGTCGTGTACATCACCTACGTTATCGGTGTCAGAGATAGGCACGTGTACTTGCTGAATGATGTCGCCTGTGTCGATTTCGTGCTGGAGGAAGAAGGTCGTGATACCCGTCTCTGTGTCTCCGTTGATGACTGCCCAGTTGATAGGTGCAGCACCTCTATACTGAGGAAGGAGAGATGCGTGGAGGTTGAAAGTACCAAGTCGTGGCATGTTCCATACAATCTCCGGAAGCATACGGAAGGCAACGACTATCTGGAGGTCGGCCTGGAGTGAACGAAGTTCTTCTATGAATTCAGGGTCCTTGAGTTTCTCGGGCTGGAGCACCTTGATACCATGCTGGGCGGCATACTGTTTCACTGGGCTGGCTTGTAGAACACTTCCGTGTCGGCCTACGGGTTTGTCGGGCATAGTGATTACTCCAACTACATTATATCCTCCTTCCACAAGGCTACGCAGACTTTCCACTGCGAACTCTGGCGTACCCATGTAGACTATTCTCAAATCCTTCTTTTCCATTATTCTGAACTGAATTCCTTTAGTAAGTTTCTATATGACTGGAAGAGCCCTGAACGCGATACGAACCCTACGAAGCGGTTCTGCTCATCAATGACAGGGAGGTTCCATGCCTTGGTCTCTTCAAATTTCTGTATGGCCGTCTTCACTGTGTCATTGGTGCAGAGCATACATGGCGGATCCTTCACGAACGACTGGACTGAGTATTGGTGATAGAGTTCTGGCCGGAACATATATTTTCGTATGGAATCAAGGGTGATTACCCCAAGGAACTGTCCTTCCTTGCTGACTACAGGGAATATGTTTCTATGTGACTTTATCACAGCCTGAACGAGCTGACCAAGATCCTTGTCAGATGTGACAGGGACATAGTCGGTCTCTATCTGTGAATCGAGATGGAGAAGTGTGAGTACGGCCTTGTCCTTGTCGTGGGTGAGAAGTTGTCCCTTACGGCTCAGACGCATGGCATAGATGCTATGTGGCTCGAATGCACGAATGAGTACATAGGACGTGAGCGACACTATCATCAGTGGCACGAACAGGCCATATCCACCTGTTAGTTCGGCTATGAGGAAGATGGCGGTGAGAGGTGAGTGCATCACTCCCGACATCAGTCCTGCCATACCGTAGAGGGCACAGTTCTTGACAGAGAGGAATCCTTCCTTGCCCAGTGAGAGATCCAGTGAGTCGTCCCAGATGTTGGCAAATATGAATCCGGCAATACATCCGAGGAAGAGTGTAGGTGCGAATACTCCGCCACATCCTCCTGCTCCGTTGGTGGCAGTTGATGCAAATACCTTGAGAACGAGTACGAGCGTGAGGTATATGAGTAGGTTGCTGTCGCTTCCCAGGAAGAGGGTGTTGTGCATGATCTCGGATGGAGAAGCCTCGTTTATGAGCTGACCGATTACATCGTATCCTTCACCGTACATAGCCGGGAAGAAGAATATGAGCAGACCGAGGATTGCTGCACCTATTATATATTTCAGCCACCAGCGGTTGATTTTTGCAAACACCCCTTCGAACCAGTTCATAGCACGAGTGAAATAGAGTGATACGAACCCGCAGATGATTCCGAGGACTATGCATCCGGGAATGGTGTCGATGGAGAATTGCTTTTCCAGTAGGAATGGGAACATCGGATCAGTGTCAGTGAGTGCATAGGACACGCAGACGGCCGTAAGACTCGTAACCAGTAGTGGTGCTATCGACAACATGTTGAGGTCAAGCATCAGTACTTCTATCACGAACATCACACCGGCAATCGGTGCCTTGAAGATGGCTGCCACGGCTCCTGCGGCTCCACAGCCGACAAGCAGCATCAGGTGGTTGTGAGGCAGATGGAATCGTTTGCCTAAGTCGGAGCCAAAAGCAGAACCGGTAAGCACGATTGGTGCCTCGGCTCCTACTGAACCTCCGAATCCGATGGTGAGCGAACTGGCCACGATACTTGTCCAGCGGTTGTGAGGGCGAATCCTTCCGCGCTTCCTTGAGATGGCATAGAGAATCTTCGTAACTCCATGACCGATGTCGTCCTTCACTATAAAGCGCACGAAGAGTGCTGCGAGGATGATACCGATGATAGGATAGAGGAAATATAGTCCATTGGCAGAAGAGATGTTTATCTGATAAGTCAGGAGATGCTTTATTGCATCAATCAGCCATTTGAGGATGAATGCAGCCAGACCAGAACAAATGCCCACCATCAGGCTGAGCATGATGAGAATCTGTTTGCTTGTGTGGTCGCCCTTTATCCATCCTGTGATGGAGTCAATGGTCCGGACTTCCTTCTTACGATGTGTGATGCCGCTTAACCTCATTTACTGTATAGGGGTGTTCTATTAATTACATTTTAGGTGATTTTGAGA
>CALELI010000146.1 GCA_937902455.1 uncultured Prevotellaceae bacterium | reverse complement strand
CTTTCATTGGTTTACCCATGATGACCTTTTCAGCATCATAATAATGGAAAGCCATTGGATTCTTTGAATCCTTGCCTTCGAACTGGATTTTCTTCACGTTTGGAAAAAATTCTGTTGCCATAATTTTGTTGTTAATGTTAATATAAATGGTTAATAAAAAATATTTGATTAATTAATATGTCTGTCGAGACGCTCTTTCCAGAGTTTGTATGCATCCATGTAAGCCTGTGCGTTCTTCACGTCTGGTTCGATGGTCGAGATGTGCTTGAGGGTTGCGAATGCCTCGTCGAAACTGCCGTAGATGCCAGCACCGATACCTGCGCCCTTTGCAGCACCCACTGCACCGTCGGTCTCGTAGAGGTTGATGGTTGCACCTGTCACACTTGCGAGGGTAGTGCAGAACATCGGGTTGAGGAACATGTTAGCATGACCTGCGTGGATGTCCTTGATTTCCATGCCCATATTCTGCATGATGTCGATTCCCTGCTTGAACGAGAACACGATTCCCTCCTGAGCGGCACGGAGAAGATGAGCCTTCTTGTGGATGTTGAAGTTGATACCTTCCACGCTGCATCCTATTTCCTTGTTCTGGAGAATACGTTCTGCACCATTTCCGAATGGGATGACACTCAGGCCGTTCGCACCTATCTCTACTGTGTCGATGAGGTTGTTCATGTCCTGATAAGAGAATCCTTCCGGAGCAACGTTCCTGCGCATCCAGGCATTGAGGATGCCGGTTCCGTTGATACACAGGAGCACACCCAGACGGGTGAGTTCCGGAGTGTAGTTTCCGTGAGCGAATGTGTTCACGCGGCTGAGCTTGTCGTAGTTCACTTCGCCGAGCACACCGTAGACCACGCCTGAAGTACCACCGGTGGCAGCCACTTCTCCCGGGTTCATCACATTGAGTGAGAGTGCGTTGTTTGGCTGGTCACCGCCGCGATATGCTATTGGAGTACCTTCTGGGATGCCGAGTAAGCCAGCTACTTCCTTGCAAACCTTCGACTGTACTGCGAAGGTAGGGACGATGTCTGCTATGATTGAGCTGTCGAAACCATAGTAGTTCATGATGTCCTTGCTGACCTCCTGGTTCTTGAAGTCCCAGAACATACCTTCAGAGAGTCCGCTGATGGTAGTCTGCATGTCGCCACCGCTGAGTCGCATTGCGATGAAGTCGCCAGGGAGCATTATCTTGTAGATTTTCTCGAACACTTCCGGTTCGTTCTCCTTCACCCATGCCAGCTTTGCAGCCGTGAAGTTGCCTGGGGAGTTGAGGAGATGGCTCAGGCACTGTTCGTGACCGATTCCGTCGAAGGCGGCATTGCCGTAAGGAACGGCACGTCCGTCACACCAGATGATACTTGGACGGAGCGGATTGCCCTCCTTGTCCACGCACACCAGTCCGTGCATCTGATAACTGATACCGATGGCCTTTACGTTTGCGAGCAGGGAAGGGTCGCTTGAAGCTACCTTCTTTGTTGCCTCGATGAGGTTTGTCCACCACATCTCTGGTTCCTGTTCTGCCCATCCCATCTGCTTTGCGATGATTGGAGCCTCGCTCTCAGGATAGAATGTCGTTGCTACTATCTCGCCCGACACTGCATCAACCAGTGAAGCCTTCACTGAAGATGTACCTATATCATAACCTAATAAATATGACATGATTTTATGTACTTTTAACTTTTCACTATTCACTTTTCACTCTGAGCTAAGCTCAGTCAATCCCCTCTATGGTCTTGATATTTCCCTTCTCGTCGAATTCCAGTTCGCACACCTTGAGGCTGCGGAGCCATGACTTGCCGCCTGATGGCACGCTGTCGTGATGGAAGAGATACCACTTGCCTTCCCACTGGATGATGGCGTGGTGGGTAGTCCATCCAACCACTGGAGTGAGGATGACACCTTTATAAGTAAACGGACCATACACATTGTCACCTACGGCATAGCAGAGCAGGTGGCTGTCACCTGTGGAATAGGTGAAATAGTACTTGCCGTCCTTCTTGAACATCCAGCTTGCCTCGAAGAATCTGTGAGGGTCGTTGGCCTTCAGCGGCTTGCCTTCTTCGTCCACCACGAGGATTGGGCGTGGAGCCTCGGCATAGTTCAGACCGTCTTTAGTCAGGCGTACACAGCGGCTTGGCAGTGCATCTTCTTCTCCTTCCGGGAGATATGGAGTCTCGAGATGGATGTTGTCCTTGTATCTCTGAAGCTGTCCGCCCCAGAGTCCTCCGAAGTACACGTAGATTTCGCCGTCCTTGTCGTCCTTGAAGGCACACATGTCGATGCTGTAGCTTCCGGGAACTGGTGCAGGCTGAGGGATGAACGGGCCTGCAGGGTTGTCTGCTATTGCTGTACCCCAGTGGAACACGTCGTTTCTGTCCTTGAGAGGGAAGTACATGATATATTTCTTGACCTTCTTGCTGAATCCCATACCCTTTGCCTGGTCTTCGGCTGTGGTAGGAACCTCCACTTCATATTCCTGTACGTCGCAGTCCCAGAGCTGGCGTCCTGCCCAAGGGATGTCTTCCTGGCGGAGCACACATCCGTGGTCAGTGACTGTGCCTGTCATTGGGTCGCCGTCGATTGAGAGGACATGATAGTCCTTCATCACGTACTGGTCACCATTGTCGTTTTCTACGTTCTCACACTCCCAGTCATGCGACGGATAGATGTAGATTTTTCCGTTGAACACATGAACGGAAGGGTCTGCCATATAGTCGGCAGGGAAAAGATATCTCTTTGTTGCCATATTATTTTGATTTATGGGTTAATATTTCTTTGCAAGTTTAATGATTTCGCTTACGAATGGTTTTGGTTCGAAGTTACGGTCGAATGCCAGGGGATAGTCTGTGCGGAAAGGCACCGGCCAGCCGTTCTTCCAGCTGTCGCCGTCGGTCAGTCCCCAGAAGGTCACCCTTGTGATCACGTCCTTGTGCTTCAGGTAGAGTGCGAAGAGCTTCTTGAAGAACTCCGTCTGCTCCTGCGCCTTCTCCTTTGGAAGTCCGTCGGTGTAAGGGTTCAGCTCGCTCTTGTAGCCGTATGTCTCGTCGATGGCGGCACCGCCGAATCCCATTCTCGGGGCAGGGAGCACGCTGAGGTCGAGTTCGGTGATCATCACCTTCACACCCTCGGCAGCGTATGCGTTGATACTTGCCTCGTAGGCATCCAGGTTCGAGTCGAAGGCCACGTGCGACTGCATTCCCACACCGTCTATCCTGCAACCATGAGCCTTCAGGTCGCGGATGAGTTCCACCACTGCCTGGCGCTTCATAGGGTTGTCCATGCCGTAGTCGTTGTAGTAGAGCTCTGCATCAGGGTCGGCCTCGTGGGCGAACTGGAAAGCCAGACGGATGAACTCGGGACCGATGATTCTGTAGAAGTTGGAATTTCTCATCTTTCCATTCTCCATGATGGCCTCGTTCACCACGTCCCATCCCTTTATCCTGCCCTTGAAATGACCTACGACAGTATGGATGTGCTCTCTCATTCTCTTTATCAGCTCCTCCCTCGTCACCTCGTTGCTCATGTCGTCCTTGAAGAACCAGTAAGGCACCTGTGAGTGCCATACAAGACAATGGCCAGTGATGACCTGCCCGTTCTTCTCTGCCAGGTTCACCAGTGCGTCAGCGTCCCTCCAGTCGTAGAGGTCGATTTTTGGATGGATTTCCTCAGGCTTCATGCAGTTCTCCGGCACCAGTGCGCTGAACTGGTTCCTGATGAGGTTCTGCACCTTTGGGTCCTGGCTCTTCACCTGACGTACGTTGATTGCCGCACCGATGAGGAACTTATCCTTGAACGCCTCGCGCAAGGTTTGTGCCTGAAGGCTCATAGCCCCCAGACACACCACCATTGCCAGATATCTTAGATTTGTTGACTTATGATTCATTGTTAACTGTTAACTGACTCTATACACTAAACACTAAACTCTACACTCTAAACTTTCACCTCTGCTCAGTATCTCTCTGTTCATCTCGTCGAGTCTCTGGTCAGTGAGAGGATACTTGTAGATGAGGCATCCCACTACGATGAGGAGAAGAGCCGGAATGATGGTAGTGAACCAGAGGATAGCTTCCTTTACAGTCTCTGAGTAGTCAGCCAGCTTTGTGTAGTATGCGTTTACAGGTGCTGCAATGAAGGAAGCCAGGAATACTACCACGAAGATCCAGAGCATCAGCTGCAGACACTTGTTAGCCTTGAACTCCCTGAACATCTCGCCGTAGCTTGCAGGCTTTTCAGGAGTAGTGACGATATTCTCCTTACAGCCAAGGAAGCACAGGGTCAGCAGTACGAATCCAGCGAGAGCGAACACACAGATTACGGTGAACCATGCGTCAGGACCGCCAGGCAGTGCAGACACCTCGTCGGCAAGGTTGAAGCCCAGCCATCCCATTACCAGCGGAGTGATCCATCCTGCAATCGAGAAACCAGCCTTGAAGGCAACACCGGCAAGGGCGTTGACAGTAGCGGCAGGACGGTTTCCTGTGCGGTATTCAGCCTCGGTGATGACCTCAGGAACAAGAGCCCACATCAGTGAACCCACGAGCAGACCCACACCAGTCATGACCTTTGCAATCTGCACGATAGTGTTGCAGTCCTCCACATTGAAGAACTTGCCGACAGCGTACAGCACCACGAATCCGATGAATCCGATGGAGAGAAGCACATAGTAGAGTCCCTTCTTTCCCAGCAGGTTCTTCAGTACCGGAAGCAGCGGCAGGATGATGAAGGCAGGAATAGTACCGATAGCCATGAATGAAGCCTGCTTCCAGTCAATAGTCTGGTTGGCAACGATGGCAAGACCGATAGGGAATCCAGCCTGTACTACTATCTGACCGATGTTTGCGCAGACCATTCGTGTGGAAGTGAGGATAAGCACCTCGTTGTTGTCACGGGTCATGCTGGCCATGATAGAGCCGTAAGGGATGTTTACTACCGAGTAAATCATGCTGAGCACAGTGTAGCTCACCGTTGCATAGATGATCTTCATGGTCATCGACCATTCGGCAGCCACAGGGAGCATCAGGCAGCAAGCTGCTATTGTGAGAGGAATACCACCATAGAGCAGGTAAGAGCGGTACTTACCCAGTTTCGGATTATGGTTGTCGATGTAGCGTCCTACGATAGGGCTCCATATACAGTCGAAGAGTCTGACTGCGAGTATAAGCCCACTGACGAATACAGGACTGATCTTCAGTACCGTACAGAGGTAGATCATCAGGAATGTTGCTACCGTCTGGAAAATTAAGTTCTGTGCGAGGTCTCCACTACCGAAACCGATTCTCTGCAGCCAACTCAGTTTGTAAAAGCCCTTAGTCTCCTGTGCTGAGCCAGTCGAAGTTACTTGTGCTAATTCTGCCATTTGTTTTGAAGTTTTGTTTTTGTAACCACATACCCGGCAAAAACCAGATACACGATTTAAGTTTATAAATTATTAATTGCAATTTTCATCTGCAAAGATAATAAAAAAATATGATACGCGCGCATATTTATGTAATATAAAATTACGCTCATGTAACAATCGCGGCAATCTCGTCCCCTCATACCCCATCAGCCGTGCGTCCCAACCAGACCGCACGCATAGTCAGGATGCTACTGAGCCGCCCTCGGAATGTCACTGAGCCGGACACGGAATATTACTGAGCCGGACACGGAATATTACTGAGCCGTACCAAAAATATTACTGAGTCTCGGGGCAAAACGAGGCGTTTTTCGGCGTTTGACTCAGTAACATTTGGCCCTCGTCCCAATAATATTTTCTGCCCGATTCAGTAATGATTTCTATCAGGCTCAGTAATGGTAGATGCCCGACTCAATAGTACCAGATGCGAACGTCAGTAGTAGAGGTCGGCATCATCTGCGGTACAACAACCGAAAAAAACAAAAATGGAACGACTTTTATCCTTCATAATCTTCACCCTAACCAGCTGAGAAACATCAGTTTGACTATACAGTGAAGATTGTGAAGGATAAAAGTCGTCCCAAAATTAAAAAAAGGTAGTAGGTTATTTCGTAACAAGCAAGGAATCGGTGCTGAAAAAGTTCACATAGAATTCACATTTTGGCGTTCCCGGAGTTTCTTTAAGCCTTTTCGCTGGGTGAAGCCCCCGAGATTCAACATCTATCATCACTTCAACATTTTTTTGCCGTTGATTATCACGATACCTTTGTAGTCATTGCTAACCATCTGCCCGGAGAGGTTGTACATCACGCCATCATTCGGATTTCGTAATTCGCAATCGCAGTCAATACCAGTCTCATTACTGTCGTATACATGCTTCACTGTGATGCTCGCAATGCGGAGTGTACGATCATATCGGTCTACAGACTTTGATGAGACATTTGATTCAATCAATATTAAATAACGCTGTACCAGTTCTTTAGGTTCCACCGTGAATACTGCTTTATAACAGGCATTTGGATCTGTAGTGAACTGCTTTTCCCCGCTTTCGGGAACGAGTATCTGGTTCTTGCTGTTCAAATCCCACTCACAGCAGGCATCATCTGTATTCTGGGTGTTGTATGTAAATATCCTGATGTAGTTTGGACGCTGGTCTTCAACATCTTCAGTATTTGGTGCCATGACGACTGTCACCTCATGCTTAATTCCTGGCAACAGGGTTCCTATATCATATCCAACGGACGGATTCAAGCCTTCATTCTTCGGAGCGACTATTATATATTTGTTGTCAGGCACATTCCATCTGCTGTCACAAGTGATGTACTGGAGTGAATTCTCTATGATGTTCCTTGTGAACAAGCCATTTCCTTTGTTGCTATCATTGTTCGGATTGGTCAGGTCAATCTCTATCGGCTGGGATGTATAATATTCCCAGAAATCTTCGGGTATCTCGTCAACAAGATATATCTCCCCGTCCATGCAGTCATATCGGCAATCTTCGTCCTGAACGAGTCTTCCTGCATCGATTCCTTTAAGGAACAATGTCCACCCATATGATATGGCAGATTTTGCAACCAGACTCTCTGCATTTATACTATGTCTTGTGCAAAAATTACGGTAAGCCACTGTTGTAGGGATTACGAGAATCGGCATTTCAAAACATTTCGCTGGCACATTCTTGTTCCATTCGAACGAGGGATGATATTTCAACACTTCCTCCTTCGTTCCTATTGCATCAACATCTTCCTCAACTATGCTGCCGAACTTGCTATAGAACGCATCACCGGAAAGTCTTGTTTTCATATCCTTTGCCACCATCAGTTTAACCTGTGAAAGGTCAATACCATAAAACGATAAATTCGTATCATCTTGATATTTCGGCTTGATATAAACATCTGGAGAATCAATACTCAATGTACGCGTGTGTACTTCCTCCAGATTACCACATCCATAGAATGCCGCCGATGCAATGGAGTGAAGATACGCTGGTAGATGCACTGACTCTAAGTTGCTGCACAGTTTGAATGCACATCTGCCTATGTTTCTAATATTGTCGGCAATTACCACACACTTGATGTCGTCCTTGAAGTCATACCATTCAGGTAAGTGGTCAGGTCTTTCGCTACAATCACCATTGGTTGTCATGAGAATTTCTCGTGCTTCACCTTTTGCCAGATAATAGTATGCAGGAATAAAGGCACTTTGCCAATATTCGATTTCATCCGGAGTAAAGGTCAGCGTACCTGTTTCAGTATCATACTGCCAGTTCACGCCACCCTCGTAGCATTTGCCAGTGATGGTCTCTGCATGGCATCCCATTGAGATGAGCACTGCCGTCGTTAATAGTAATAAATGTTTCATAATGCTGTAATTTTGAAAACTGTGTTGTTCATAAAATTTATTATAAATTTAGAATATAAATGTTTGAATCATTTCATAAAAACTACTGTTTGGGAGTTATGGATAATGTTCCACCAAGTTCACAAGTGAAATCGCCCATAATTATCATGTCTTTGCTTACTTCGAGTTGTAGTTTCCTACCAGAGTTAATTATGACATTCCCTCTTGTCCCATTTTCATCAATGCCAATAATCAAATGCTCTGCTTTTGCTGTCAAATTATTGTCAGTATAGTTTGCAATATTCAGATTATGGCAGAAATCCCTATTTGACATGAATGGTATCCATCCTGCTTTATACACTCCAAATTGAATATTATCATTATTTAGAATTGCGCTGCTTAATTCATTACAATCATAAAATGTCTCATATTGGTGGCCAATGTTATTATTTTGAGTAAATGTACAAAATTCCTCATTAGTTCTTATTGTTATGTTTTCAGAATCCAAAGAAGCATCCACTATCAGTCTGTCTGGTGATTCCAAATATAGGTTCAGTTCGGGATCTCCTAATATATTTTTAGAATACAATATCCATCTGTTTTCTTCTTCTGTGGATTCGCCTGTATATATGTTATCTAACTTAATTTGATAAATACACTCTCCAATATTGTGATTACCTGAAAAGAATTCATCATAAACCATCTGATCAAAAAGCAAAGAACCATTCAAATAAGGTCGTCTCAATGTGAGGCCTTCTCTGGTTTCACCACAATATAATAACGTATTTGTACCAAGAATAAATCTTTTTCCCAAACAGTCATTCTGTGTGAAATCGTTAGAATGACATGATGAGGAAAAAACAACTGTATTGCCTTGACTGGTTATGTTCATTACACTATCTGTTGTGTAATAAATATCAGTTCCATAGTAATCTTCACCTGTACACCACCTGCACGCATCTCCATGTGTGTCAATATTGATAATAGCAAATTCTTTGTTGAATTGTCGTTGTAAGCTTTCGGCAGAAAACAGAGTGTCACCAATATTTGAGCCAGTATCATAGACGTACGTTATATTTGCATTAAATAGTTGGTTAATATTATCAATCATTAGCTGTCCCCAATAATGTGTATCAGATATATCTGATATGGGAAGGTGGCCTATCCTTCTTCCGGCAAATAGTATATTTTTATACGAATCGCCATGATAAAGATTTGCAAGTTCGTACGATATCCTTTTTGCAACATAATTTTTAACGTCACGCACACTCGTTACTGGAATTCTAGACACAAACACATCGGCACCGTAATCAATATTATCACCGAAATCGCCATAAAGCCCGTTTCGATTGTCGTCCCAGGTAATATTTCCGTCAAGGCATGCATAATACCAGTCTGTAGGAACATAATATGATTGAACATTATAGCCATCTGGCACACAATAGCACATTCTTGTTGGTATGATATTACAATCTCCACCTAAAAGAACATAACCTATGTTATTTGTTAGATAATAATCTCGAATGCATAATTTTATCTTCTCTGTAAGATCTGAGTCGACATTGCTGTAGTCATGCAAAATATCTTCTTTGGTTATGATGAGCGGATTCATCCCTTTATAACTTTTTGTCTCTAATAATGGCTCAAACGAGGATTTCAAAGAGTCCACCGTGATTATTAGATAGTTAGTTGGCAGATACGTGTTTGCGGATGAATACAGCAAATCCATCTCATCTCCGTTTTCTATGATGTTGCCAACTATATTCCTCATGTTGTGACCGATGACACTATTACACCTTTGATTAGGTGTCATCGTACATTTGAGAGAAAGACATGTCTTGAAGTACAATTCACCACTCTGGGCATTGTATTCAAAAGGACAAAAAGACATGTACAATACCTGATAGCCATCAATAGAAAATTGACGATATTCAGCATTTTCTGACATAGAATAAGTTTTTGACGTGTCATACCCTACATTCATCTCCTCCACACTATTTTCAATATTATTTGTTGAGGTAGGATTACTCGGTAAGATATACTTACCCAACAATTGCTTTCCTTCGTTTGTAATTGTAACTGACTCTACATTAGCATTAGATGGTAACAAGTATTTCAAGCTTATATATGGTAACTCGGGAAGTGATTCGTCCTTTCTGTATGATACGTTTTTACCATCTGATTTAATTCTTGTAAATTTATTTGAAGAAATAAGACGGAAGTCACTCATGCAAACCTTTATTGGATATACCTTTGTCTCCTGACTGAACAAGACAAGTGAAACCATCCAACCAAATACGAACAACAATATTTTCTTCATAATCATTGTTTATTGAAATTAGTTTGCCAGAATCATTCTTTTTGTGCTGATAACTTTTCCATCTGCTATGAGAGAATATAGGTACATGCCTGGTACAAGACCTTCCGATGTAACTTCTATTGAAATGTTACCTCTATCAGATATATCTGTTTGCTTCACTTGCTTGCCAGTCATATCATATATAAATAAGGTGGCTGAGGTTACTGATTTAGGGATGCTCAGTTTG
>CALELI010000145.1 GCA_937902455.1 uncultured Prevotellaceae bacterium | reverse complement strand
TTTACAAACGTTTTATGAATAGAAGATATGAAAACATGGCCGGTTTCCGTGCAACTCGATAATGTCAAGAAGACATTTGGCGATAAGGTTGCATTAGCAATTGACAGTCTAAGGATAGAGGGCGGAGAAGTTCTGGGCCTCGTAGGTAATAATGGGGCAGGAAAGACAACCATGTTCCGTATCATTCTTGATTTGCTGAAGGCAGACTTGGGCGAGACAAGGATTGATAACTATATTACCTCGGAATGTGAGGACTGGAAGGCATTTACAGGGTCGTACCTTGATAGTGGATTCCTGATTGAATACCTTACTCCAGAGGAATATTTCTCCTTCATCGCAAAGGTTAACGGTATTTCCAAGGACGAACTCGAGGAACGTCTCAAGAAGTTCGAGGACCTGATGAATGGAGAAGTCATGGGACAGAACAAGCTCATCCGTAACCTCTCTGCCGGTAACAAGCAGAAGGTTGGTATCATTGCCGCCCTTCTCCATAATCCACAGCTTATCATTCTTGACGAGCCGTTCAATTTCCTTGACCCGTCAAGTCAGTTGGCAATCAAGTACATCCTTGACGATTACAACAAACAGACAGGCGCAACGATTCTGATATCAAGCCACAGCCTGTCGAATACACTTGACATCTGTACCCGTGTCATCTTGCTTGAACATGGAGAGGTCATCAAGGACATGAAGAAGGATGAAGAAGATGTAACTGCCGTTCTGAAACAATATTTCGAAAGCAGTCTGCATCATGAGCAGTAAGTCTTCTGTTTCTGCTGTCCTATTCATCTCCAGCCTGCTTGTGGCTTGCCATTCGTCGAAGAATTTCGTAGGCAACATCAGCAAGCAGGAAGTAAGGCTGGCGGAACAAAGACTTGGCATGGACATCAGCAAGCATGATGATGTGGCTCTCATGGTAGAGTCTTCAAGATGGCTGGGTGTCCCATATAAATTCGGAGGACTGTCTCGTGACGGACTCGACTGTTCTGGTTTGACTACAGTTATATATTATAATGTGTATAACACCAAACTTCATCGCAAGAGCATTGACCAGTTCAACCTGGATAGTCGTCACATAAAGAGACAGAAACTGAAGAGCGGGGACCTCGTATTCTTTTCTATCACCCAGAGTGGAAAGGCCATAGACCATGTGGGTGTGTATCTGAAAGATGACAAGTTCATTCACGCCTCCACTTCGAAAGGTGTTATCGTGAACAACCTTGATGAGCAATACTATACATCGCACTGGGTGTCGGGAGGACGAGTGAAACACTAATATACGAAAGTTGACAAGACACACTGATGATTAAAAAACTAAATATTGATGAGCGTTAAGATAGATGACAGTTGGGCTCCTTTATTGGCAGACGAGTTTGAAAAACCTTATTTTCAGGCTCTCATAAGCTTTGTCAGGAGTGAATATAGTCAATACCGATGTTTTCCTCCAGGGAGTCTTATCTTCAATGCCTTCAACACTACTCCGTACGACAAGGTGAAAGTGGTTCTTCTTGGGCAGGATCCGTATCATGAGCCAGGACAGGCACATGGGCTTTGCTTCTCTGTCAACGACGGCATTCCATTCCCTCCTTCACTTGTGAATATATTCAAGGAAATTCAGACCGACATAGGGACTCCGGTACCATCGAGCGGCAACCTTACTCGCTGGGCACAACAGGGTGTGTTGCTTCTCAATGCCACTCTTACTGTCCGTGAACATCAGGCTGGCTCACATCAGCGAAGAGGGTGGGAGACCTTCACGGATTCAGTTATCCGTCTTCTGAGTGATACCCGCGAGAACCTGGTGTTTATCCTCTGGGGTGGCTATGCCCAGAGCAAGAGCTATCTCATTGACGGCAGAAAACATCTTGTGCTCAGTTCTGCTCATCCATCTCCTCTGTCTGCATATCGTGGCTTCTTCGGAAACCATCATTTCTCGCTCACTAATCAGTATCTCATCAGCAAAGGGATAGAACCAATCAAATGGTAATACAATGAAGGGGTGTTCTATTAATTCCCCGCAAAAAA
>CALELI010000144.1 GCA_937902455.1 uncultured Prevotellaceae bacterium | reverse complement strand
GTTTCCCGATTACCCGTGCCTTGGACTATGACGGTGTCGCAGTGAGCGAGAACGAGTTCAGCATCCCATGCGAGGATGCTGAGACACCGATGCCGCTGCTTTATCAGAGTGGCTATCTCACCATTGCATCCTACAATCCATTGCTACAAGATTACACACTGAAAATTCCTAACAGCGAAGTTCGCAAGGGACTCATCGACTGCCTAATGCCCATCATATTGAAACGCACTGTCCATGACAACAACAATGTCGTGAAATCCATGGCAAGAGCCGTATTCGACGGCAGCCTGTCCGATGCCCTCGCAGCACTTCGCTCCTATATTTCCAAGATACCATACGATGTCATAACGAAGGAGGAATGGGAGGACAAGGAAAAGCGCGAATCCTTCTATCAGCTCCTTCTCTACATGGCATTCTCTCTGCTCAATTCCACTGTCGATACCGAGGTTAAGAGCATCCTCGGCAGGGCGGACGTAGTAATCAGGACAAAGACCCATATCTTCGTGCTTGAATTGAAAGTTGACGACACCGTCGAGAACTCCCTCGCACAGATAGACGACAAGGGCTACGCCATCCCTTACGAGGCGGATGCTTCGACTGGCTCAGCACAAGGTCTGCGAACTCTGGTCAAGTGCGGAGTCAGCATCAGCAGCGAACACCGCAACATCACCCACTGGCGCATCATCGACAAAGACGGAAACATAATCGACGAACAGCAGTTCTAATCCCGCACACAAGCATGTAGCAGCCCGACACCAAGGCCGAACCGATTATCAGCAAGATAAGCGTATTCAATATCCCGGAACTGTAAGGACAAGAGCGCACTTCCACTCCAACACGAGCGAAGGTGCGCTCTTTCCTTACCTGAGATTCGTTCCCACCTGAGCCGACACATATTCTGAAAGATAGTTATCTTACACAATAAGCCTCCCATCGTCTTCGACCAGACATCAGTTCAAGGACACAGAGTTGCCTGTTCCATGTGGACATGAAGACACGTATATCATGCACGTCTGACCGTAATCGCCATGGTAAGCCTGCGCCTACAGAAATCCTGTGGGGGAATTAATGACACGTCACCCTGTTTTTTACATTCTGAGATTCGTTTGCGAAGAATTTCTGATTGTAAAAAAGTCGGGGTGACGTGATTTTTTGTTTCGTGAGCCACTGAAATTATGCTGAACACTTGAAACCATGTACTGTTACGGCGCAAGGATGCAAGTTCTTGCTCAAGTCAGAGTACTTACCGACTGATAATCCTCGTTTTGCGTGAAAAAGACACATGGTCAATGCGGACAGTGACGACCCCATTTTCCGGGCATTTTTGGAACAAAGCCGACCCCGCTCAGAAGGGCCTGTAGTGGGGTTTGAGGGCAATTATGTACAAAAATGGGCATTTTCGAGTCATTGGAATGTGCCCTACAAGGTACTGTGTTGGGGGTGAATCACGAATTAAACGGTCGAATAATGGGCACTGAAACTCGAGGGTGCTGGATGATGGCCGGAGACGAAAGGACAATGCATATATATATGAGAAAATGACAATAGATTTGGTACACACTGGACACATGTACGGCGGGCTGCACACGGTGCGAGTCGGCCGGATTCACTGCATTATGACGATACAGCGCGATGACGGAACATGAAGCCATCAATGATGAAGCCATGCTATATATAATATATAAGGTGTAAACAGCATAATAAGGTATTAACAACATAATATTAAGTGTTTATTAACAATTTCGTTCAACTAAATTTTTTAAAACATGAAAAAATCAATTTTACGTTTTGGTGCTCTCGCTCTTATGAGTATGATGAGCATTAGCACTTGGGCACAAAACTTCAAGGATGAGGCCGGTAACTACTATCAAGTGACCGACAAAGAAAATCTGAAAGTTGAGCTCTTGACCGCTGCAAGTAACATCAGCTCTGTAACAATCGACAAAAAGAGTGTACGGGGAAAGGTAAAGTACGATGACAAAATTTACACAATCACTAAGATTGGTAACTTCGCTTTTGCAAATGCCACCATTCCAGATAGCGTAGATATTCCTGAAACAGTCACAGAACTGGGTTACTACGCATTGAAGAATCAGACACTTCGTTTTGCAGACAAGACTCTCAAACATCTTACATCCATCGGAGAGTATGCATTTGATGGCACTACAGTTACGCAACTTGGAACAGAAATCGATTTCTCTGCCGTCTGCAAACTCCTTCCAAAGGGCGCATTCCATAATGCAAAATTTGCTTATGACGCAGTGATTAACATGGGCAAGGTAACAAAACTGGAAGATGAAATTTTCGGTGCAGATGAGCCTACATATGACATCAAGGCCATCGTATTCTCACACGCAGGTATGGAGGATGTTCTTACAGAGGTAGGTGTCGGTGCATTAAAGTGGCGTGGTGGTTTGACTAACTTTGGCTATGTTGACAATGGTACCTATTTCCTTCCTAAGACACTGAAGACTATCGGTGATTTTGCATTTTATTACTGTAATAATCTCAACAAGATTCAATTCTCCGCCTATGCAGAAGGAGCACGCATCACGGAAGTTGGAGAATATGCATTCCAATATTGCTATATGGATGATGCCACATTCAAAAACCTCTTCAAATCTTTTGAAGGTCTTACATATTCCAAAGGTTCCTTCTACGGCTGTTCTTTAACAAATATTGATCTTGAGAAATCTGCCATTACAGTAATACCAGAAGAAGCATTCTGCGGTAACTACAGTCTAACTAAACTTACTCTTCCGAAAGGATGTACAATAATTGGCAAAAATGCATTCAATGGACATAGTATTGCCGCAATTACTCTTCCAGAAGGTCTTGTACAGATAGGGGACGGTGGATTGTGTAGTAGTACTCCATGGGAAGGAACACTTATTCAAAAAGACCTCTATCTCCCAGCATCGCTTAAGTCTATCGGTAAGGACGGAATAGGCAACAGAAAGATTAACCAGATTTTTGTAAATCCTAAATTTAACGTTGGTGATGTTCCGACATTAGACGAGCAAACTAATTTGACAGTTGATGCAACATACGTTCCTGTTGTCCCTGCATGGGTAGATAATAAAGTCACAAAGACATCGAAGAGTGTATATGATGCCAAAGGTTGGAAAAATGTTCAATATGTTTCAGTTTTGAATACCATTGGTGGAATTGAATATAATGATATCGTTTATGGTAACGCAGGAGCAGCCGATGAGTCTACAGGTCTTATTCCAATAAAAGTTACAAACTACAAAGCAGCAGAGCCTACAGTCAATGGATTACTCAGGACGACTTCCAAAAAGGGTAGTTATACCTACAATCTTTATTTCAAGGTAGACGGTTTCGCTGAAACTGTTACAGCTCAAGATAATGATAAAAAGGCCGTTAAGGTTACTAAGATTACCTTCTCTCCTAAAGCATCATTCGATGGCATTGAAGTAACAGGGTATACTGCAATTCCTGCAGGAGCACTTGCAAACTGTATGGATCTTACAGCTGTTGCGTTAGGTGATGGCATCGAAGAAGTCGGAGCATCAGCATTCGCAAATACAAAGATTACAGAAGTAACTCTTCCAGCAAGCCTTAAAACAATTGGTGAAAGTGCTTTCGCCACACAAACACTTAAGAAAGTAAATGTAAGTTATGCTGCTAAGAATTTGTTCGCAATTCCAGAGGATGCATTCTATGCAAAGGATAGTACTTTCACAGCTCTTCTCAATGTCACAGAAGCTACAAGAGAGGATTATCTTCTCCAAAATGGTTGGAAACTGTTCTTCGACAACACTTTTACGGTAAATGTTACTAAGAATGAAGAAAAAGCAAAGGAAATCCGTATTGCTACAATCGATGACCAAAAGGGTGCTCGGATTTATCAGCTTAAGGACGCAGGCGATATTGCCAAGGTCTCTGTAACAGGTGTTCCAGAAAAGGGCGCTCCTAAGGTTCAGTATATCCGTGACTTCAAGAATACCAACTTCCAGGCTTGGTATGTGCCATTCGACTATACCTACACAGGAAGCGAAGACTTTAAGTTCTACTACATCTATGATACTAAACAGAGTGATTTCACTGCAGACGGAACAACCTCAATTGAACTGAAGGAAGTGGCAGTCGGAAAGCAAGGAACAGTAATTAAGGCCAATACTCCTTATGTAATCCAGGCTACTGCCGCCAAGGAATTAACTTTCGAAGCAGATGCAATCCAGAATACCGTTGGAGAAAATAAAATAACTGTCGGCAACGTACAGAATCAGTTTACATTTACTGGTATCTATGCAAGAAAGACTGGTGTAGAAAAAGAAGAAGCAGACTGGTATGCATTGTCAGGTGGTAAGCTTGACAACTATAAAGGTAAGACAAATCTCGGTGTCAATGCCTACAGGTTCTATATGACATATAAAGGTCAGACTAATCCTTACGGTCTTGTCAAGTTCGTAGTTCTCGACGACGAGGATGCAACTGCAATCGAGAATGTAAAGGCCAACTCACTCAACGCTCCAATGTTCGACCTCATGGGCCGTCAGATTGCAGCACCAGCCAAGGGTCAGGTTTACATCCAGAACGGTGTGAAGAAGCTTGCCAAATAACCAATGTATGTATTAACGGCTAAAAAGAAAGTTATTGATATGAAAAAGAACTATTTCAAACCGGCAATCGTAGCTTCAGTTGTCGTTTGCGAGCATATCATGGAAGCAAGTATTCCAATTGGTGGTGATGCAACACATGATGCCGACATCAAGGACTTTGAGGACATCTCATCCGACCTCTTCGGCAACGAGTCCTTCGGCGGCGCAGAAGAATGGTAACAGCGACACGCACGACCGACACAGCAACAGTCGGACGTCCTCAATACCCAAAGAGCAGGCAATTTGCCTGCTCTTTGCTGTTAAAAAACACCTGCACCCACCTGTTTTCCCCACAAAAATGGACTCATTCGTAAAACCCCTGTGTTTGTGAAGTGGTGTGTAGTGGGAACTTGAATAATTAATTACACCAAGCCATATATTAGTTTTTGCTCACAAAAACCTACGAGTTGCATCGCAGAGGCGCAGAGGGATCGCAAAGAATGACCCTACCTAACCTCCCCTTTTAAGGGGAGGAACTTCTCTGCGACATCTCTGCTTCTCTGCAAAAATCTTGAAACATCAGGGATGTTTTGCATAAGCATGAGGATGTAAGACCAAAGCGAGCCTTGCGAGTTTTGAGGATTACAGCAACATGCTGATGCAGACCTGACAAGGCAAGATTTTCTCTGCGATTAAAATGTCTGCATGTTCAGTTAAACAAAGGTCGTATAATATATTCGGGCATCAATTAGTCAACATGTATATCATTCCCTTTATTTTAAAACATTAATGGTCATTAATGTTTAAAAACATCCGAAACTTTAAATAGTTATCTTACGGCATGAAGATAGTTATCTTTCGCCATGAAGATAACTATCTTTCAGACTAAGCCTCAGCTCAAACTGTAAAAAGCCTCAGTACAAGACAGATAAAGCGTGCGTTCAAGGCTGATAATACAAGCATTCACGCACGGTAATGTCTGCGCTATATCAGTGGCAGACAAGCGCAAGAAAAAGGGCAGCCTCCTGAAAGACTGCCCTCAATGTGATGTTTGTCTGTGTGAATTACTTCTTCAGCATTTTCTTGCCGTTCTGGATGACGATGCCCTTGTAGTCGGCTCCGACAACCTGTCCCTGGAGGTTATAAGCAGTAGTGCTTGCAGGGATGACTGACGGAACGTCGTCAATGGCTGTTACGTACTCGCCCTGGAGGTTGGCTTTCTCAGTAGTGAAGAAGAGTGTGATTTCTTCGTCGGTGATGCCTGCGAAACCAGTTGCAGAGTAGTTGTATGACTTACTGTCGTCGGCTGTCACGATGGTTGCCACCATGTCGACCTTGCCGTTGCTGTAAGTTACGTTCATGTCGACTGCTGCACCATTCATGTCCTGCTTGAATGTATCCCAGTTGTAGTCGCATACGAGTGAGCCTGTTCCGTAGAGGTCGCCCCAGCCGTAGTTGTCGGCACGGAGAACGAAGTACTCCTTGTAGCCCTCACTGCCTCTCTCACCGTTGGCTGCCACGAGAAGCCAGTTGTCCCAGTTATTTACCATGTCACTGTAGTTAGTGAACTGGAAGTGTGCTGTGTGATCGTTCTTGAGAGTGTAGTAGTCGGAGAATACTTCCCAGAATCCGTAGCTTACGTTTCCTGCTTCGCCGCAAGTGACGAGATAGTTGGCTATGCCATTCTGGAGATTAGCCTTCTCGGTAGTGAAGAAGAGTGTGATTTCCTCATCTGTGATGCCTGTGAAACCAGTTGCAGAGTAGTGATAGGTCTTGCCGTCAACTGTCACGATGGTTGCTACCATGTCGGCCATGCCGTTCTTGTAAGTGACGTTCATGTCGACTTCTGCACCATTCATGTCCTGCTTGAATGTATCCCAGTTGTAGTCGCATACGAGTGTACCTGTTCCGTAGAGATCGCCCCAGCCGTAGTTGTCGGCACGGAGAACGAAGTACTCCTTGTAGCCTTCACTGCCTCTCTCGCCGTTGGCTGCCACGAGAATCCAGTTGTCCCAGTTGTTCACCATGTCGCTGTTGTTGGTGAACTGGAAGTGTGCTGTGTTGCCGTTCTTGAGAGTATAGTAGTCAGAGAATACTTCCCAGAATGCATAGTCTACGTTTCCTTCTTCACCGCAAGTGACGCGATAGTCATCTGTACGTGAAGGCATGGCATTGCCGAGATAATAGAGTTCGAAGTCAGTGAAGAGAGCCCAGTCGTTAGCAATGGTTGCCTGCTTCTTGAGACCGAGAGTGATGTCGCCATCCTCTTCGTGAGCATATTCGGCGAAACTGCCTGCATAATATCCGTCAGCGAAGTACTGTGCTCCGGTTGACATGGAGTTAGGATAGTATGCCATGAACGACTCAGTATAGTCATCATCGCTGTAAGGGTCGCTGCCGTCTGCCACTACGAGAGAGTCGGAAGCCCAAGCATGGAGATTGCCCACTGCATCATTGAGATAGAGTTTTACGTTGTAGGCAGTAGCTGCCGGATATTTAGGCAATGCCACATCGTTTGCACCGTCGCGGTAGAAACCCTTTGCAACGAGACGGTACATACCCTTAGGCATGTCGGTGAGAGTCTGGTGGATATCGAAGTTCCTGTTGAAGAACTCAGCCTCGTTGAACGATACAGCAGGGACATCGCCTTCCCACATGTAGCTGTCGTTTGTGCGGAATGAAGCATTCTTGATAAGGAATGACACATCAACCGGATTCTCCTTGGAAGCATCCTTTGACGCGATGTCAGCCTTCATGAGACCGATGAGTTCGTCGCCGTAGCCTTTCAGGTCTGCCAGAGTGAAGTCACCCTTCAGTGCAGCAAACTGCTCGGCGAGTTTTTCTGTCTTGCCCCACGCCTTTGCATCCTTCACGATAGAAGAGTAGACCACGAATTCCTTGTATGTGTCAGTGATTTTAGGAAGCTGGTCGTAAGTGATTGTGGAGAAAGTTGCATTCAGGTTCTTGATTACTGCAAGTTCGATTGCCTGAAGTTCAGAATCCTCCTCAGTCTCGGCAAATACCGTGAAATCGTCAAGCGAAGTGAAGCTCGTCTCTGCTGCAATCCACTTGTTCCATTCGTCGGTGATGTAGGAAGAAATCTGTGAAATCTTGTCGTAGTCGGTCATGTTGCTTTCAAGGACGGCCTTCAGCTGTTCGTTTGCCTTAGCTATGTCGCCTCCGAGCTGCATGTCGGCAATGGTGCTGTTAGCCTGCTCAACCTTGGCGGCAAGTTCTGCGTCCAGGTCAACGTCCGTTCCGTAGTACGTCAGGACGAAATTAGTTGCACAATACCAGCCAGTGTACATATCTCCGTTGGTTGTGGATGTAGCTCCGAGAAGCAATGTTCCGTCCTCACCTACATAAATCTTGTCGGTTGTGAGGGTTTCCCACTTTGCAATACCTGTCTCCACGGCATCCCATCCGAATCCTGAGAAGACTGGAGAAACGCGCAGGGCATCATTTGCTGATGCATATACATGGTTGTCGGATGCAGCAGAACTACTTGCCATGTCTGCACTTACTGTGTAGTAGCCTGGTTTGAGACCTCCGACTGTCTGATGGATGTCGAGGATTCCACCCACTACTGTTGATGAATGGAAGTTGTTCCATGTGGTACGTCCCTGAGTGTAGTACATCGTACAGTCGGAACCAGGGACAGTGCTTGTGTTCTCCCAGCCACCGTTGTTGAGGTAGGCACCAGGATTGTCAGTAGGATATGTTGCCAGGCCATTCTCGTCAAGGGTCGGCTCCATTGCCTCTTCCACGAACCAAGGGTGCTGGATCATCTTTGTGACTACGATACCCGAACCGTCGGCAGGAAGTTCCTGTGAGAAGAGATATGCAGCCTTAGCCTCTGCAAGCTTTACCTTGCCCTCAGCTACAGGCTCTGCAGATGTCAGGGCTGAATAATCTGGAGTTGCAAGACCCAGGGCACTCATGAATGCCTCGTAGCCTGGATACTGAGTTGCATTGGCAAATGCCTCGATTGCTGCGCATTCAGCCTTGAATGCCTCACACTGCTTTACGACAGCCTGTGCCTCTGCAAGTTTTGCAGCCATGTCGTTTGCTCCCTTGTTGTAAGCCTCAACGGTTTCCTCCTCAATAGTATATTCCATTGCATAGTCATCGAGAGTCTGGCCGAGCAGAGTGTAGCCGTCCTCACCAATCTGACCTGCATAGGCTGTGAGGTCGTCGAATGCAACCTGGTATTTGTTCTTCGCAACCATGAGAAGTATTTCAGGAGTAAGCTTGCCCTGCTTTACGTCCATGATGAGCTGGATATCATCGGAAGTGAGTGCCGAAGGATAGATGGCAACGTCGTCGTATGCATAGGCTGGGTCCTCATCCTGCCAGAACGGACCACAGTCGCCGAGATATATCTGGTCGAGCTGATCCATCACGGTTGTGAACTGATAGTTGTTGCTACCTTCCGTGGCATTGGTGTTCCATTCGTTTACGATGACATTGTCGATGTAGTACTTGTAGTTCTGTCCGTCAATGACGATAGCAACGAAATGCCAGTTGTCATCGAAGTTCTCGCCAACGTTGTTCTTGATCCAGTCGTTGTTCTCGACTACGACACCTGTTGCACTTTCGCCTGCCACGAAGTCGCTCCATCCACCACAGTTGATCTGCAACGTACCTCTGGCACGGGCACTGAACATAGGCCACTGCCACATCTTGTAACTGCTACTTGAGTTGTAGGCCGAAATCAGTGTTGAATAGAAATGGTCGACACCGATAGCGTTTGCAACCGTACCGTTCACCCAGAGACAGATGGAAACCTGCTGGCCGTTCTGTGCCTGAGCATTGATGAAGCCCTGGGAAGGCACGATGAGGTAGTTGACGTGAGAAGTCTTCTCCGTACCGTTAGGCTTGTTCTGGTAATAAGTACCGAAGTTGGCGTTTTCGCTCACACGGAATTCTCCGTCGCCAACCTGTTCTGCCCCGATTGCCTCCGCACTGGTCACGCCCTCGAAGTCGAGCATGAAGACAGCCTTCGGCAGATCCTGAGCACTCACGGCTACAGTCATTCCCATAGCCACAATGAGAGTAAGAAGTTTTTTCATAAGCTTGAACATTAATAAAAGTATATAATTAGTAGTCGGGTGCAAAGGTATAAAATATTTTTGGATATGTGCACAAGAGTAAAGGAAAAAGCAGCCGTATGACTGCTTTTTCCTTATAATCTGTTATCGTTTCAGCATCTTCTTGCCGTTCTGGATGACGATGCCCTTGTAGCCGCCATCGACCTGCTGGCCCTGGAGGTTGTAGGTGACGGCTGTGGCGGTGCGGGTTGCAAGGTTATCCTCAATGGCATCAGGAATATGGGTTCCTGTGAGGTCGAGTGCAAACCCAGCATTTCTGTTGGCATAATAGGCACCGTCATTGAGTACAACTACTATGCCATAAGCAGGGAACGTGATGACATTGTCCTTCAGCTGGCCTCCTTGTCCTTCGGCCTTGACCTGTGCCCAGTCGTAGCCTTGGTATGCCACATCATAATAGCCCATTGACATGATGATCATGTTGCCGTATCCCCAGTCACATCCGGTCTTCTGCTCTTCGATGTAGACGCAGTCGGGGTCGGACGCATTGATGACTATGTCATAGGTCTTGCCTGCAGCATAGTCGCCATCCTCGTTGTATGGGTATGTCGGACCGTACGGGTATTTCATCCTGTAGACTCCAGGAGTGACGGTGCTGGCTTCCATGTCGACCTTGTATGTGACTGGATCCATGCCGAAGAGAGAACCGATGATGTCATCGGTGTATGTTGCCTGTCCGATGGCAACCCATGAAGCAGCACTTGAGAATGTGACGGTGCATAAATCATAGGAGGTGTATTCCCCATCCTTATCGAACCCGATTGCGATAATGGTATACTTACCTTCGTGCGGAAGGGTGATGACCGTACGGTTCTTCATTCTCTCCGATACTGTCTTTGTCTCGATAGTACCGTCGAGCATACCGGCAATACATTCATCAAGCTGATCATATCTCGTGATGTGCTCCGGAACAAGTGCATATTTCACAGTCGTGATGCCTTCGCCCCATTCGAAGCTCGTAAGCTGGAATGCAGAACCGTCGGACTGCTCCGTCAGGGTCTTTGTCTCCACGCTGACGGAATAGTCCGGATAGCCGTCGAGCTGGAACAGTTCCTGCCCATAGCCAAAGTTAATCTCTTTATTAATGTCTGTGTAAGCCAGATACAGCCAGAGCTGTCCTTTCTTGGCATCGTATGTGTTCGGACAGGTTTCATACGTGTACTGGTCAGGATATGCTGTCGGCATGTCGGCCACGTAGACATCACCAACGCTGGACGAGATCTTCGAGTTCTGGCGTGGAACGACATAACGGTCATTAGCCTTGTCGTACTTTATCATCAGGTTGACTCCACCTCCCCAGTTGGCGATGATAATCTGCTGCTGATCAGGGTCGGCTGTGTTCTCACGATACTGGATTGACAGTCCTGGATCCTGTCCACTCAGTGCTGCACTATAGTAGAACGTACCTGTACCGGCATAGAAATCCTTCCATGAGGAGAATGTGACAGACTCGCCCTTCGTGTCCTTTATTGTGGAGAACAGCCACCATGGGGCAGTATTGCAATAGGTCTCAATACATCCGGCAGGAACTGTCAGAAGGACACTGTAGTATATATCGTCGCCGAGTGCATCGTTGGTCATGTTCACGTTTTCCGGAGAAGTCCATTCTGCCACAATGTTCCTGAGGCTCTTGCAGCCGGCAATGGCTCCCGAACCGATGATTGTCACGGATGAAGGAATATGGAGAGTAGTTATATCCGTCCCGTTGAATGCGTATGCGGAGAGTTCAGTGACCTGATAGTTCTTGCCATCGATAGTGACTGATGCCGGAACTATCATGTCGCCTGAATATTCCGACGGAGTGTCAGGACTCTGGACGGCAACGCTACTCTCACCTGAAATGCTGTAATAGAGGCTACCCACTTTCTGCTTGTTCTTCGACTTGAGTCCTATGATGATCATCTGATTCAGGTTAAACGATCCAGAAGAGGTTGTGATTGCCTTGGTAACGAAATATCCGTTGCTGCCGCCCGACCATCCGAAGTTGAAGTGGAAGAAGCCGTTGTCCTTATATCCATCGCACACAAAGGCATGACCTCCGGCATCACCCTGACCGGAATAATAGACAACCCTGCGTTCATCGAGTTCCTTACGGATTGTGTTCTCCCACTGCTCATCCATAGTCTTATACTCAGAACGGTCCAGTAACTTTACTGACTGACTATAGTCGAAGTATGTCGTCAGTGCTTTTGGAACATCCACATCATAGGCACCGCTGCTAGTAGCTGAGTACTGCATGTTGATGCTGACACCACAGTCGCGCATCAGCACTGCAACTGCATTTGCCTGCTCCTCGGTGTATGTGTCGTAGGTCAGTTTCATCTTGGAATAGTCGTACACCGACTTGCTGAAGTCGACACTTATTGTATCGCCTTTCCATACATAGGAATGGTTGCCCTTTCCCTTGAGTGGCCATTTATTGTAGTACATAATCTGTGCCATTGCGGTAGCCACACAACCTGTCACACTGTGACTCTTGCCATCCATAGGGCAGAGGTTGTTGTATGGTGCACCCTGACCCCATGCAAGATTGCCGAGCAGCGGAGCAACGACAATGTTGTCCGACTTCCTGCCACTCTTGCGTGAAGAAGACTTGTAGCCTTTCTCGCGGGCATGGTTAACCTGCTTCTGATACTCTCCCAGCCACCATCTGAGGTTTTCCGGAATGTCATCCTTGTCGAAGAGACTTCTGTCGGAATATCCCAGTACGAGGTTATCGGCCACGTCATCAGCAGCGATAACAACGAATCCGTCCCTTGACGACTTGTTGAAGATGTAGAGATCCGGCTTGTCTCCCGTAGAGAATGTGTAGGCGAGATCCAGTGGTCGGGCACTATTGCCGGCAACGAACTGACGTGCTATCAGCTCTGCATCCTGAACCTTGATCTTCTTTGCCTGTACGCCACACGCAATGAACAGTGTGGCAATAATGAGTAATACTTTGCGCATAATTGTTATTTTGTTATTGTTACATTATTCTAATCTGCAAAGTTACGGAAAAATAATGAATAATACGTCATTCTCTTCATTAAAAAAGAGGACACTCATGCGAGCATCCTCCTTTATATATATAAGGTGTAGGATTACAACTTCACGTCCTTGCGAAGTTGGAGACCCTTCCATGCCTGTTCACGAGAAATCTTGTAAACATGGACATTTGCAGCCTTTCTGTACTCAGGCATCTTGAGGTCAGACTTGCCAGCCTTGTGTGCCTTGCTGATGCTTACATGAGCCTTTGCAGCTCTTGCCTTAGCATTTGCAGGATTGAGGTTGAGCGAGAATGCACCATTCTGGTTAGCATAGTACTTTCCGTCATCATCTCCTACCAACATACCCTTAACTGGGAATGTGATTACGTTGTCCTTAAGAGTTCCCATGTATCCGGCAGCCTTGACAGCCTCAAATGGATTGCCAGCAGCCATATAGTAGTAACCCATTGACATGATTGTCATGTTACCATAACCCCAGTCACATCCAGTTGCCTGTTCTTCGATGTAAACGCCTTCTGGATCTACTGCGTTGATGTCGATGAAGTAATCCTGTGATGCATCATAGTCACCTTCTTTATTGTAAGGGTATGTTGCACCGTAAGGGTTGACCATACGGTAGATACCTGGCTTGTCAGCCTTAACTCTGACTTCTACATCGTATGATATAGGCTCAGCCTCGAAGAGAGGGCCGATGAGGTCATCTGTGTACTTGCACAGGCCGATTGATTCCCACTTAGCACCGCCTGGAGCTTCGTAAACGAATGTGCAGACACTTCCACCTACGAGATTGCCGTCAGCATCGTAGTTTGCAGTTGCAACTGTGTACTTGCCGTTTGCTTCGAGTTCGATGAGCTTAGTGCCGTCTTCGTCTGATGCGATAGCGCCAAACTGTCCTTCCTCGTCAGTATCGATGACTGTTGCGATTGCTTCTGCCTGGTCTTCGCCATAAGCACCTTCAAGGATGAGGTACTTGTAGGAAGCAACGTCGACACCCTTTGTGAAGCTGACGATTGCACCTGTCTTGTCCTTAGTATCCTTGTATGCGCCCTGATAGTTCATGTAGACATTATAGTCTGGCTGATAGAATCCGTCGCACTGGAATGTTTCCATACCATAACCGAATGAACCAAGACTGATGTAGTAAGCAAGATTGAGATAGAATGTACCTGTCTCGGCATCATACCATGAAGGATAGCCTGGGCGGAGAGCCTCGTTACCCTGCCATGTCGGGATATCGCCTACCATGATGTCTTCGTCATAGTTAGAAGAGTGTACACCTGTGAACTGTTCGTATACATAGCAATCGCCAGTAGCCTTGTCATAGTCGATGTACAGTGGCACGCCGCCACCCCAGTTGTCGATACGGAACTGAGCCTGTGTGCTTCCTGGGATGAGTGATTCGCGATAGAAGATATTAAGACCTGGGTCAACACCTGACCAGTACTGTGTGTAAGTATAGTCTCCCTTACCTTTACCCCATGGTGCCCATGCACTCCAAGGAGCATACTTGAGGGTTAATGTAGTTGAGGCGTATCCGTAGAGAGTCTGAACTGCAGAATCTGCGACAGCAAGTTCAATCTTGTATTCAGTGTCAGGCTGAATCTTGCTGAAGTCGAAGACTACGTCAACATTAGCTGTAGATACGGTATCTGCGAATGTTACCTTATTACTCTTGAGAGAGAAGAGACCTGATGGATCTGTAAGTTTTACGTCCACGACAGTTTCGCCTTCTGCTTGTCCAATGTACAATGGTACAGAAACCAGATTCTGGTCTGTCAGGAGTTCAACTGACTGTGCCTGCTGTGGGAAATAAGCCTTCATGTTCTCCTCTGGAGCAACAGGACTATAGTCTCCGTCTTCGCTCTGACATGAGCTCACTCCGAAAGTAATAACTGCCAGAAGAGCCAACAATGTATAATTAAATATTTTATTCATAATAGTTACTGTTTTTTTAATTATTGTTCAACCCAAGGAGTATAGCAATCTGTCGGATCTGGGTTGTTCCAGCCTACGAGAGCCTTATTGTTGTTTTTCTCTGTCTGAACGATAACGATGTTCATCCATGCAGGACGTCTTGTAGAGTTGAGACGAGTAAGGTCATCACCCCAGTTTGTACCAGGATATCCACGGAGCACTGGCTTGTCGAGACGCTTGACGTCGAAGAATGACTGACCTTCGCCCCAGAGTTCGATACTCTTCTGGAAGTAGATCTCGTCAACGATTGCATCCTTGCCTTCTGCCTTTGGAGAATACTGTGGGTTACGATAAGTCTTCATGAAGTCTGTCACGAGAGCAAGACCTTCTGCAGGATTAAGATGAGCTGCAGCCTCTGCCTCGATGAAGTACATTTCCTCGACACGCATGAGAGGGTATGCACATGCAGCACCTGTAGAATAGTCATCAGGGTTACCCTGTGCAGGGCGGAACTTGAGTGATGCGTAAGGAGGCATGTAGAACTGGCTGCTCTCATCGTATGTTGCAAGTTCTGGAATGAGATATACATTCTTTGCTCCAAGGTCAGGACGGTCTGCAGGAGCCTTGAACATTGCCTTACGGAAGTCGTCATCGCCAATACGCTCGTAAGCGTTCTTGTCGATACAAGTGTACATACCTGTTCCGACGCCCTTGTATCCGAATGTGGTCTCGTTTGACATCCATGAAATCCAGTTGATGATACCAGTCTTCACTGGGTCGGATTCAGAAGTAAGCTGTGAAGCCCACATCCAAGGAGCAGCTGTGTTGAAGCCTGTAGTGACATCAAGACATTCAGCCATTGACATTACATGTCCGTTTGAAGCGTCGATAGCCTTGCGAGCATATTCCTTTGCGAGGTCGTACTTCTCTACCCACATATTCAGACGAGCTTCGAGTCCGTAGACACAGCCGAGGTCAGGAAGAACCTTACCCTTTGTATCCTCGAGATAAACGATGCACTTCTCTGCCATTGCGAGGTCTTCAGCGATGAAGTTGTACATAGAGTCGCGAGTTGCGCGTGGGTTGAAGCGAGCCGCTTCAACGCTCATGCCATCCTTTACGATAGGCACTGTACGGTTTGTAACGTCGTTGCCTTCCTTGTTGATGTTTGAAGTACCGTCTGTAGGGAGGTATTCGTACATACGGGCAAGGTCGAGATAGAGCATTGCGCGGAATGCAAGACCGGCACCATAGTAGCCGAGTTGCTCTTCCGTTGCTGCCTCAGGGTTTACGCTTCCAACGAGAGTGTTGACTGTCATAAGGAATCCGTAATAGTAGTTCCAGATGAACTGGCCGAACATCTTGCCTTCATCCATTGACTTGTTACGAGCCCAGTAGTAGAAGTGAGAACCGTAGCCGTCACCGTTATTATTAGTAAGGTCTGCACCCATCACGTTACGGATGTGCATCATAGCAGCATAGCCGAAGCAGTTGTGCCAGTTGCTATTGTAACCTGTCATCCAGATTTCGTTCTCGTATGCAGGCATTGCCATGAGCATGGCCTTTGCAGCAGCAGGGGATTTCTGTACCTGTTCTGTGATTGCACCGTCAGTTGGTTCAACCTCGTCAATACAGGATGTCGTCAAACCGAGAGTCAAGGTTGCTGCAGCTATCAATAAATATTTATTTAATTTCATATATGTTTCCTCCTATGTTTTTAGAATGTAATTGAAATACCACCGGAAATCGTACGTATAGAAGAATAGATTGCACCTGTAGCACCACCAGTGATGCTCTGGCGAGGATCAAGACCCTTACGCTTTGACCAAGTGTAGATATTGTCTGCTACAGCGTATACTCTTACATTGCCAAGACCAAGCTTTGAAACTACATTCTTTGGAAGAGTGTAACCAACTGTGATGTTAGCAAGTGAGAGATAGGAAGCGTTAGTGAGGAATCTGTCACTACCGTAGTTCATGTAAGTGTCGTTGTACTGGAGACGAGGAATATTTGAGTTAGTATTCTCTGGAGTCCATGCACCGAGGATGTCTGGAGAGAATGCATGACCTGGATCAACACCCATGAGGCTTGCATAAGTTCCGTCGTAGACCTTACCGCCGAGCTGATACTGGAAGTCAACTGAGAAGTCGAATCCCTTGTATGTGAGAGAAGTTCCGAAACCGCCATATACGTCTGGCAATACATCGCCTGCGAGGTAGTAGTCTGATTCACCACCGTTCACAGTCTTTTCCCTGCCGATAGCAACTGCATTCTTGCCTGAATCAGCAACCTTGTTGCCGTCTTCGTCAAGCTGGTTGCCTGACTCGTCTGTCAGATAGATAGTCTTCCAGTACATAGCCTTACCAAGGTCAGCGCTTGTCAATTTTCCATCAGAAGCATCAACATCTTCCTGGTTGCAGACGCCTGCGTATGCCTTTGTATAGTATGTGTAGCGTGAAGAACCTTCTGCATAGAAGAAACTGCCTGAAGAGAAACCGTCAGCGTTGTCCCATGCGAGGTGCTGGGTTCTACGCTCTTCTGGGAGACGAGTGATTTCATTGGCATTTGTTGTCAAGTTCACGTATGCTGACCAGTTGAAATCCTTGTTGCGGATGATGTCTCCGTGGAGGTCGAACTCGAAACCGTAGTTGATAAGGTCACCGATGTTGTCATAGAAGCTTGTGTAGCCAAGTGATGGAGGGAGAGGGAATGAGAAGAGCATGTCCTTAGTCGAGTTGCGGTAGTACTCGATTGTACCTGTCAAACGGCTGTTGAAGAGAGAGAAGTCAATACCTGCATTGAACTTACCGTTCTTTTCCCAAGTGATGTCGATGTTCTCCATTGTTGTAGAAGGAACGATTGAAACTTCGTCGTTTGAGTTCACGATTGAATAGCGACCTGTGTAGAGGTAGTCACTGATCTGGTCGTTACCGTTTTCACCGTAAGATGCCTTGAGCTTCAGTTCGTCTACCCAAGATGCGTTGAACCACTTTTCCTTGTTGATGAGCCATCCGAGACCTGCTGACCAGAATGTACCCCACCAGCGGCCACCGTCCTTAGCGAAACGTGAAGATGCCTGTTTCATGAGAGATACTGATGCAAAGTACTTTTCATCGTAGTTGTACATTGCACGGCTGAGCCATGACTCTGTGTTGTATTCGTCAGTGTAAGAACTGTTGGTTACAGCGATTACTGCACCTGCAAGTTCTGTGTTGTCTGGTGAGAACTGGTTTGTACGATGACCATAGAGATATGCATAGTCGTAATCGTAACTTTCATGACCAACCATCACTTCGATGTCGTGGAGTCCGAACAGCTGGTGCCAGTTGAGACGCTGCTGATAGTTCTGAGAGAACGCACGAGTATGATACTTGTAGACGATACCCTTTGAAGAAGCATACTGACCGAAGAATGGGTTAGTAGTGTTTGTCTGACGAGTTTCGTGGAGATATACATTGTTGATTGAAGTGAACTTGAATCCGTAAGGGAGAGTTACTTCAAAAGTACCTGTACCGTTGAATCCGTTACCATTTGTGTTGTTCACATCAAGGAGGTTACCTGCAACAGGGTTTGCCTGAGTGAGGTAAGGACGATAGAGACCATTGATTGAACGGTCACCGAAGTCGTAGAGGTTGATTCCAGATGCCTTGTCATAGATTAAGTTACCGTTGGCATCGCGGATATACATTGGATAGATTGGTGCGATTGAGCTTGTCAGCGCAAATGCGTTGCCTGAAGAACCTGCCTCACCGTCATCCTGCAGATAGTTGCGGTCAGTGTGAGTGTAAGAAACGTTACCGATGAACTTCAGCCAAGGCTTGATCTGATAGTCAGCCTTCAGACGTGCTGTGAAACGCTCGTAGTCAGATGCGGCTGTGATACCTTCGTTCTTGAGGTAGTTTGCAGAAGCATAGAAAGTGCTCTTGTCTGTAGCACCTGTAGCTGTCACTGTGTATTCCTGGCGGAGACTGTTCTTGTAAGTCTCGTCTGTCCAGTCATCTGGAGTGATGAAGTAAGTCTCGCCATTGTTCTGAACAAAGCGACCGAGAGTTGCGTTAGGGTTCAGACGACCATTCTGACCGATGAGAGTCTGGCCTTCAGGAGTTGTGAATACGTTGTATCCCAGTCCGTAAGGAGAACCGTCGATGAGGTTTGTGTTTGCCCAAGCCCAGGCAGTCATAGGATCCATGCCCTGAACATTCTGTGCGTAGTTGTTGAGACCTGTATACCACAATTCGTAGTAGTGTGCCGGGTTAGAGATTGTGTTGTAGTCAGGAGTACCCTTAGAGTTTGAACCCCACTTTGCATCGACTGTTATCTTTGCATTCTCGCCCTTCTTACCGGCCTTAGTAGTGATGAGGATGACACCGTTACCACCACGTGCACCGTAGAGTGCAGATGAAGCAGCATCCTTCAGCACTGACATGCTTTCTACGTCGGCAGGGTTGATGTCATTGAATGAACCATCGTAAGGTGAACCATCGACAACGATCAACGGATCGCTACCTGCGAAGATTGAGTTGATACCACGGATACGGATTGAAGGAGTCTCGCCTGGCTGACCAGATGAAGTGTTGATCTGGATACCTGAGGCCTTACCCTTCAAGGCGTCTACTGCGTTTGTTACCTGTACCTTGCCGATTTCCTCAGCACCTACTACTGCGGCAGATCCTGTGAAAGCAGACTTCTTCTGAGTACCGTAAGCGATGACCATTACCTGGTCAAGAGCTCTTACGTCCTCTTCCATGACGATACGCATGCCGTTCCTGAGAACAACTGTCTGCGTTGCCATACCTACATAAGATACCTCAGCCTCCTTTGAACCAGCAGGAACAGTGAGATTGAAGCGTCCGTTGATGTCTGACGTAGTTCCGGTAGATGTGCCTAAAACCTTGATAGCAGCGCCAATGACTGGCTCTCCATCAGTCTTAGATACGATTGTACCTGAAACTTGTGTCTGGGCGAATGCCATACTTGCAGAAAGTAATGTGCAAGCAATGAACAACCATAATTTTTTTCCCATTCTTTGAAGTTTTTAAAAATTAATAAATAAATATAAATTAGTCTCTGATTTTGTCCTTCAATTTTACCTTCACAAAGAGTATTTTCAACCCTGCGCTTCATCCGCTCTCATAAAAATGAAATCATGCTCGCATCCCGAGAGATTTAATGGTCTGTTTTTGCACTTCATTCACCTTATATAATTTATAAAAGCACGCAAAAGTACGAAAAAAATTTAACACGGCGAAAACATCTTTTAAGAAAATTTAAGTTTTAACATTTCGCTTTACAAATTGACAGCAAAAGACGCCGAAAACCACACCAGCCAAACGGGCTTTCTAACATTTTGTTCTCAAAAATTTACCATATCCAATGCTATTATGAGCGAAAAAAGAAGCAGAATTGAGTATTTACAGGCTCATAAATCCCGGATTTCGGACACTGGAAACGACCATTTCGGAAGCCCCGACCATCCATGCCGGACACGAAGAACATCTATTCCTGAAATGAAGGTCAACCACACCTGAGAACAAGGCACACAATACCTGAAAACAAGGTGCGCAATACCTGAGAACAAGGTCAACGCATTATTAATGCAATGGCAAATGCATTATTAATGCAATGGACGATGCATTATTAATGCAAATGGCATCGCATTATTAATGCATTGACCTTATCGTCCGTTTGACCAGACCTTGTTTTCCGATGTCGCGCACCAGATTGTCCGATATGACGGAGCTTCCTTACTGGCATCTTCCGGAGGAGAGAAACACATAGTCGGGGCGGGCTTTACGTCTACGCGGGCGGGCAAACACTAATATTTAGGAAAAATAAAGCGAATGGGAGGAGATAATGTCAGAAATTTTGTGTAAATTTGCAACTGGAAACGATGTCAGGATTAAATTATGAAACAATATTTCTCTGGTAAGACCGGTTGCCTCTTCTGGCTCAACGTACTGCTCGCCATCTCCGTAGTGGTCGCCATTCCGGTCGTAATATATTTCACGATTGATGGTTACACTCATCACGGTGAGAAACTCGACGTGCCTATGGTCGTAGGCGAGAGGGACTACAAAGGCATCAAGTTGCTCGAAAAGGCAGGACTGGAGCCGGTAGTGACCGACTCCGTCTACAGGAAAGGCGCAAAGCCAGGTTGCATACTCGACCAGAACCCTAAGGCCGGGACAATCGTGAAGACCGGTCATGTGGTTCATCTCACCATCAACCTTCATGGTGCACCGATGGTGAAACTGCCTGACCTTGCAGGAAACAGCTCGAGACGCCAGGCAGAGGTAATCCTGAAGGACATGGGATTCAAGCTCACCGCACCTATCATGATCACAGGTCGTCCCAAGGACCTCGTGATTGCCATCAAGCAAGGAGGCAGAGAGATTCTTGCCGGAAGCAACGTGAACAAGGAAAAGCCTCTGACATTAGTCTGTGGAGGTGGCGAGGAGGAAGACTTCATCGACTCGCTCGACGTCGATTCCTTCTATGAAGCCAACAAGGAATTCATGGCTGACACTGCCGAAATTGAACGAAACAAATTTGACATAGCACTGTAATGGCCGATCTTGAGGAAATATACATTGACACCGAGGCAGAAGACGAAGACGAGGAGTCGGCGCAACTGTATGAGCATTTCAAGATAGTTGCCGACAAGGGACAGAAACTGGAACGAATCGACAAGTTCCTCATCGACCACCTGAAAGACACTTCCCGCAACAGGGTTCAGAAAGCCGCTGACGCAGGTTTCATCGTGTGCAACGACAAGCCTGTGAAACGAAGTTACAAGGTGAAGCCGGGCGACGTCATCAAGATAATGCTCGACAGGCCTCACTATGAGAACAAGATAGAGCCTGAGGAAATCCCTCTCGACGTGGTCTATGAAGACGACGACCTCATGGTGGTGAACAAGCCGGCAGGGATGGTGGTGCATCCCGGATTCGGAAACTGGCACGGAACGATGCTCAACGCCATTGCATGGCACCTGAAAGACCATCCTCAGTTCGACATCAACAACCCGGAGATAGGACTCGTCCACAGAATCGACAAGGACACGAGCGGGCTGCTGGTAGTGGCAAAGACGGCCGACGCGAAGACTCATCTCGGCAAGCAGTTCTTCAACAAGACCACGAAGCGCGAGTACAACGCCCTCGTGTGGGGCAACTTCGACACCGACGAGGGGACAATCATCGGAAATATCGCCCGCAACCCTAAGGACAGGATGCAGATGGCCGTGTTCGACCCTGACTCGGAGATTGGCAAACATGCCGTCACACATTATTATATAAAGGAGAAGTTCGGGTACGTCACACTCGTGAAGTGCGTTCTCGAGACAGGCAGGACCCATCAGATAAGGGTCCACATGAAGCACATCGGTCACACGCTCTTCAACGACGAGCGATATGGCGGCGACGTCATCCTCAAGGGAACCACTTCGAGCAAGTACAAGCAATTCGTGGACAACTGCATGAAAGTCTGTCCTCGTCAGGCACTCCATGCCAAGACTCTCGGATTCGTCCATCCAAGAACCAGGAAGGAGATGATGTTCGACTCCGAAATCCCAGCCGACATGACTGCCCTACTCGACAAATGGAGAAAATATAATGGAGATTTATGTTAAACATATTATAAACATTAATCAGACATTAATTAAAACATTAATCAGACATTAATACTCTTGAACAATGAACATACATAAGCAATATGCAAAATTGGTTTACGAAATAATCGGTGCTGCAATGACTGTACATCGTGAACTAAACTGGGGATTGCTTGAACCTGTATATCAAGAAGCACTTAGTGTGGAACTCATTTCAAGGGGAATAACAAACAATAGAGAAGAATCAATTGATGTATTCTACAAAAAACAAAAACTTGACAAACAATATAAAATGGACATTGTCGTGAACAATGACATTATAGTTGAACTTAAATCCGTTTCACATATCATACCTGCACATCGGGCTCAATTATGCAATTATTTGCGATTGACACGAAAGCCTATAGGACTGTTAATCAACTTTGGAGAAGAGGACTTGATTTGTGAAAGATGGGCCTTAGATTCCAGCAGCAACAAGTGTTTTGTTGTTGACAAGGAAATGAATCCTGTATATGATGTTGATTACAACAAATTATTTGAAACAAATGTTGCGAATGAGCACTTGATAGAATTATTAATGTCTGATTAATGTTCAGATTAATGTTTGATTAATGTTATAAAAAAACAATATGAATAAGAAAATCATTGCAATAGTTGCAGGTGGCGACTCATCGGAACATGAGGTGTCGATGAAAAGCGCTGCAGGCATCAGTTCCTGGCTCGACAGGGACAAGTACGAAGTATATATCATCGAGACAAGAGGCCTGGAGTGGAACGCAGTCCTCGAAGACGGCACACTCTCACCTGTAAACCGTCATGACTTCTCGTTCATGAAAGGTGACGAGAAGATAAATCCGGACTTCGCCTACATCACCATTCACGGAACACCAGGAGAGAACGGAATCCTCCAGGGCTACTTCGAACTGCTCGGAATACCTTATTCCACTTGCAGCGTGCTCACGGCAGCACTCACATTCGACAAGTTCGCCAACAACCACTACCTCCGCCGTTTCGGAGTAAAGGTGGCTGACTCAATCCTCCTGCGTGCAGGACAGAACATCACAGACGACGACGTCATCAAGAGAGTGGGACTTCCCTGTTTCGTAAAGCCAAACGGTTCGGGAAGCAGTTTCGGAGTCTCTCGTGTAGCAAAGAAGGAAGACATCCAGAAAGCCATCGAATTCGCAAGGACCGAAGGCGGTGAGGTAATGATAGAAGCCGAGCTGAAAGGTACGGAAATCGCCAACGGAGTATTCCGCAAGGCTAACGGCGAGATTCATGTGCTGCCAATCACGGAAGTAGTAAGCAAGAACGAGTTCTTCGACTACGATGCGAAATACAATGGTCAGGTGGAGGAAATCACCCCTGCACGACTCAGCCCTGAGACCACGAGCAGAGTGAAGTCACTCACCAAGTCAATCTACACCATTCTCGGAGGCAACGGAATCATGAGAGTCGACTACATCATCACGAAATCGGTTCACGAGCACGGAATCCTCGTCGAGAACGAAACCCCAACAGTAGACGTCATCAACCTTCTGGAAATCAATGCCACCCCGGGGATGACCCCAACCAGTTTCATCCCTCAGCAGGCAAAGGCTGACGGACTCGAGATGAATTACATACTCGACGAAGTGATTGCCTCAAAACTGAAATAAGCCCTTCATGGCTCCCATTTCGTATTTCGTAACTCGTATTTCGTAATTAAATGCAAGACATACATTATTTTGACGACATAAGACCATTCCTACCGGAAGAGTTGCCGGAGGCGTTCGACACACTCATCTCCGACCCGGAATTCGTGGAGGTAATCTCAAAGGTCATTCCAGAGATACCCTTCGAACAATTCGCGGCCGTAATGCGTTCATGCAAGACAAGCCAGGAATTCCAGGAGAGACTCGTATATCATTTCGTGATGAAGATTGCCGCTACGGCAAGCGACGGACTCGATGCCGACTTCAGTTCGCTGGACTTCTCGACCGGATACACCTTCATATCCAACCACCGCGACATAGTCCTCGACTCGGCATTCCTGTGCGCTCTGCTCCTCGACCACAAGCAGGACACGGTAGAGATTGCCATAGGCGACAACCTGCTCATTCATCCCTGGATAAGAAACCTCGTGAGGGTGAACCGCTCGTTCATCGTCCAGAGAGCGCTGACTATGCGACAGATGCTGATGGCTTCCAAGAAAATGTCGGAATACATCCATTACGTCATTCAGGAAAAGAGAAGCAACGTGTGGATTGCCCAGCGTGAAGGACGCGCGAAAGACAGCAACGACAGGACACAGGACAGCGTGCTGAAAATGCTCTGTCTCGGAGGAAAAAGCGGTTCGGTGATAGAGAGCCTCAAGGAACTCAACATCGTCCCACTCACCATCTCCTACGAATACGACCCTTGCGACTACCTGAAGGCAGAGGAATTCCAGAACAAACGCGACATTCCTGATTTCAGGAAGAGCCAGCAGGACGACCTCAACAACATGAAGACTGGCATATTCGGCAAGAAAGGACACGTTCACTATCATGCAGCACCTTGCATAAACGAATGGCTCGACACACTCGACCCTGACACTCCAAAGACAGAACTCTTCGACATCGTGGCAAAACATATCGACGAGGAAATCCACAAGAACTACCGCATCTATCCAATAAACGAAGAAGCGCTCAGTTATCTTGACAATTCCGACAAGTACGCACTCAAGACCTCAAATGAATACATTGAACAGCAACTCAAGAAAATCAACATCGACAACCCTGACCGGGAATTCCTTCGCGAAAGGATTCTTACTATGTATGCCAATCCTCTTCGCAATCACAATGCTGCTGTTGCAGGCATGTGACAAGGATGACGAAGGGAATGTGCCTCCCGTACTCTCTGACCTCGTAGAGATAGAGACCGGAGGCGACAAGAATGTCGTCGCAATCATTACCGACGACGGAACAAGATGGAAACTGAATCACAGCATTATGACTAATGTTGCCGACAGTGTCCTGAGATGCCTGTGTACCTACAACATAAGCGAGAACGGAAGGCTGAACGTGTATTCAATCAAGGAGGTGTTCTCTGACATTCCACATCCCGTAAGGAAATTCAAGTCCACACCTACTGATCCCATGAAGTTCATCAGTTCATGGAAGAGCGGAGGCTACCTGAATCTGCATCTCGGATTGATGACCACAGGAAACGGAGGACACAAATATGCCTTTGCAGCAGATACGACAATGCAGAACGAACAGGGACAGACAATAGCATACTTCACATTGCTACACGAGCGGAATGCCAAAGATGCAGAGTCGTACACTGAGGACAAGTATTTCAGTATGCCCCTCAGAGACTACACCGACTGCGATAGCCTTGTCATGAGAATCAACACTTACGACGGAATAAAGACAGTCAGACTTTAAATAATCAAGATTCATGGAGTTCAGGACGAGAGTTGACATAAAGAAAAGCAAGAATGAAATCAGCCACGGGCAGAAAATACTCCTGCTCGGAAGTTGTTTCTCCGACAATATCGGAGAGAAACTCGTCAATGGCGGTTTTTCGGCAACTGTCAATCCTCTCGGCACCCTCTATAATCCAGCATCAATAGCAAGTGTGATTACCGAGTGCGCCAAGCCTGCCGGACAGCGAAATGGGGAATTCTTCGACTGGCTCCACTCAAAGGCAGACCTGTCATGGGCGGAAACTCCTGACTCATTAAGCACCGACATACTCTGCATCACATTCGGCACAGCATGGATTTACCGGCTGAAAGAGACAGGAATGGTCGTGGCAAACTGCAAGAAACAACCAGACAGACTCTTCGTCAGAGAGAAACTCTCGGTCGATGCAATCGTCGACACCTGGAGTCAACTCATAGAGAACTGGCCTGACGGCGAATGCCCAAGAATGATTTTTACAGTAAGCCCAATCCGGCACAAGAAGGATGGCCTCCACGAAAACCAGGTCAGCAAGGCGACACTACTTCTTGCAGTCAACGAACTCTGCAAAAGGTATCCGGAGAAGTGTGAATATTTCCCTGCCTTCGAAATCATGATGGACGAACTGAGGGATTACCGCTTCTATGCCGAAGACATGATGCATCCATCAGCAGTAGCCGTCGACTATATCTGGGAGCAATTCCAGGAAACATATTTCTCGGAACAGACAAGGCAGATAACTCTCAACAAAGAAAAGATACATAAACAAGAACAACATATTCCATTTGCGACACAAAACTCGCAATAAGTAATTCGTAAAAAACAGACGTGTATAGAATAAGTGACATAGCACGAATAATCAGTGCAGAAAGAAGAGGATGCGAAGATGCACAGATAAACTGGCTGTTAATCGACAGCAGGTCATTGTGTTTTGCAGAACAGACATTGTTCTTTGCAATCAAGACGCAGAAGAACGACGGACACAAGTATGTCGAGGAACTCTACCGTCGTGGAGTAAGGAATTTCGTGGTAAGCGAAGTACCTTTCCAGATGGAAGGTTACAGGCTCTGCAATTTCCTCATCGTCAACGACACCCTTGATGCCTTACAGACACTCGCAGCCTATAACCGGCATCAGTTCACCATGCCAGTAGTAGCCATAACCGGAAGCAACGGCAAGACGACAGTGAAGGAATGGCTCTATCAGTTACTCTCGCCAGATTTCAACGTCTGCCGTTCACCGAGAAGCTACAACTCCCAGTACGGAGTACCTCTGTCGCTCTGGCTCATCAATGGCCACAACGACATGGCAATCATCGAGGCAGGCATTTCCCATTCTGGCGAAATGGCAAAGCTGGAAAGAATCATCCGTCCGACAATAGGTGTGTTCACAAATATCGGCCAGGCTCATCAGGAGAATTTCATCTCAATGGAAGAGAAGTACAACGAGAAGATGAAGTTATTCTGCAACTGTGAGAAGACCGTATCGCCGTCATCACTCGAAATCATCTCAGTCGACAAAGACAATTCAAATGCAACCGTTAGCTGCAAGTCAAAGGACGACGAGACATTCACTTACACCATTCCTTTCATCGACGATGCCGCCATCGAGAATTCCATCACATGTCTCGCGACCTGTCTGGCACTGAAAGACTACCTGCCAAATCTGTCCGTGGAGCACATACTTACCCGCTTCTCATCCCTTGAACCAGTTGCAATGCGTCTGGAGGTGAAAGACGGCAAGAATGGATGTACTCTGATAAACGACACATATAACTCCGATGTTCATTCGCTCGACATTGCCCTCGACTTCATGATGCGCCGACCTGACACAAAGGAACAGAAGCGCACGCTGATACTCAGCGACATCCTCCAGAGCGGAGAATCAGCCAGGACACTCTATAAGCGCGTGGCAGAGATGGCCTCTATGCGTGGAATCGAGAAATTCATCGGTGTCGGTGAGCAGATAAATGCCTGTGCAGACTATTTCTATATGGAGAGCTATTTCTTCAAGGATACAGAAGAACTCATAGGCAGTGAAGTGTTCAACAACCTGAACAACGAGTTTATCCTAATAAAAGGAGCACGCCAGTTCCACTTCGACGAATTGTCCGACCTCCTTACCCTGAAAGTCCACCAGACAATACTTGAGATTAATCTCAACGCACTTATTGACAACGTAAACTACTACAAGTCGTTCATGCAGCCAAACACAAAAATGGTCTGCATGGTGAAGGCATCTGCATACGGAATCGGTTCGTTCGAGACAAGCAAGACACTCCAAGACCAGGGCATCGACTATCTTGCCGTAGCCGTAGCCGACGAGGGAATGGAACTGCGAAAGGCCGGCATCACCGCCAATATCATGGTGATGAACCCTGAACTCACGTCGTTCAAGATGCTGTTCGACTACAAGCTCGAACCTGAAGTATATAATTTCCAACTACTCGAAGCACTCATAACAGCAGCCGAGAAGGAAGGCATCACAAACTTCCCTATCCACGTGAAGATTGACACAGGAATGCACCGGTTAGGATTCAATGCCGATACCGACATGGAACGCCTCATCAATCGCCTGAGCAAGCAGAACGCACTTGTTCCTTGCTCCATCTTCAGCCATTTCGTCGGAAGTGACGGCGATGAGTTCGACGAATTCTCTCATCAGCAGTTCAAACTCTACGACAAGGCAAGCACACAACTTCAAAATGCCTACAACCATAAGATTCTGCGCCACATCTGCAACTCCGCAGGTATCGAGCATTTCCCTCGCTACCACATGGACATGGTGCGATTAGGGCTTGGACTCTATGGAATCAATCCACGGAATAACAAGATAATTAATAATGTGGCAACCCTTCAGACCACAATCCTTCAGATTCGTGACGTACCTGCCGGCGACAGCATAGGCTATAGCCGAAAGTCATTTGTGGAACGTGATTCACGCATAGCAGCCATCCCTATAGGATATGCTGACGGCCTGAACCGCAAACTGGGAAACAGGAACTGCTATTGCCTCGTAGGTGGACAGAAGGCTTACTATGTCGGCAACATCTGCATGGATGTATGTATGATTGACGTCACCGACATTGACTGCAAGGAAGGCGATAAGGTCATAATATTCGGAAATGATCTCCCAGTGACCGTCCTCAGCGATGCCATCGGAACCATCCCTTACGAAATCCTGACAGGAATATCAACGCGAGTACAAAGAGTGTATGTTCAGGAATAAACTCCACCTGTGTAATTCATAATTCATAATTCAGTTTGTTTACCATTTACCATTTCTTGCGCTCCGTAGGTGCTCAGGCGAGCAAAGCTCGGAGTCCCATTTATTCTCCATTTAGTCATTTCACCGACTATTGACTTAAATAGCATGATTAAATTACCAAATCGTAAATAAATGGTAAATTGTAAATGGTAAATGGTAAATAATAAGTAGTTCATTCTTCATTATTCATGATTTTTTACTAACTTTGCAGAAATCTATAAATTCAAAATAATTTCAACAACACAAAAACTTAAAAAAACATGTGGTTAATTAGTTCATCTGTAGGAAAGAAAGTGGTTATGTCCGTTACTGGAATTTGCCTCATTCTCTTCCTTACCTTTCACGGATGTATGAATGCAGTGGCACTCTTCAGTGGTGACGCCTACAATGCAGTCTGTGAATTCTTAGGTGCCAACTGGTACGCAGTTGTGGCTACACTGGCATTAGCAGCACTCGCTGTTATTCACATCGTGTATGCTTTCATCCTCACAATCCAGAACAAGAAGGCACGTGGTAACAATCGTTATGCAGTAACAAGCAAGCCTGAGAAGGTGGAATGGGCATCACAGAACATGTTCGTTCTCGGAATCATCGTAGTTCTCGGTCTGCTGCTGCATCTCTTCAACTTCTGGTACAACATGATGTTTGCAGAACTCCTCGGAACTCCATTCATGGGTGGTCACAGTGCTTCCGATGGTTTCGCATACATTCAGGACACATTCAGCAATCCTATCTTCGTTGTTCTCTACATCGTATGGCTTCTTGCTATCTGGTTCCACCTCACTCATGGTTTCTGGAGTGCAATCCAGACTCTCGGCTGGAACGGACACATCTGGTTCAATCGCTGGAGAGTAATCGGTATCGTATACGTTACACTCGTCATGCTGCTCTTCGTTGCTGTCGTAGTCGCATTCTTCGTGAAGAGCTTAGGATTCTGCTAAATAATTAAGGGGTCAGATGACCAAATGATAAAATAAATAGGACTCCGAGCTTGCTCGCCTGAGCACCTACGGAGCGCAAGAAATAGTAAATAGTAAAATAGTAAATAAAACTATGCCACAGATAAATTCAAGAATTCCAGAAGGACCTGTAGCTGAAAAATGGAGCAACTACAAGGCTCATCAGCGTTTGGTAAATCCAAAGAACAAACTGAAACTTGATGTCATCGTAGTAGGTACAGGTCTTGCAGGTGCCAGTGCAGCCGCAAGTCTTGGCGAGATGGGTTTCAACGTGTTGAACTTCTGTATCCAGGACTCACCACGCCGTGCTCACTCTATCGCTGCCCAGGGTGGTATCAACGCAGCAAAGAACTATCAGAACGACGGTGACTCTGTATACCGTCTTTTCTACGATACAGTAAAGGGTGGTGACTATCGTGCTCGCGAAGCTAATGTCTATCGTCTTGCAGAAGTCAGCAACAGCATCATCGACCAGTGCGTGGCACAGGGTGTTCCTTTTGCCCGCGAATATGGCGGTATGCTTGCTAACCGTTCATTCGGTGGAGCACAGGTATCACGTACCTTCTACGCAAAGGGACAGACAGGCCAGCAGCTCCTTCTCGGTGCCTACAGTGCACTCTCTGCACAGGTTCAGGCAGGAAAGGTAAAGCTCTATACACGTTATGAGATGCTCGACGTCGTCATCATCGACGGCAAGGCTCGCGGTATCATTGCAAAGAACCTCGTGACAGGAAAGCTCGAGCGCTTCACAGCAAATGCAGTCGTAATCGCAACCGGTGGATACGGAAACACATATTTCCTCTCAACCAACGCAATGGGATGTAACTGCTCCGCAGCACTCGCATGCTACCGTAAGGGCGCTTACATGGCAAATCCTTGCTATGTACAGATTCACCCTACATGTATTCCTGTTCACGGTGACAAGCAGAGTAAGCTGACCCTTATGTCAGAGTCACTCCGCAACGACGGTCGTATCTGGGTTCCAAAGAAGCTCGAAGATGCAAAGGCACTCCAGGCAGGCACAAAGCAGGGATGGGACATTCCTGAAGAGGACCGCGACTATTATCTCGAGCGCCGCTATCCTGCATTCGGAAACCTCGTGCCTCGCGACGTTGCCAGCCGTGCAGCAAAGGAACGTTGCGACAAGGGATTCGGTGTGAACAACACCGGCCTTGCAGTATTCCTTGACTTCTCAGAGAGCATCCAGCGCCTTGGCATTGACATCGTACGCCAGCGCTACGGAAACCTCTTCGACATGTATGAGGAAATCACAGACGTAAACCCAGGCGAAAAGGTAAGGACAGAAAACGGAATCGACTACTACAAGCCAATGATGATCTTCCCTGCAATCCACTACACAATGGGTGGCATCTGGGTAGACTATGAACTCCAGACTTCAATTCCTGGACTCTTCGCAATCGGTGAATGTAACTTCTCCGACCACGGAGCAAACCGCCTCGGTGCATCTGCCCTCATGCAGGGACTTGCAGACGGTTATTTCGTACTCCCATACACAATCCAGAACTACCTCGCCGACCAGTCACTCTGGGGCAAGGTTCCTACTGACAACCCTGCATTCGACGAGGCAGAAAAGGCCGTTGCAGACCGTATCGACCACCTTATGAATATCAAGGGAAAGCGCAGTGTCGACTCTATCCACAAGGAACTCGGTCACATCTGCTGGGAATACATCGGAATGGGCCGTACTGAGGAAGGCCTCAAGACTGGTCTCAAGAAGATTGAGGAACTCCGCAAGGAATTCGAGACCAACCTCTTCATTCCAGGCACAAAGGAAGGCCTGAACGTAGAGCTCGACAAGGCAGTTCATCTCGACGACTTCCTCACAATGGGTAAGCTTATCGCCTACGATGCTCTCTCACGCAACGAGAGCTGTGGTGGTCACTTCCGCGAGGAATACCAGACAGAAGAAGGCGAAGCCAAGCGTGACGATGCCAACTACTTCTATGTTGGATGCTGGAAATATGAAGGTTCTGACGACAAGGAGCCAACCCTCCTCAAGGAACCTCTCGAATATGAAGCAATCAAAGTACAAACCCGTAACTATAAGAACTAAACGTCATGGCAAAGAATATAAGTTTTACAATAAAGTACTGGAAACAGAATGGTCCGAAGGATCAGGGACATTTTGATTCACGAGTAATGAAGGACATTCCAGACGACACTTCATTCCTTGAAATGCTCGACATCCTCAATGAGCAGCTCATCGAGGAAGGCAAGGAACCATTCGTATTCGACCACGACTGCCGTGAGGGAATCTGTGGAATGTGCTCACTCTACATCAACGGAACTCCACATGGCAAGACGGAACGCGGAGCAACCACCTGTCAGCTCTATATGCGCCGCTTCAATGACGGCGATGTCATCACCATCGAGCCATGGCGCAGCGCAGGCTTCCCTGTAATCAAGGACTGCATGGTCGACCGTTCTGCATTCGACAAGATCATCCAGGCAGGAGGTTATGTAAGTGTACGCACTGGTGCTCCTCAGGATGCAAACGCAATCCTCATCCCTAAGCAGAATGCCGACGAGGCAATGGACTGCGCATCCTGCATCGGTTGCGGTGCCTGTGTTGCTGCATGTAAGAACGGAAGTGCTATGCTCTTCGTCTCTTCAAAGGTAAGCCAGCTTGCACTCCTCCCACAGGGACGTCCTGAAGCAGCAAAGCGTGCTAAGGCAATGATTGCAAAGATGGACGAACTCGGATTCGGAAACTGCACCAACACCCGTGCATGTGAGGCCGTATGTCCTAAGTGCGAGACAATCGCCAACATCGCCCGCCTCAACCGCGAATACATCAAGGCAAAACTCGCAGACTGACATTCGTCCGCACACATTATTATAATATAATATTAAAGGAAGGAGCCAACCACAACGGCTCCTTCTTTTTTTGGGCTCACCACATGTGTTAATAACTACACATAAAACCTTAATTTTTGTGAAATAATTTGGATATAATTACAAAAAGTAGTTTCTTTGCAACACAAAAGTAGTTTAACAGGCATTATATCGCAATGCAGACACTGAATATTTATGAAGAAACTGACAGATAAAGAACTGGAAATCTTGAATGTACTTTGGGACAAAGGAGCATTGTCAATGAGAGACCTCACAGAACAGATGCCCGAGCCAAAGCCCCATTTCAACACACTTGCAACGTACGTACGCAGGCTGGAGACTCATGGAATGATTACACATAAGGCACTCGGCCCGCGATTCTTTCTCTATGAAGCAGCAATGACCCGCGAGAAGTATGCCGAGATGATGAACAAGGACAGCATCGACAAGTTCTTCAACGGATCGTACATGGACTTCATCTCCCAGTTAGTCACAGAACAGGAAATCAGCATCGACGACCTGAAAGAGCTGATAAAGATGATCGAGAAATGAAAACCGACAAAGTCATACCATTCATCCTTGCCCTCGCAGCCATATCACTTACAGGCTGCAAGCATCAGGAGACGCTGATAGGCACTATCGGCCAGCCAGTCGACCTCGGCCTTTCAGTCATGTGGGCAAACCACAATTACGGAGCCTCTGCTGATGCAGAGATAGGAAAGGAACTGACATGGAACGGCAAGGCACACTCAGGCCGTCAGAACAAGACCCTGTCACGCACCTGGGGAAAAGAATGGAAAGCACCTACCCTCGAGCAAGTCAGTGAACTCATGGACAAATGCACATGGGAATGGCAGGAAGACGCACCAAGAGGATATATCGTGACAGGCCCAAACGGCAATTCCATCTTCATCCCACACGTCAGTTCTGGTTACTGGACCAAGGACGTCGATCCCGACCACAAGCCATTTATCGCCTTCATGTACTTCAACACCTCATACCCCGACATGAGCTACACCGAGGCAGACAACCTCCGCTATGTCCGTCCAGTCAGCACCAAGAGAATTCATAATTAATTAATAATAGATTATGTCATTAGGAACATTTGTAGTCTACATATTGGAATGGGCATTAGCATTGCTGATATTCCTGGCACTCTATAAGTTGTGTCTGAGCGGAAGCACACTCCACAGGTTCAACCGGTACTATCTGCTCGGAAGCGTCGCACTCTCGATGATCCTGCCGCTTTTCCACATAAGCAGTCCCGACGCTCAGCAGTTCACCATCGAACAGACCACACTCGTGAAGGCCCTTCGCCACAATCCCGAAAGCACATTCATGCTTCCCGACATCGAGGTGACTGCCAGCGGCACCAATCCAGGCAGCCAGTCCGACACCATCTGGGCACTCCTCATAATAGCCATCTACACCATCTATGTCGTCACCCTTCTCATAGGATGGACACGCTCGTCTGTCAAGATCATTCAGTTCCTGAGAGGCAAGCCACAGCACAGGCTCGGCAGATGGACACACATAGTCACCCACGACGAAGCCTACGGACCGTTCAACTGGATCAACTACATAGTCGTTCCATCCTCAGAGTCCGGATTCTCACGCCGTGCAAGCATACTCCACGAACTGTCGCACGTGAAACAGCTCCACTTCCTCGACCTCCTCTTCCTCCTCGTATGCACCGTGCTCAACCCAGTATGCTGGCTTGTAATGAAAGAAATCAAGATAGTCCATGAATACGAAGCCGATGATGAAGTGATCAATCATTATCATGTCGTGTCACGCGACTACCAGCGATTACTACTGATAAGAACTGTCGGTGCAGAGGCCTATGCGCTTGCAAGTTCGTTCAATCTCAACATTAAAAAACGAATCATTATGATGAAAAAACAAAAATCAACAAAATGGCGCACCCTCTGGTTACTCGCTGCCATTCCAATCATGGGCATTGCACTCACCGCATTCGCCCGCCCTATCTCACTCGAAGGAGTGAAGAAGGAAATCAAGACCAATGTAGTGGCAAACATCATTAATGAACAGCCAACTACACCATCAACCATTACAAAGTCTCTTCCTTTAGAAGAAGACTTAGAGGAGGTCCCAGAAGCACCAATCGTCACCGACGACGAACCGCTCGTAGTGCTCAACGGCAATGTCGTAAATGTCAAGGGAGCCAAAATCATTAAGGAAGGCGGAGTTGCACTCAACATCTCACAAAATGTCTTCGAATCACTCGGACTCAAGGAAGACGACATCGAATCCGTCTCCATTCTCAAAGATGCAGCAGCAAAGGCCATCTGGGGCGAACAGGGCAAGAACGGCGTAATCGAGATCCGTACCAAGAAACACGCAGAAGAAATGAGGCAGGAAATACGGAAACTGGAAGCAGAACTGTCAACGGCACAGGAAGACCTGCCGATAGTCCAGGAGCAAGCCGACGGCCAGCCGTCCGACGACGATGAAGTCTTCCAGGTCGTAGAGGAAATGCCCGAGTTCACTGGCGGGATGCAGGCATTGATGGCATTTCTCAGCAAAAACATCCATTATCCTCAACTTGCCAAGGAACTGGGCGTACAAGGAAGAGTCATGGTAAAATTTGTGGTCAACAAAGTCGGAGGCATCGAAGAAGTCAAAGTCGTGAAATCAGCAAGCGACATAAAGACAAACCATCCCGACGCAGAAAGCGAGAAGGCAAAGGGACTTACCGACGAACAGATAAAGGTACTCCAGGCAAGATACGACCAGGCCTGCACCGAACTCGACAGCGAAGCCGAGAGAGTCATCAAGTCCATGCCAGCCTGGACCCCAGGCAAGCAGAGAGGCAAGACTGTCCGCGTGTTATTCAACGTCCCTATAAACTTCCGCCTCAACTGATCCCGATACGCAATATCCAGCAGACACTATCAACTGGCAAATGGCATCCCGCTATTTGCCAGTTTTTTCATCTTGTCAGGTAGGGTCGATAAACGGCTCATACGGCCATATTCCTGCAGTCATGTCATCAGAGTCGAACGCACTGTCATTCAGGTTTGTACTGTCGTTTGCTCACCCTTGAACTGATGCGTGTTCTGAAAGATAACTATCTTCACCCCGTAAGATAACTATCTTTCGCCTGTAAGATAACTATCTTCACGCCGTAAGATAACTATCTTTCAGACTACACCTCAGTACAAACCCGAATGAGCCCCACTTCAACCCCGACTTCATCTCCACACAAATCCGACCCCGACTCCACTCGCATAGCCTTCCGCCTCCGCACGCGCGACCCTCGGAAACCATTCGTCTATTTACTTATTTTGGTACATTATATGTTTTTTTCAGTTAATTTTACTATATTTGCAATTTGAAACAAAACATTTACTGAATAATGAATATAATTGTACTGGTCAAGCAAGTGCCCGACACTCATAATGTCGGTCCTGATGCCATGACGGCTGAGGGTACGGTCAACCGCGGTGCTCTTCCAGCCATTTTCAATCCCGATGACCTGAATGCCCTCGAGATGGCTCTGAGGCTGAAGGACGAGCAGGGCGGAAAGGTGACGTTGCTCACAATGGGGTTGCCTAAGGCTGAGGAGGTGCTGAGAGATGGTGTGTTCAGAGGTGCTGATGATGCAATCCTGCTGACTGACAGGGCTCTCGGCGGTGCGGACACCCTCGCCACAAGTTATGCCCTTTCACAGGCCATAAGAAAGATTGGGGAATATGACCTTATCCTCTGCGGACGGCAGGCTATCGACGGCGACACGGCTCAGGTGGGACCTCAGGTGGCTGAGAAACTGGGACTGCCACAGGTGACATACGTGGAGGAGGTGATACGGCATGAGGGTGGATCGCTCACCCTGAGACGTCACATCGACGGAGGGAAGGAGACGGTGGAATGCCCGATGCCTTGTGTGCTGACCGTAAACGGCACTGCTGCACCTTGCCGGTTCCGCAACGTGAAGAAGGTGCTGGCAAACAAGAACAGGTCGTTCACTCAGTGGGGTGCTGCCGATATTGATGCCGACCCATCGCAAATTGGCAAGGCTGGCTCGCCCACAAACGTGAAGGCAGTGAAGAACATTGTGTTCAAGGCAAAGGAGACCAAGATCCTTTCCGGCTCTGACGAGGATATTCGCGGTCTGATTAACGAACTTAAAGAAAGCAACACAATATAACTACTGGCAAAGCCAGAGTGAACAGTGAACAGTGAATAGTGAATAGTGAAAAAAAGGCTAACGGCTAATGGCCAATGGCTAATGGCTAAATTATGGACAGTGTATTTGTATATATAGAAATAGGTGAGCAGAACAAGGTGGCTGAAGTAAGCCAGGAACTGCTGACCAAGGGACGTGAACTGGCCGACAGGTTGCAGACAGACCTTGAATGTATCTGCATAGGTGACGGACTCGACGGCATCGAAAAGCAGGTTGCTCCTTATGGTCCAGACAAGATTCATGTCTTCGACGACAAGAGGCTCTTCCCATACACTACCCTTCCTCACACATCAATCATAGTGCAACTCTTCAGGGAAGAACAGCCACAGATATGTCTCATGGGCGCAACGGTGATTGGGCGGGATCTTGGCCCACGCGTGTCGTCAGCACTCGGTAGCGGACTTACCGCCGACTGCACCCATCTGGAGATTGACGACTTCGACATGAAGGTGAAGAACGAGAAGGGCGAGTTCGAAGAGAAGCATTACGAGAACCAGCTGATGCAGATTCGTCCGGCATTCGGAGGAAGTATCATAGCTACTATCGTCAATCCGGAACATCGTCCTCAGATGGCAACAGTGAGAGACGGAGTGATGGCGAAGAAGGAAGTGAGGAACGACAATTATAAGGTCATAAGACACGATGTAAGCAAATACGTCAGCGATGCTGACTTCGTGGTGAAAGTCCTTGACCGCCATGTAGAGGCAGCAAGGCACAACCTGAAAGGCGCTAACATCATCGTTGCAGGTGGCTACGGAGTGGGAAGCAAGGAAGGTTTCAAGCTCCTGTTCGACTTCGCAAAGGAAATCCACGCAGAGGTAGGTGCCAGTCGCGCTGCCGTAGATGCAGGATGGGTTGACCACGACAGACAGATAGGCCAGACGGGCGTGACTGTCCGTCCGAAGGTGTACATAGCATGTGGCATCAGCGGTGCAATCCAGCACGTCGCCGGAATGAAGGAATCGGGAATCATCATCTCCATCAACAACGACCCCGATGCACCAATCTCTCAGATAGCCGACTACAAGATAGTGGGTAATGTGGAGGACGTATTGCCTAAGCTGATGAAGTACTATAAAAATTAGAGTGTAGAGTGTAGAGTTTAGAGTTGAGAGCCAGTTTTAAATTTAGTTATCAGTTAATAGTTAACAGTTAACAATGAATGACTAATGTAAAATGACTAACAGCCAATGGCTAATGGCAATAAAGGTTATAGGTTAAAATTTAAATAAATGAATACATACAGAGAGAATCCAGAATATCGGTTCCATCTTGAGAATAACGACCTGATGGGACGAATCGTCAGCCTGAGGGAAAAGGACTTTACCGAAGCTGCGGAATACGACTATGCGCCTAAAGACCTTGACGATGCCCTTGACTCCTACGACAGAGTACTGGACGTAGTAGGCGACATCAATGCAAATGTCATCAGTCCGAACGCAGAAGCCATTGACCATGAGGGCCCTCACTGTGAGAATGGTCGAGTGATATTTGCAGCCAAGACTGCGGAAGATCTTGATGCCATCGTGAAAGCCGGGCTCTGCGGAATCACCATGCCACGAATGTATGGCGGTCTGAATCTGCCACTTACCGTCTACACGGCAGTAAACGAGATTATCAGCTCGGGTGATGCAGGATTCGAGAATGTATGGTCGTTGCAGGACTGCATCGAAACCCTCTATTCCTTCGGTACAGATGAGCAGAGGAAGAAATATGTCCCTCTTGTATGCAATGGGGCCACAATGTCGATGGACCTCACAGAACCCGATGCCGGCAGTGACCTACAGTCCGTAAGGCTTAAAGCCACATTCTCGGAAGAGGATAACTGCTGGTACCTGAACGGAGTGAAACGCTTCATCACTAACGGTGACAGCGACATCCATCTCGTCCTGGCAAGAAGCGAGGAAGGAACTACTGACGGGCGAGGCCTCTCGATGTTTATCTATGACAACCGAGAGAACAAGGCCAACAACGGCAAGGAACTGACGGTGAGACGAATCGAGAACAAACTGGGAATCCACGGAAGTCCTACATGCGAGCTGGTGTTCCGGAATGCAAAGGCTGAGCTTATCGGTGACAGAAAACTTGGTCTCATCCGCTATGTGATGTCACTCATGAACGGAGCACGACTGGGCATTGCAGCTCAGTCGGTGGGTCTGCAACAGGCAGCATACGAAGAAGCAGTAGCCTATGCCAACGACAGGAAGCAGTACGGAAAGGAAATAATTCAGTTCCCTGCAGTGTATGAGATGATCGGCAAGATAAAGGCACGTCTGGACGCAGGAAGGACATTGCTCTATGAGTGTGCCAAATATGTTGACGTCTACAAGATCCTCGAGTATACCAGTCGCGAGCGTCAGCTCACTCCCGATGAGAGGAAGGAGCTGAAGGCCTACTCCCGATTGGCCGATGCTTTCACTCCACTTGCCAAGGGCATCAATTCGGAATTCTCCAACCAGAGTACTTACGATGCCATCCAGATTCATGGAGGAAGCGGGTACATGCAGGAATACAGATGCCAGCGACTCTACAGGGATGCCCGCATCACAAGTATATATGAAGGAACGACACAACTTCAGGTTGTCGCTGCACTCAGATACATCACAAACGGAACCTACCTCAATTTCATCAAGGAGTCGGAATGGAAGAATGACGACATCAACTTCATGATTGACAAGCTCGAAGAGGCAACAGAATATGTCAAGGCACAGGAAAGCCAGGAAGTGCTTGACTATTGTGGCAGGAGCCTGTACGAAATGACCGTCTACACAGTGATGGCTCAACTCATCCTGAGAGACGCAAAGAAATCCCCTGAACTATTCGCAAAAAGCCAGGAGACATTCTTCAATATGGCCATGAGCGAGATAACGAGACATTCAACCTATGTTCATCGCATCAGCCAGCAGACTATCGAACATCATAGACCGGCAATCGGGTTATAAGCCTATCCGTTCTCAGCCCTGTCAGCCAGCCATACAAGATACTGACCATACTGGTTCTTGAGCATTGGCTGAGCCAGCTGACGAATCTTGTCAGGACTGATCCATCCCTTCTCGAGGGCAATACCCTCAAGACAGGCAATCTTCAGTCCTGTTCGTTTTTCAAGGACTTCGATGTAAGTGCTTGCCTCGCTCAGGGAATCGTGAGTGCCGGTATCAAGCCATGCAAACCCACGGTCGAGTTTCTGAACCATCAGTTCATGGTCGTTAAGGAACTGCTGATTGACAGTAGTGATTTCCAACTCGCCACGAGCTGATGGTTTTATGTTCTTTGCAACCTCAACCACCTTGTTGGGATAGAAATAAAGGCCTACTACTGCATAGTTGCTCTTCGGGTTCAGAGGCTTCTCCTCTATTGACAGGCAGTTGCCGTCCTTGTCCATTTCAGCAACACCATAGCGTTCAGGGTCGTTCACCCAATAACCAAATATTGTTGCCTTGTTTTCTTCCTCTACCTGACGACGAGCCTCCATGAGGATGCGGGTAAGACCTGACCCCTGGAATATGTTGTCACCGAGGACGAGACAGACACTGTCATTGCCAATAAATTCCTCACCTATTATGAAAGCCTGCGCAAGTCCGTCAGGAGATGGCTGCTCCGCATACTCGAAATGCACTCCGTAATCGCTGCCGTCGCCAAGCAGACGCCTGAATGCCGGCAAGTCGTAAGGAGTGGATATGATGAGTATCTCACGTATTCCCGCAAGCATGAGTACACTTATCGGATAATAAACCATCGGTTTGTCGAAAATTGGTATCAGCTGCTTGCTGACTCCCTTTGTGATTGGGTAGAGGCGTGTGCCTGAACCACCAGCTAAGACTATTCCTTTCATATAGTGACTATTTTAAAAGTATTTTCTTTCCGTTAATGACATATATGCCGGATGCAGGTGTGACCGTCACCTTTCTTCCTGCAAGGTCGTATACCTGCACGTCCTGCACAGACATGCCTGGCAATTCGTCTATCGCATCAGGATTGTCAATGCTTATTTCCCTGTAATTCCTACTGCCTACATCTGTCCGGACCTCTTGCCACATAGACTTATCAGTACTGTCTTTATAAAGATAGTCCTTATAGACAAGAGTGACCCTATACTTGCCAGAAGGAAGGTCTGGAACCATGACATCCGATACCGTAATATCCTTAAAGCCATCATAAGACACATAGCCATCCTCACCTTCCCTAAGAGGATATATCCCCTTGAAAGACTTTCTGTTTGCTTCAATGTCCGTAAGTGCGGCATAATGGCAGTCACCAGTCTCCACATTCTCATATTTCATGGTGAAAAGGACATCGACATCACAATAAGTGGCATTGTACACGAAGGATGTTCCATACATCGTCCTGTACTTTACCGTAAAAGTCGTCTTATCATCCTTGATCTTTGATGTGTAATAGAGATTTCCTTCCATAGCGGCTATGTTAATCGGCACAACCGTCTCGGCTAAAGGAGGCTGAATGCCAAAGACTATGTCCTGATAATAACTGAACTTATCGTAACCAGCCTTTACTGCCGTGAGAGCACAATAACAGTCATCCGAACCACCCCAGCCCCAGTTGAAATGATACTTGTCCGTAGCAGCGTCATAGCCGTCACAGATAAAGCAATGACCAGCATAATCAACAGTCTCGCCGCTGAAGATGACAGGGCGATTACTGCTTAGCTCATTATAGATATACCCTGCCCATTCCTCATCGGTGCAATGGTCATGAAAGACCTGGCTGATTCCTGCATCATAACCAAAATAGTTCACCAGCGCATAAGCTATGTTCTCCGACCACGCAGCACTGCCATCTCCACTATACGCCATCTCCACTGCAATGCCACAATCCAGCATGAGCTGTGCCACAGCATTTGCCTGCTTCTCAGTGTAGGTTCCATTATAAGTCAGAAGCATATTCTTCCAGTCATACCTATGCCCGTCAAAGTCTCCCGAACGGTCCTCCTCGGAAAATATGTCATAATAGGAATGTGAGCCATGAGCTACCTCTGGCCACTCGTGGTACCGCATAACCTGAGACATTGCAGTTGCAACACATCCTGTATAGGCTTTTCTTGTACCTGAACTATTCAGTTTCGGACACATATTATTATATGGTGCCAGCTGATCCCATTTTGTCTTTACAAGAGGAGTGACATCCGTCCGTTCAGAGGCAGCAGCCTTGACAGCAGAAGAAGTGACACTATTTTCCAGTGCAAAGGAAATCTGTCGTTCGTATTCATCGAGCCAATACTGGAAATTTGGAGATATATCCGACTTGTCGAATGTTCCCGTTGCAGAATAACAGAGAATTTCTTCGGCAACCTCATCACCAGCCGCAATGACAAAGCCTCCGTCGGACTTGTTGAAGACATAGTATGAGACTTTCCCATCCTTGCCAGCCTTATGTTCGAGGTTCAGTTTTATATCTTGTCCGTCTCTGGCCTTGACATTATTGCCTATCGAGGAAAGAAATCTGAAAGCATTCCTTTTAGCCTCCTCCTCACTGATCATCTGCCCCATTGCACTGATGCACACTATTAATAGCATCAATACAGTCAATAACCTTTTCATATGATAATTCGTTTATTCTGTTTTCACACAATGATTCTGGGGTTCCCGTAATCATACGGCCCTTGTCGAGAAACCAAATCTGGTCTGCCATCTGTAGTGCCAGTTCCACGGCATGAGTCGAGAACAGCACCGTCTTGTCCATCTCATGAGCCAGTTTTTTGAGAAGCTGCATGATGTGTACCTTGTCAGGATAATACAGGAAATTTGTTGGCTCGTCCAGCAGTATGACAGGAGTTTCCTGTGCTATTGCCTTCGCAAGCATCACCTTCTGGCGTTCACCGTCACTTATGGCATCTATACGCTGACTGGCGAGATACTCAATATTCACCCATTCCATACACTGATGTATCACATCCTTGTCGTGACTGCTCAGACGTCCCCAGAACCCGGTATAGGGATTTCTACCCATGGCCACCACATCAAAGACAGACAGGTTGTGAATATGGCTGTTGTCAGTGAGAACAATACTGACCTTCCGTGCCAGTTCACTGGTCTTGTAGTCTGTCAGCGGCTTGCCGAAAAGCGATATTCCCCCTTCAAGAGGAGGCTGGAACCCTGCCATTGTCCGCAGCAAGGTAGACTTGCCCGCCCCATTCGGTCCTAAAAGGCAAGTCATCTCCCCAGTATGAAGAGATGCCTCGGACAGAAAACTGACTTCCTTGTCACTCCTGCCTGTACGATAACCTGTCCTAAGACTGTGAATTATATACGAGCCACACATAGTATGCTATCATGCAAACCACGAGAAAACCACCTTCCACCCTGTTTATCACTTTCCTCTTACCAATAAAGGCAAATATCCAGAGTACCACGCACGAGCCAAGCAGGAAGGCATAGTCAACATTCGTGATAGTACCAATCTGCAAAGGCGAAATGGTAGAAGACACACCTAATATAAGTAATATGTTGAAGATATTGCTACCTACTACATTCCCGAGAGCCATGTCGATATCACCCTTCCTTGCAGCCATCACACTGGTTGCCAGTTCTGGGAATGACGTGCCGGCAGCAACAATAGTGAGGGCAACGACAGAATCGCTCACACCCAATGTCCTGGCAATTCCTGACGCGCCATTGACGAGGAACTCACCTCCAAGAATCAAACAAGCCAACCCCCCGAGTACAAGAATAACGGCCTTAATCATGGAACCAGATTCCTTTGACTGCTGATTATCTGAGTCTGCACTCTTGCGGTCCTTCTTGGCCATGATTAACGTGTAGGCAAGGAAGCAACTGAAACACAACAGCAGAATGACACCCTCAATCCTGTCAATAGTGACCCCACCCATCGAACACTCGGCTACGAAGAGAAGAAAAAGCACTGACACGAATATGTTGATAGGCATCTCGTACAGAATACTATTTCTCTTGCAGGCCACCGGACACATCAATGCCGTGCATCCCACTATGGCAAGAGTGTTGAATATATTGCTTCCGACCACATTGCCTATGGCCATATCAGAATTACCCTGGATACTTGCAATCGTACTCACAACCAGTTCCGGCATGCTCGTACCGAAGGCAACAACCGTAAGTCCTATTATCATCGACGATACCTTCAGTTTCCTTGCTATGGCCGATGCACCCTCGGTCAGCCAGTCGGCGCCTGATAACACTGCAACAACACCGAAAATAAATTTTATAATTAATAGTAGCATTCTCAAAAATTTTTTTTACCTTTGCAAAGTTACAAAATAATTCATAATTCTTCACACATTGTATGTTTTTTTTAAAGAGTTGATTTAATCTTGTCTCGGCTGCACTCGGGATAGCACTCAAACGAGTTTGTTGGTCGCCTCTCATTTGCACGAGCCATCAGGCGAGCAACAGTCATTACATAAAATAATTAAAACTATATGTATTCTAAACCTGTAAATATGAAAAAATTATTCGCACTCACACTGGGACTTGGCCTTTGTGGTCTTAGTATGCATGCCCAGAAGCAGTTTGAAGTCAACACAAAGAAGGTTGGCGCAAACATTCAGTCAACCATGTACGGAATCTTCTTCGAAGACATCAATTACGCAGCAGACGGAGGTCTGTATGGCGAATTGGTAAAGAACCGTTCCTTTGAGTTTCCAGACCATTACATGGGATGGAACGTCTTCGGGAACATAAAGCTACAGAATGACGGACCATTCGACAAATGTCCTCACTACATCCGTCTCGGCTACAGCGGACACAACGACAAGTATTCAGGTCTTGAGAATGAGGGCTATTTCGGAATTGGCTACCAGCAGGGTGCCGACTATCGTTTCTCTGTATGGGCCCGCACTCCAGAGGGTGGTACGGCCAAGATTCGTGTCATGCTCTGCGACCCTAAGACAATGGACGAGCGCCAGCAGTTCGTAGAGAAAGAACTGACCATCAGCGGAAAAGAATGGAAGAAATATCAGATTGTACTGAAGGCAAACAAGACTGTCGACAAGGGAACCCTCCGTGTCATGCTCAGCAGAAACAGCGCAGTCGTTGACCTTGAGCATATCAGCCTCTTCCCTGTAGACACATGGAAAGGACACGAGAACGGCATGAGAAAAGACCTCGCCCAGGCTCTTGCAGACCTCAAGCCAGGCGTGTTCCGTTTCCCTGGAGGATGTATCGTAGAAGGTACAGACCTCAACACTCGCTATCAGTGGAAGAACTCAGTAGGTCCGGTAGAGAACCGTCCTCTGAACGAGAACCGCTGGCACTACACCTTTGACTACCGTTTCTTCCCGGATTACTTCCAGAGCTACGGACTGGGATTCTTCGAGTATTTCCAGCTTTGCGAAGAGATTGGAGCCGAGGCACTGCCTGTAATCAGTGTAGGACTTGCCTGCCAGTTCCAGAACCAGAGCGAGAAGGCTCATCAGCCAGTTGACGAGCTCCAGCCATATATCGACGACGTCCTCGACCTCATCGAGTTTGCCAATGGTGATCCTCAGACCAACAAATGGGCAAAGATCCGTGCCGACATGGGACATCCGGCACCATTCAACCTCAAGTTCGTGGCTATCGGCAACGAGCAGTGGGGACAGACATACATCGACCACCTTCAGCCATTCGTAGACCAGGTTCGCGCAAAGTACCCTGGCATAAAGATTATCGGAACATCAGGCCCTAACAGCGAAGGTGCCGACTTCGAATTCCTCTGGCCTGAAATGCGTAAGATTGGTGCCGACCTCGTCGACGAACATTTCTATCGCCCTGAATCATGGTTCCTTACAAGTGGTCCTCGCTACGACAACTATCCTCGCAAGGGCAGCAAGGTATTTGCCGGCGAATATGCATGTCACGGCAAGGGAAAGAAGTGGAATCATTTCGAGGCAGCTCTTCTCGAGGCAGCATTCATGACAGGCGTCGAGCGCAATGCCGATGTAGTGGAAATGGCAACCTACGCACCTCTCTTTGCACATATCGACGGATGGCAGTGGCGACCAGACATGATCTGGTACGACAACCTACGCACATTCAATTCATGCAGCTACTATGTTCAGCAGATGTTCTCCCTCAACAAGGGTACCAACGTAGTTCCTCTCACATGGGACGGTAAGCCAGTCGAGGGCATCGAAGGACAGGAAGGCCTCTTTGCAAGTGCAAACTTCGACAAGAACAAGAACCAGTACTGCGTCAAGATTGTCAACACAGGCAGCAAGCCTCAGGACATCAATCTCAGCTTCAAGGGCCTGAAGGGGAGCCACAAAGTGACGAAAGTCGCTTTCCACGCCGACGACATGGATGGCGAGAACACCCTTGATGCTCCACGGAAATATGTTCCTCAGACTCAGGATGCAGGCGCCATCACGACATCCGAAATGGCTGTCACCGTTCCTGCAAAGACATTCGTACTCTATCAAATACAGAAATAAAAAATAATTAGAAGTTTAAGAGTTTAAAATGACTATTAAGCAATTCGCACTATTGCTCTCAGCAACATTCCTCCCATGCTCATGGGGGGAATATTGCGAGAACACCATCCTCGCCCAGAAGCAGGTACACATCCTCAGCGTAAACGACATGCATGCCAATATCGACAACATGCCAAAACTGGCAGCCGTAGCCGACAGCCTGCGCAGTCTCTATCCCGAACTGATCATCCTCTCCGGAGGTGACAACCGTACAGGCAACCCTTACAACGACCGCAATGCAGAACCATCACGGCCTATGACCGAACTGATGAACGCAATCGGGTTCAACGCCTCGGCAATCGGAAACCACGAGTTCGACGCCAACATCGAGGGATTACGCACACAGATCAACCGTTCAAGGTTTCCTTATCTCTGTGCCAATGTCTTCCTGCCGGACACAATGCGCACACATGTGTATCCTTACAGATTCATTGATGCCAACGGAGTAAGAATCGGATTGCTTGGTGGAATACAGATAAACTCGGCAAACATCCCCGACTGCCACATCGACCGCATCAAGGGCGTGACCTTCAGGAACATCGACGATGTCATTCCCGATTACGAATGGATGCGCAGTCAGTGCGACATATTCATTCTCCTTTCTCACAATGGATACCTGGCCGACTCCATCACGGCAATGAAATATCCGTTCCTTGATGCAATCATCGGAGGACATTCCCACACAAAGATCGACGGAGCGAAATATCATAACGGAGTGATGGTCACTCAGGCAAAGAACAAGGTGCAGTTCGCCACACTCTCCACCTTCGAGGTCAGCGAAGGCAAGGTCACAGCCAAGTCAGCCAGACTCATTAACGTCGGGACGAACAGTTCCGAGAACAAGGAAGTGAAGGCACTGGTAGAGACCTTCCAGGACAGCCCAGTCCTCAGGCAGGCACTCACACAGGTTGCAAGTCCGTTCAACACCAAGGAAGAACTCGGCAACATGGAGATGGATGCCCTCATAGCCGAGACAGGAGCCGACATCGCCATCCAGAATGGTGGCGGCGTGCGCTACGACACTCACGATGTAGGACCATTCACCGTCTACGACCTCCTCGCCCTCGACCCATTTGGCAACAATGCCATAGTCTATGAGATGACAGGCAAGGAAGTGGCCGACTTCATCATGAACGACTTCGACGTCGACGAGAAGCAGATTCCGATAGTTGGCGGAATCAGATATGTCATGAAAATCGACAAGGAGACAAAGCATCCGAAGAGCATCAAGATAGAACTCCTCGACGGCAGTAAATTCAGCGAGAAGGCCACCTACAAGATGGTAACGAACAGCTATGCCAAGTCAATAAGCACCTCTCCAAAGACAGATCAGGGAACAGACCTCCAGATGCCATGTTCCGACTATGTGGAACGCTGGCTACGCAAGCAGCAGTCGCTCAACTACACCGACTCCAGCCGCGCAAAGGTTATAATAGAATGAAAAATTTTCATTATTTTCTCGTTGACTTATAAAGAGTGATGCTTGTAATCACCACGGCAGCAGCAAAGATGAACACCATCAGGTAGCTCAGGCCATCCTTCAGGACGGTACTCATCCATATACATGCCACCAGACAGATTATCTCGAATATCAGAGATAATGTCATCAGCAATTTATTCAGAGTCTTCATATATTTAATTCATAATTTGGCCATTAGCCATTAGCCATTAGCCTTCTTTAACCTATCAACTCCAGACCATCCACTTCTGAATTCCTCCCCTTAAAAGGGGAGGTTAGGTAGGGTCTGACTATTCACTCGCGCTTAGCGCGTCAGTTTCCACGTTGCACCATCCTTAGTGTCCTTGACCTCGAATCCGAGGGCAGCCAGCCTGTCACGGATGGCATCCGAAGTAGCCCAGTCCTTGGCAGCCTTTGCCTTGTTGCGCTGTTCCAGGAGCATGTCGACCACCTCGCCGAAAGCCGCCTCCCTTGCCTCGCTGCCATTTCCGCCCTGAGCACCCTGCTGACTCCTTACAAGACCGAGAATGTCGAATGCGAACAACCCGAACACATCAGCAAGAGCCTTTCTCACATCCTCCGACATGCTCATCTTCTTGTCGGCCACCTGATTGATGGTCTTGCAGGCATCAAACAGATGACTGATTACGATAGGAGTATTCAGGTCGTCGTTCATGGCCTCGTAGCACTTGTCCTTCAGACCGTCCACAAACGACATCTCCACACCTGGCACCTCTCCTTCGGCCCTTGACCCCAGACCCTTCTCGCTGCTTATCATCTTCCAAGCATCCATCAGCCTCTCGAGACCCTTTTCCGCAGCCTGCAAGGCATCGTTGCTGAAGTCCACCGTACTGCGGTAATGAGCCTGGAGGATGAAGAACCTGATGGTCATAGGAGCATAAGCCTTCTCCAGTTTCTCGTGAGCACCCGCAAAGAACTCAGGCAGAGTGATGAAGTTGCCCAGGCTCTTGCCCATCTTCTGGCCGTTGATGGTGATCATGTTGTTGTGAATCCAGTAGTGAACCATCTCGTCACCCTGACTTGCCACCGCCTGGGCAATCTCACACTCATGATGAGGGAAGATGAGGTCCATGCCGCCGCCGTGAATGTCGAAATGACTGCCCAGATACTTCCTGCCCATGGCCGTACACTCACAGTGCCAGCCAGGGAAGCCGTCGCTCCACGGACTCGGCCATCTCATGATATGCTCCGGCTGAGCCTTCTTCCAGAGCGCAAAGTCAGCCTGGTTCTTCTTCTCGCCCACCCCCGCCAGTTCGCGTGAGTTATTGATGATGTCGTCGAGGTTCCTGCCCGACAGCCTGCCGTAATGATACTTCTCGTTGTATTTCTCCACGTCGAAGTAAACCGACCCGTTGCTCTCGTACGCAAACCCGTTCTCGAGAATCTGCCTCACCAGCTCCTCCTGTTCGATGATATGCCCCGAAGCCAGAGGCTCGATACTCGGACTCAGCACGTTCAGCGCCCTCATGGCATCATGGAAACGGTTCATGTAGTACTGAGCCACCTCCATCGGCTCCAGCTGTTCCAGCCGCGCCTTCTTCGCGATCTTGTCCTCGCCCTCGTCGGCATCATGCTCCAGATGCCCCACGTCAGTGATGTTTCGCACATACCTCACCTTGTAGCCAAGATGCTGCAGGTACCGGAACACAATGTCGAACGTGATGGCAGGGCGTGCATGCCCCAGATGAGCATCGCCATAAACCGTAGGGCCACACACATACATCCCCACATGCGGGGCATTCAGAGGCTTGAACTCCTCCTTCCTTCTCGTCAGAGTATTATAGATAAACAGAGCCATAATCAGATGATTTAGTCTGCAAAGTTACGATTAAGTGAGCGAAATACAAAATAAATCGGTATTTATTTTGGCAATTTTAGATAGACTGCTCCTTGCAGTGCTTGAAGAATTCTTCCTTCGTCATGCAGACACCACGATAGGCATAACGCACCAATCCGAATTTTGCAGGAACATCAAGTTGGGTCCATTCTGCAACATCAAACGTAATGCGTATAGAATACTCCTCAGCAGGAAGTTCTGTCCATCTTGCAGATTTTACCTTGTAATAGCCGGTAATGTGGCAACCTTTGAAAACAGGCGCAATGTATCTGACACTCTGGATATCCTTGGTTTCCTCCATGCCCTTACGTCCCATAACGATAGTTGAACTCTTGCCGGAAAGGATGCCATCCACATCAGCATTTACGCTATCGTCAATAGTCAGAATCATGTAGGTAGGTTCCTTTGGCTCTGTATTGCTGTAGAACAGACCCTTCTGCGGAATTGACTTTGCGAGTATTTCCGTCGCCGCATTATCAATAAGTCCTTTGATGAAATTCTCTAAAAGTACACGGTTTCGTTTGTCCTTCGGTCGCAAAGGGAAAGCACCAATATTGACCTCATCAATCGTCCTGTAAAAGCGTGGCACCTCAACATTTGCTGGTTCTCCATCCCCAGGGAACAAGATGTAACCACCGATGACCTCTTTCTTCAGGTCTTCAGAACCATGATCCTTATAATAGATAGCGTCACGATAACGATGCATCTGGTTGATGGCATCATCTGGCGGAGTGTCAACTCCTTTCGAATCCCTTCCGTCTATACGAAATTTATCATAAGATTTATGACAGGATTTAAATCTCACGAAAACATCTTTCCTTAAATCTCGCAAAAATATTCTGGGAGCATTTTTTGGAGAGGCGCTTCGCTTGATGGCTCGTGCAAATGAGAGGCGACTGCGGATAAGCAAACATTATGTATGTTTGCCCGCGCAAAGGGGAGCCATATCTCCTATGGCGGCGGAGGGGCGAAGCCGCAACAAAACTCTTTTGATTGCTATCCCGAGTGCAGCCGAGACAAGATAAAATCAATCTTTCCATAAATCTGACGTAAATCTAAGGGTAAAATTCTTCATTTTTCATTCCTAATTTCGTTATATTACATATAAGGTATAAAAATAAACGTTCAATATGGTAATAGCTTATTTAAGAATCAGCACGGCAAAACAAGTGTTAGACAACCAGCGTAACGAAATCGAGAGCTACTCGCTCAAGCAGTCAATAGTCATCGACAAATGGGTGACAGAGGTCGTCAGCGGAAAGAAGAAACAGTCCTCCCGTAAACTCGGACGGGTGCTTAACAGCATGAAGGGCGGAGACACTCTCCTCGTCACCGAAGTCTCGCGACTCAGCAGGACACTCACCGACATCATGGTCATCATGGAGAAATGCGTAAGGAAAGGCATCGTCCTCCATTGCATAAAGGAAGGCTACACCTTCGACGACACCATTAACAGCAAAGTCCTCTGCTTCGCCTTCGGACTCGTGGCGGAGATCGAGAGGAAGCTCATCTCCCTGCGGACAAAGGAAGCCCTCGCACTCCGCAGGGCGGAAGGGGTGACCCTGGGACGGAGGAAGGGAAGCTGTCCGAAGATGGCACACCTCGAAAACAACAAGGCAAAGATCACCATCCTCATCTCCTCCGGCGAAACCATAGCGTCCGTTTGCCGGCAGTTCAACGTGTGCCGCGACACATTCCTCACCTTTGCCCGACAGGACCAGCACCTACATGCCCTCCTCCAACGCCGCAAGAAACCAACACCAATCAAGAAGGACCCTCCATCCTAAATCGGCTCACATGCACCCCTGTGTCTTGCTTCGACCCCTAAAGGGAACTTTCCCCCGCGAAAGCGCTAACCACACGGACGCAGGGATTTACCGTTGAATCCACGAAATCCCTTCATTCTCCCTTCCCCATTTACACCTTTTTCTATAAGTTTGTAAAAAAAAAACATTTTTTTCGCCTATTTTGACCAAAAAAAGTGTTAAAACATAAAAAAATGCAAAAAATCTTTGGTGAATATAGAAAAAAAATATAACTTTGTGGCGATTTAGTAGGTTAAGAATTAAACGGTCGAATAAAGAACGCTGGAAATCGAGGGTGCTGGATGATGGCCGGAAACTGATGAGTAGGACATAAATATATGAGAAAATGACAATAGATTTGGTACACACTGGACACGGGAACGGCAGGCTGCACACGGTGCACGTCGGTCGGATTTACTGCGCTATGACGATACAACGGGATGGATGATTATGAATCCGAATCCTGAAGATTGAAGCTATACTATATATAATATATAATAAGGTGTAAACAACAGACAACATAATGATGTATTAACAACATAATATTAAGTGTTTATCAACAATTTTGTTCAACTAAATTTTTTAACAACATGAAAAAATCAATTTTACGTTTTGGTGCTCTCGCTCTCATGAGCTGGATGAGCATTGGTGCGTTTGCCGGAGAGGGTGACACATTCACTGCCAACGGTGACAAGTATCAGATTACCACCGAGGACCCGTCCGTGGATAACGCGAAGACATCCGGTGAGGTTATGCTCGTTTCCTATGGAGGAACATCCACATCTTTTGGAACTGAAGCCATCAAAGATTCCTATGGTCACGAGTATTTCTGTACTGCTATTAAGGGTGAGGTTTCAGACAAGGATCACGGTGCATTCAATGGCAAGGCGCTTACTTCTTCTATTTCCCTTGGTAGTCACATTAAGACAATCGGAAAGCAGGCATTCAGTTGGTTAACGACAGTTGGTACTATCGATGTAACAGAACTCACAGGTGTTAAGACAATTGGAGAAGATGCTTTTGCGCCATATACAGTGTATACATATGATTGGGGCACTATTACTGATAGGGATAGTAGTCGTCCGATAACTCTGACTGGTGGCGCTCAATTCGTTTTAGACCTTTCCAAGGTTAATCAATTAGGAAACTATGCGTTCTATGCTGTTAATTTCCCTGTAGGTTCAACCGTAAAGCTTGGAACAATTTCTGTAATCCCTTCTAATCTTTTCGAGAGTGCTCAAAACCTGAAGACTGTAGAACTGGATCCTAAGAGCACACTTACGACTGTAGGCAACGGTGCGTTCGCATATTGTAAATCAATTGAGCACTTCGGCTATTACGATGCAGGCAAGTATTATCTTCCAGCTACATTAACAACCATAGGAAGTTCATCATTTGAATATGCATTTAACCCAGATGCAACATCAGTTGATTTCCGTTTCCCTGTGGTTTCCCAAGGTAAGATAACAAAGGTAGGCAGTTATGCTTTCTATGGTTGCGGATGGCTCACGAATGCAGAATTCTGCAACCTCTTCCCAGCAGATCCTATCAGTGGTGGTGTAAAACTCAAGAAAGAACTCAATTACGAAAGTAGTGCGTTCCCATGTTGCGGACTTACCGGGAAATTCGATTTCACTGCACTCGACGATATGACATACTTTAACGACGCATTCAATAGTAACCGGATTACTGAAGTGGTATTGCCAAAAAGCATTACCACAATAGGTTGGAATGCATTTATTTATTGTGATGCTCTTCAAAAATGTAACCTGACAGACACAAAAGTTACCAGCATCGAAGGGTATGCATTCAATGGCACACGCTCCTATTTGGATGTCAAAATCCCAAGCACAGTGACATCTATTGGCAACAATGCCTTTGGAGGAAGTTTGTCTAATGACAGAACCATCACGATCGTTGCAAAGGAAATCAGTGATCCGTACGCAAAATCTGCTGTCATAGAATCATACTCTTGGTATTGGGATGGTAAAAAGAATGTATATTACAGCAACTCTCCACTTGGTAGTGCAGGAGAAAAAACTACTCTGGTTGTTCCAATGGGTCTGATGAAGGCTTATGCAACTATAACTGACAAAGAGCACGGTTACAACTGGTCAAATGCAAATATAATCAAAGTTGCCCGTCCAGCCATAGAAAGCACTGAGACATTCTATAATGGTGCATTCAAATATGAGGTGGCTCCTTGGAGTAACGAGTACAGCACTGAAGCAACTTTCACTGAGGCTCCTCAGGCTGTGATTGCAGGTGTATGCCAGTGGACACAATATAAGGGTGCTGATAACAAAGACAATAAGAATACAGACTTCAACAATGACGGAAAGCATAAAGGTGCAAAATATACTGCTCTTTTCTCTGGAAACGAGCTCAACCTCCCTCAGACAGTTGTAAAGGAAGGTGAGAATAACAAAGATTTTTATGCATATTATGAAGTTGCAGGTGTTAAGGTTACACCAGTTATGGATGAGGAAGAAGAAATAACTGGTTATACTACAGCCTTTGACTTTTCAGGAGTTCCTGCTAATGCAAAATCTTCCGACAAGTATGTCTTGAAGGAGAAGATTCAGACTGTTAACATTCAGGCTGATAAGCTTGATCTTGCAAATGTTTTCACAAACTTCAAGGCACTTGAGACAGTTAACCTCTGTGCTATCGAAACAGACAACACTACTGGTTGGTGTGGCGCAAGTGCTAACGTACCTGCAATAGTTAAGCTGGGTGACAATGCATTCAAGTCTTGCGGAAAGCTCGCCGCCTTCAACAACGCCAAGACCAAGTACGATGATGTTATCGGTGCCAGCGCATTCGAAGGAACTGCAATCAGCAAATTCACAATCAGTGACAACGTAACTACACTCAGTGATAAGGCTTTCTTTAACACTAAGCTCACAAGCATCAACATCCCTAAGTCTGTAGCTTCAATCGGCCAAAATGTATTTGACGGAAAGGCTGTCAATGGTGCATTTGTCGGAGTTTCTGACGTGACAGTTAATTGGACAGACGATGAAATTACAGTTAACGAAAATTCATTCGGAGACGCAGTATGGCACTGGCGTGGAACAAAGCAGGAATACATTCCTCGTAAGCTTTACATCCCATCTGGTTTTGATGGTTACTATGCAGAGGTTGGTGATGGTTTGTTCAATGATTCCCATAAATTTACAAGAGGTGAGGCTATCGAGATCAAGTCAGGTCTGTATACTGGACGTCTTGATGTTCAGATTGACATAGACAATGATGATGCAACCCGCATACTTGCCTTCACGGATGACAACACAATCTCTCATCTCAAGGTGAATACAGCAGACCCTAAGATGCTTGTGCACTACACTCGTAAAGTATCAAATCCAACCAATCTGCAGGCTTGGTTTGTACCGTTCACACTTCAGGATATTGACAAGCAGGGCGCTAAGTTCTACAGAATCTATGACACCGCAGTAGGTGATAACGATGGAACTCCTGTCACAACCCTTGAACTCGTGGAAGAGAAGGGCGATGTCAAGGCTAATACACCTTACATCTTTATCCCAGGTGCCGAGGAAATCACTTTCAATGCAGTAGGTATTAAGAAGACATTCGATGATGGAGCTAGGGATAGTAAGGGTAAGCTTATCAACCCAATTAACAAGGTTGTTGTTGCTGACATTGATACTGAATATACTATCGAAGGCACTTATGACGATGTAAAATCTGGCAATAATGGCAAGGGTGCGCCAACAAATCCATTCTATGCTCTCAAGAGTAACGCATTCCACCCTGCATTAGCTGATGCGACACTTCACGCTTGCCGTATCTTCATGAAGACTAAGGGACTTGCTAACCCTTATGCAGTAAAGCTCGTAGTTCTCGACGACGAGGAAGCAACAGGCATCAAGGACATCAACGCACAAAGCCTCAATGCTCCAATGTTCGACCTCATGGGCCGTCAGATTGCAGCACCGGCCAAGGGTCAGGTATACATCCAGAACGGTGTCAAGAAGCTTGCTAAATAATCAGGACAGGTGTTAACGTAAAAAGAAAGATTTTCAGATATGAAAAAGAATTATATAGAACCGACCATCGAATTCCAGTCAATTGCTCTCCACAGTATGATTGCAGCTTCTTACATTGGATTCGATGATGATCCAACAAAAGATTTTGACATTAAGAGCCAGATCGACTTCGCAGAGGACATCGAATCCGACCTCTTCGGCAGCGCAGAAGAATGGTAACAGCGACACGCACGACCGACACAGCAACAGTCGGACGT
>CALELI010000143.1 GCA_937902455.1 uncultured Prevotellaceae bacterium | reverse complement strand
GGCTGGTCAGGAGTCAGCGCAGTCATCCTGTCAGCCTCCCTACGGGCAATTCCCGCAGCAGCAAGATTCATCTCCCTCACCTTGTCGGTCAGTCCATATTCCCTCTGAGAGATTCGCTGGGCATTGAAGGTACAAGTCTCTATTATGTCCGCACCAGCTTCGAGATACTGCCGATGAACATCAGCAATAGCATCAGGATTAGTCAGCGACAATGCGTCATAATTTCCCTTGAAACCTTTCTTCTGCAACATGGTCCCCATGGCACCATCCAGCAGCAACACCCTATTTAATTCACAATTCATAATTAGAACTTCCAACTCTAAACTTCCAAACTGACTCTAAACTATCCAATCCCACCCACTTCTGAATTCCTCCCCTTGAAAGAGGAGGTTAGGTAGGGTCAAAACGCCTTCTTTCCTATTTCTACTATACTGGCAGCCACGTTCATGGAGTAGAAATGTATGCTCGGCACATTCGCCTCCTTCAGTTCCTTCACCTGCTGAGCCGTCCATTCTATTCCGAGCAGTTTCACGTCGTCGTTCGTCTTGCACTTCTGCAGTTCACGTGTCAGTTCCATCGGCAGGTCGATATGGAAGGTCTTCGGCAACAGGGTCATCTGCTTGAGCGACGACAGCGGCTTGAGCCCCGGAATCACCGGTACCATGATGCCAGCCTTACGGCACTTCTCCACGAAACTGAAATAATGTCTGTTGTCGAAGAACATCTGAGTCACCACATACCTTGCTCCGGCATCCACCTTCGCCTTCAGGTTCTCAATATCTATGTCGAGGTTCTGTGCCTCCTCGTGCTTCTCCGGATATCCAGCCACTCCGTATGTGAACCGATGGCGCAGCGGTTCCGTCTGAAGTCCGCTGAGCATCAGGCCGTCGTTGAAGTCGTTCACCTGCCGACACAGGTCTATTGCGTGGTCATGCTCAGCCGGAGTGCGGTCAACCCCTTTCGCCCTGTCACCTCTCAGCACCAGTATGTCGGTGATGTCAAGATAAGAGAGGTCAATCAGTTCGTTCTCCAGTTCCGAGCGTGAGAATCCGCTGCAGATTACATGAGGCACACTCGGGATTCCGTACCTGCCCTTCAGCGCGGCAGCAACGGCAACAGTTCCCGGACGGGTCCTCTCGAACTCGCGTCGGAACATTCCGTTACCGGCATCTCTGTAGACTACATCCGTCCTATGGGTAGTGATGTTGATATATGATGGATTGAACGGCATCAGCATGTCGATGCTCTTATAGAGCAAGTCGATACTCTTTCCCCTTACCGGTGGCAGCACCTCAAACGAAAATGCCGTCTTATGTTCTGAATTCAAAAAATCTGCAACAGACATCTAACTATTCACTTTAACCTGGTAATTGTTAACTTATAATTCATTGTTTCTTCACAAGTTCAGGTACTTCGACAGGCTCAGCATAAACTGAGCATAGCTCGGAGTCCTTTTAACTGTTAACTATCATTCTATCTCCTCAATATTATACGGAGTCTCCTGATATACATAATAGTTCAGCCAGTTAGTATAGAGCAGATTGGCTGAAGCACGCCAGTTCACTATCGGCCCCTTCTCCATGTCGTCATCCTTATAGTAGTTGCACGGCATCTTGATAGGCAGTCCCTTGCCCAGGTCACGCCTGTACTCAGTGTCGAGAGTCAGCGGAGCATACTCCGAATGACCGGTAATGAAGAACTCCCTGCCGTTTCTCGCCATCACGATGTGCACACCCGCCTCGTCGCTCTCCGAGATTATCGTCAGGTCCTCCACAGCCTCCACCTCTTCCCTGCTGAGGGTTATGTGACGGCTGTGAGGCACGAAGAACTCGTCGTCGAAGCCTCTGAATATCGGCAGAGTAGGATCAGTGGCATGGTGACGGAATATTCCGAACACCTTCTCCGGCACGGCCACCTTCTTCACTCCGTAGAAATGATACAACCCGGCAAAGGCTGCCCAGCAGATGTAGAGCGTACTCGTCACGTTCTTCCTCGCCCAGTCCATCACCTCCTGCATCTCCTTCCAGTACGACACCTCCTCGTATTCGATATGTTCCAGCGGAGCACCCGTGATGATGAAGCCATCGTACTTCTTGTGCCTCATCACCTCAAAGTCACTATAGAACGCCTGCATGTGTTCCACAGGAGCATTCTTCGACGTATGGCTACGCAGTTTCATGAATTCCAGTTCCACCTGAAGAGGAGTGTTCGACAGTATTCTCACGAAATCCGTCTCCGTAGTAATCTTTATCGGCATCAGGTTCAGTATGGCAATCCTCAGCGGACGAATATCCTGAGTATGAGCACGCGAGGTGTTCATTACGAAGATATTCTCATTCTTCAGCAAGTCTATTGCTGGCAATCTGTCAGGTAGGGTCAGTGGCACGATACTCTCAATTAAACAATCTTAATAATCTATTTGCACTGCGAAGTTACGAATAAGTGAGCAAAATACAAAATAAATTGATATTTATTTCCTAATTTCACAGGAAGAACAGTTCGGTTTTGTTGGATAATTTTGCTTTGGTTCCGACGGAGAAGGAACCTTCGGTGAAGAAGGGAATGAAGATGTGAGTTCACTCGCAATCTTCAGGACATTCAAACCGATAGTTCTGAAAGAACAAAGCAAACGGAAATTGTTCAAAAAAGAGAAAAAGTTCATACAAAAAGATGTCCTCTGCGATTAAATTTTCAGCATATTCAGAAAAACAAAGGTCGTATAATATATTCGGACATCAATTAGTCAACATGTATATCATTTCCTAAATAATAAATGTACACGTGTGCGAAAAATTGGTGGCCAGAGCTGACTGACCACCAATATATGTGAGAGGAGTTATGTGCAGGCTTATTTTCTTATCTTGTACCAGCGGGTTCCGAAGAGGAGGATTATGAGGAAGCATGGCAGACAGATCCAGTAGGCATTCTGCATTCCGATGCTGTCCTTCAGGAGTCCGAAGAGATATGGCACTACTGCACCTCCGGCCATTGCCGTGGTGAGGAGTCCACCTCCGGCCTTTGTGAACCGGCCGAGGTCGGTCATTGCAAGCGGCCATACGGCAGGCCACATCAACGAGCATCCGAGTGCGAGCAGACCGATGCACCAGATACTGATGTCTGACGGTACACAAGGGACAAGTACACTTCCCACGATGGCAATCCAGGAACAGATGACGAGTGCCGTAGACTGCTTGAGATACTTAGGAATAAAGACGATACCGCAGATATAGCCGATGACCATTCCGATTGAAGGAATCCATGCGTAGTTGTCGGCATTTGGAAGCCCGAAGTCGTTTGCGTAGTCTACAAGAGTACTGAGCGACACTGTCTCCACGCCTACATACACGAAGAGCGCAAGACACCCGAGAAGCAGGTGCGGGAACTGCCAGATGCTTGTCTTCGATGCAGCATAAGGGCAGTCCTGTGCTTCTGTCTCGTCCTCACCTACTGCCTTCACCTCTGGAAGCGGAGCAAGGAGTGATATGATTCCGAGGAGGACGAACACTGCGATGATAATCCAGAACGGCTTGTCGAGGTCAGCCAGCTGAGTCTCGCCTACCGCCTTGTTGATGACGAATGCGAGGAAGAGCGGAGCCACCGGCCATGCGAGCTTGTTGCAGATACCCATGATGGAAGTTCTGCGTGCAGCGCTCTCTATCGGACCGAGGATGGTGATGTAAGGGTTCACTGCTGCCTGGAGCACAGTGTTTGCCGTTCCGCTTATGAACGAAGCAAGGAGGAAGAGAACCAGGCTGGTCTCATGAGCACTGAGGATATATCCTCCGAATGCCAGTGCGAAGAGCACATAGGAAACGGCCATGGTACCCTTGTAGCCAATCTTGCTTATCAGCATGGATGCCGGATATCCGAATATGAGGAACGGCACGAAGGTTGCTGCTATGAGCAGATACGATGTTGACGAACTAATCTCCAGTCCTCCCTTCAGTACAGGAATGAGGAAGGAATTGATACCGAGTGCAAAGCCCAGCGAGAAGAACATAAGTCCCACAAACGCCAGAGCCACCGGAATGTTTACTTTCTTGTTTGACATATTTATTTAATTTTTATAATTCACAATTCATAATTCATAATTCACAATCCATAATTCACAATCCATAATTCACAATTATAGTACACTCAGCCATCAGCTTCACAACTCCGCAAAGTCAACTGCACCTCAGCATACCCAATTATGAATTATGAATTATGAATTATGAATTAAAAGATCCTTCACAATTCTCTTCATCTCGTCGTACTGTGCCTCCATGCTCTGGAGGAGCTTGTACTGCGCCTGGGTGCGGACGAGAGTGTGAGTAGGATACTGGATCTTCCAGTAGGTCGAACCGTCGATATAGTCCATGAGGAACCGCAGCACCTGTTCGAAGGTGATGTAGATGGCGCTGAATGCCAGCCACTCCTTCTCGCAGTCGTTGAGAGAGTCCTTCATCTCGCTCAGGTAGCCACCCACGTATGCCTTGAACCGTTCGATGTCCATGCTCACCCGGCTCAGGTCCTGGTCGTCTTCGGCACCGGTGTTCGTGTAACTCCTCAGGGCGTCGCCTACATCGTTGAGTGCAGTGCTGCTCATGCAGGTATCGAGGTCGATGGCACACAGCACGTCGCCATTCTCGTCGAAGAGGATGTTCGAGAGCTTCGTGTCGTTGTGGGTCACACGCATAGGCAGGTCACCGTTCTCCACCAGTTTCCAGAAGTCAAGCATCTGCTGCCTGCGGCTTTCCACCCAGCCGATTTCCTCCTGCACGGTCTTCACCAGCCCGAACTGGTCACGCCTGAGAGTGTCGTCCCACTGTTCGTAGCGGAACTTGATGTTATGGAATCCTTTTATCGTCTCGTGAAGCGGAGCATTATAGTCTGCCAGCATCTTCTGGAATCGTCCGATTCCCTGTCCGCCCTTGTAGCAAAGTTCGAGGGAAGATGCATTGTCTATAGTTATAGAACCATCTATGAACACGCAAACAGCCCAATAGTCCGGTTCATCATAGAAGTAAGGCAGACCGTCCTTCGTAAATATAACAGTAAGAGTCTCCCTCATAGGGTCACCACCGGCATGGATAATCTTGGCCTTGATGTGGGCTGTCACCTTTACGATATTGTCCATCATCTCCGGCACATGCGGAAACACCTTGTGGTTCTTCCTC
>CALELI010000142.1 GCA_937902455.1 uncultured Prevotellaceae bacterium | reverse complement strand
CAGAAAGGGTGATCTCATTTCAATGGAGGCAAACGACGGCTGGGTGAACCTGGAATTCGAAATCCCGTCACGTGGCATCATCGGCCTGCGAACCAACTTGCTGACTGCCAGTCAGGGAGAAGCCATCATGGCTCACAGGTTCAAGGAGTACCAGCCTTACAAGGGCGATATGGAACGCCGCACTAACGGTAGTATGATTGCCCTTGAGGGTGGAGTGGCAGTGGCCTATGCCATGGATCACCTGCAGGACAGAGGAAAGTTCTTCATCTTCCCTCAGGAACCGGTGTATGCAGGACAGGTCGTAGGTGAACACGTACATGAGAACGACCTCGTAATCAATGTCACAAAGACTAAGCAGCTGACCAATACTCGTGCCTCTGGTACTGACGAAAAGGCAAAGCTGGTTCCGCCTGTAAGATTCTCTCTCGAGGAGGCTCTTGAATACATAAAGGAGGACGAATATGTGGAGGTAACTCCGAAGAGTATGAGAATGAGAAAAATCGTGCTCGACCACCTCGCAAGAAAACGACTCGAAAAATAATATTGGTAGTCGGAGGCTCGGCAAGAGACTTAAATTTACTTCATAATTGCACAAATATACCATCAAGTGTGCAAGAAAAATAAAAAAAAGTCCTTTTCGAGCCAAAAACTTGCAACTTTTTTATAACTTTGCAACGATATTCGCGTGCGTATATATATAAATAATGTGTCGGCGCGGATTAATGGAAACAGGAAGTGATATTTATAAAAATACATTATTAACATTAAAAATTAAAAATTATGTCTGAAATCGAACAAAGAGTAAAAGCTATTATCGTTGACAAACTTGGTGTTGACGAAGCAGAAGTAAAGCCAGAGGCAAGTTTTACAAACGACCTTGGTGCAGACTCTCTGGACACTGTAGAACTCATCATGGAATTTGAAAAGGCTTTCAGTATCAGCATTCCAGATGATCAGGCTGAAAACATTTCAACAGTCGGCGAAGCTATTCAGTATATTGAACAGAACGCAAACTAATCAATACAACTTTGTATGGAACTAAAACGAGTTGTAATAACAGGTATAGGTTCCGTAACAGCCCTTGGCCTGAATGCTAAGGAAACTTGGAAGAATATTAAGGCTGGCGTCAGTGGCGCCGGCCCTATTACCAATTTCGATGCATCATTGTTCAAGACGCAATTTGCCTGTGAGGCACATGGCTTCAAGGCCGAAGACTACTTCGACCGTAAGGAGGCACGCAAGATGGACCGCTATGCCCAGTTTGCCATTGTCGCTGCACGTGAGGCAATTGCAGATTGTGGTATAGACCTCGAAACTGCTGACAAGGATGAGATTGGTGTGATTCTTGGTGTTGGAATTGGTGGACTCACCACCTTCAGCCAGGAAATACAGGAATATGCTGGAACGAAGACCACTCTTGGTCCTCGTTTTACTCCATTCTTCATTCCAAAGGTCATCACAGACATGGCCTGTGGTCTTATCTCGATAGAATTCGGATTCCGTGGACCAAACTATACTACGACCTCTGCCTGTGCGTCATCTTCAAATGCACTCATCGACTCTTTCAACCTCATCCGTACAGGACAGGTGAACATGATGGTGACTGGTGGTGCCGAAGCTGCAATTGTTGACGGAGGCGTTGGCGGATTCAATTCCATGCACGCATTGTCAACTCGCAACGACGACCCGGCCACAGCCAGCCGTCCGTTCAGTGCCAGCAGAGACGGATTCGTAATCGGTGAGGGTTCCGGTGTTCTCATCCTCGAGGAACTGGAACACGCAAAAGCCCGTGGTGCCAGGATCTATGCCGAAGTCATAGGTGGAGGTATGTCGGCCGATGCTCACCACATGACTGCGTCACATCCGGAAGGTCTCGGGGCAATCCTCGTAATGAGACGTGCTCTGAAGGATGCAAATGTGGCTCCGGAAGAAGTTGACTACATCAATGTACATGGTACGTCGACTCACGTTGGAGACATTTCAGAAGTCAAGGCTATCAAGGAAGTATTTGGTGAACATGCGTATAAGCTGAATATCAGCAGTACCAAATCGATGACGGGACACCTTCTCGGAGGTGCCGGCGCAATCGAGGCAATGTTCACGGTGCTTGCCATTAACGAAAATATCGTACCGCCGACAATCAACCACGACCCGGAGGACATGGATCCTGAAATTGACTACAATCTCAATTTCACCTTCAACAAGGCCCAGGAGCGTGAGGTTAACGTGGCAATCAGCAATACTTTCGGATTTGGCGGACATAATGCCTGTGTGGTATTCAAGAAATATAAAGGATAATGTTTCAAAGAACACTCGATAAGATTCGGCTCTTTTTCCGAAAGGAGAAGGAGCCTTTTTTAAGCCTCTACAATATTCTTGGCTTCTGCCCAGGAGACGTATCATTGTATCAGGTTGCCCTTCAGCACAAATCCTACAAGGAGGCTGTAAAGGGCTTTGGACGTGTGAACAACGAGAGGATGGAATTCCTCGGCGACGCTGTTCTCGGAGCAATAGTGGCTGACATCCTGTATAGGAAGTTTCCAAAGGAGCAGGAAGGCTATCTCACCAATTTACGCAGCAAGCTCGTTAAGCGCGAGACTCTGAACAAGCTTGCCGTGCAAATGGGACTCGACAAGCTGGTGAAGCATTCCGACAAGATGAGCAACACGCCTAACTCCTACATGAACGGAAATGCCTTTGAGGCCTTTATCGGTGCCATCTATCTTGATAAGGGCTATGGCGTATGTATGGAGTTCATCAACGACAAGATTCTCAATCAGGTTGTTGATGTCAACGAAGTTGCCCACAAGGAGGAGAATTTCAAGAGCAGGTTGATAGAGTGGTGTCAGAAGTATCAGCTGGACTGCCAGTTCAACATGACTGGTGAGAAGAGGATTGAGTCGCAGAATGCCTCTCAGTTCTTCTGCGAGATTCTCATTGAAGGTGTCCTGTGTGGCAAGGGAACTGGGTTCTCGAAGAAGGAGAGCCACCAGAAGGCTGCAAAGTCTGCCATGAAGCGCCTGAAGAACGACGTGTCATTCGTGAACAGCCTTTACGATATCAGGAATAAGCGCAGGAAGAACAACAGTTCGGGTACTGCGGAATAAATCGTATCTCTTATGGCAAACATCACTAGTATATTATATAAGGTGTATTTCGCACGACGTGTCAGGGCTATCCGTCGTTACGACAAGCATGCAAAGTCAATCCAGATGGCAGTACTTCGCCGACTTGTTGACGATGCAAGGGACACGGAGTGGGGAAGGAATCATGCCTATGCCGGCATCAGGAATTATTCCGATTTTGCCAGCAGGGTAGAGCTGAACACCTACGAGGAGCTGAAGGGTTATATCCAGAGAATGCGTGAGGGTGAGGCCGACGTACTCTGGAAAGGCAAGGTGAACTGGTATGCCAAGTCATCGGGAACCACGAACGACAAGAGTAAGTTCATTCCTGTCAGCAAGGAAGGACTGAAGGACACTCACTATATGGGTGGCCGCGACTGTATTGCCAGTTATCTCAGGATAAACCCGAGCAGCAGGATGTTCTCAGGCAAGGGACTTATCCTCGGTGGCAGTCATGCACCTAACCTCAACACCCCCGACAGCCTTGTAGGCGACCTTAGTGCCATACTGATTGAGAATGTACCGTCTCTGCTCGAACTGGTAAGGGTTCCGAAGAAGAAGATTGCCCTTCTGAGTGACTTCGAGGAGAAACGCGATAAGATAGCAAAGATAGCATCGAAGAAGAACGTCACCAATATCAGTGGTGTGCCATCATGGATGCTCTCTGTCCTCCACAGGATGATGGAGATAAAGGGAGTCGACACCCTCGACGGCATCTGGCCTAACCTGGAGGTGTTCTTCCACGGAGGTGTGGCGTTTACTCCATACAGGGAACAGTATAAGAGCATCATCCGCAATCCTAAGATGCACTACATGGAGACCTACAACGCCAGTGAGGGATTCTTCGGAATCCAGACCGACCTGGCCGACCCCGCAATGTCTCTCATGATTGACTACGGAGTGTTCTATGAGTTCATCCCGATGAGCGAGTTCGGCACCCAGAACCCGAAGATTGTTCCTTTGTGGGAAGTAGAGCCTGGAGTCAACTATGCAATGGTCATCAGCACCAGTTGCGGCTTGTGGAGATACGTCATCGGCGATACGGTGAAGTTCACCCAGAAAGACCCGTACAAGTTCATCATCACTGGCCGTACCAAGCACTTCATCAATGCCTTTGGCGAGGAACTCATCATCGACAATGCCGAGAAGGGACTTGCTCAGGCATGTGGAGCAACGGGAGCTACGGTGAAGGATTACACTGCGGCACCTGTCTTCATGGATGACGAGGCAAAGTGCCGTCATCAGTGGCTGATAGAGTTCGCAAAGAGGCCTGCCGACATCGGTGAGTTCGCCATGATACTCGACCGTTCCCTCCAGACCATCAACTCCGACTATGAGGCAAAGCGTCATAAGGACATCACCCTCCAGCCTCTCGAAATCGTTGAAGCCCGTGAAGGCCTGTTCGATGAATGGCTGAAAGGCAAGGGCAAGTTGGGTGGCCAGCACAAGATTCCTCGTCTCAGCAACAGCAGGGAACATATTGACGAATTGCTGAAGATGAATGATAATGTGTAGTTAAAAGTTTAGAGTTTAGAGTTTAGAGTTCAGAGTCAGTTTTGAAGTGGAGAGTTTAAAGTCCTAAAACCCACAGCGAAGCGTGCTAATGGCTAAATTATGAATTATGAAGAAGGTCTTCTACATACTGATGATAGTAGTGCTCGCGCTGAATATTGCGTGTGCCAATATCGGTACGCCTGATGGTGGACCCTATGACGAGGACCCTCCTAAGTTGCTTCATACTTCTCCTAAGTTCGGTTCACTGAAATCCAGGGCAACGAAAGTGGTGCTTGAGTTCGACGAGAATGTCAAGCTCGACAATGCCAACGAGAAAGTCATCATATCTCCTCCTCAGAGAGAGGCGGCAGAGATAGAGGCAAGCGGTAAACGGATTACCGTGGCCTTGCTTGATTCCCTCAAGGAGAATGTGACCTATACCATCGATTTCGCTGATGCCATAGAGGACAACAACGAGGGCAACCCGATGGGTGACTATGCCTTCACCTTCTCCACCGGTGAGACGATTGATACCATGCAGGTATCTGGCTATGTGCTCGAAGCCTCCAATCTCGAACCGATAAAAGGTATTGTTGTCGGACTCTATTCTCTCGGCGATGACACTCTCGGGGTGAATTTCCCTGATACCATCGTCAAGACCCGTGAGTTCGAACGTATCTCCCGCACAGACAGCAGGGGACATTTTGTCATCAAGGGCGTGTCGAAGGGATTCTATAAGATCTATGCCCTCAAGGACCAGGACCAGACATTCACTTACAGCCAGAAGAACGAGCAGATTGCCTTTACCGACAGAATACTCCACCCGTGGTCGCGTCCTGACGTCAAGGCCGATACTGTATGGCACGATAGTATTCACTACGAGTCTATCAACTATACAAACTACACCCATTTCTATCCTGACGACATCGTGCTGACGGCATTCACACCAGCATATCAGGACCGTCAGCTACTCAAGACTGACCGTCCTTCGCCGCAGACTCTCACTGTGTATTTCACGGCACCATGCGATTCTCTGCCAGTTCTCCGGGGACTGAACTACAACTCCGATGACCTCTTCGTCGTCGACAGCAGCAAGGGCCGCGACACCATAACCTACTGGATTCGTGACTCGCTCGTGTTCGAGAACGACACCCTCGTCACCGAGCTTACCTATATGGCTAACGACACTACTGGCCTGCTCGTCGAGAAGGTCGACACCATCACCTTCACTCCGAAAGTAGGCAGGGAGCGCCGCATCAAGTTGGCTAACCAGGAATACGAGGATTATGTGAAGGACTGGAAGAAGGAGCATAAGAAGGAACTGAAGGAAAATCCTGACCTGCCCATACCGCCTATGCCAGAGGTGTTCCTTGAGACGAAGGTAAGCAACTCGCAGATTGACCCCGACAAGAATATCGACATCACATTCGAGGAACCGCTGACATTCATCGACAGCACCTTGATAACCTTCTCCGAAAAGGTTGACACACTCTTTGAACCGCGTGAGTTCATCCTCGAACAGGATTCGAGCAATATAAGGAAATACCGTCTCTATGCAGAATGGCAGCCTGGTGCCGAGTACCAGCTGAATGTCGACACGGGAGCCTTTGTCAGTATCTACGGCAAGCGGGTAGCCGGATTCAAGAAGGCTATAAAGGTCAAGGCACTCGACACTTACAGCACCCTGTTCGTGAAACTCCATCAGGCCGATTCTTCTGCCGTTGTGGAACTGCTGAACTCATCCGACAAGGTCGTGAAGCGTGTCAAGGCAGTCAGCGACAAGGCCGACTTCTATTTCATCACCCCGGGAACCTACTATCTCCGTCTCTTCTACGACTACAACGGAAATGGTCTCTGGGACACAGGTGATTACGACACTCGTCTCAATCCCGAGCCGGTATATTATTATCCGAAGGAAATTCCTCTCAAGGCAAACTGGGAAATTACGGAAGACTGGTATCCTGAGGCCGTTGAACTCTTCCGCCAGAAACTCGGCAAGATAACCAAGCAGAAGGCCGACAAGGCAAAGCAGACCTCACGCCATCGCAACGAGGAACGTCTGAAGAACAAGAAGAATGACAAGAAACCGAAGAACAACGGGGAATGAAAAATGAAGAATGAAAAATGAAAAATAAGAAACAGAAAACCTTTCACTCACTGATGCATCATGCATTCTGCATGCTGCTGTTAGCTTGCAGCTGTATACCGGTAGATGCACAGTGCAAGTACCCTAACAACGCATTCAATGCCGGCGAGTCACTTACCTTCGACCTCTACTTCAACTGGAAGTTCGTATGGGTGAAGGTCGGATCCACCAAGTTCAATATCTCCTCTTCGAGCTATAAAGGCCAGAAGGCACTCAGGACCGACCTCATCTTCCTGAGCAACAAGGCCTGTGACAAGTTCTTCCCAATGCGCGACACCCTCGTCAGCTATTCCACCCATGAACTCGTGCCGCTCTATTTCCGCAAGGGTGCCCGCGAAGGCAAACGCTATACAGTTGACGAGGTGTGGTATTCCTATCCAGGCAACGACCAGACTGCCATGAAGATGCGCTACAAGGATCCCGACGGAGAATGGACGGATAAGCAGATGACAAGCACCGAATGCGTCAACGACATGCTCAATATTCTTGCCCTCGCCCGCTCCTTGGACTTCTCCAGATACAAGGTCGGACAGCGAACCACTTTCCGTATGGTCACAGGCAAGCGCCTGAGCAACCAGGTCCTTGTCTACAGAGGCAGGAAGGAATTCAAAGCCAACGACAACAAGACCTACCGCTGTCTTGTCTTCTCCCTCCTCAACGACAAGGAGAAGGATACCAAGAAGGTCGAGGAGAAGAAGATTCCGCTGGTGAAGCCGGACTTCCTGTCCGATCTCGACGAGGAGAAGAAGATGACCGCCGAGATGAAGAGGATGTTCCTTGTGTCAATCTTGATCATCTCCTGGCCGGGATGCTTTCTTCCTCCCTGAGGAGGAACGCTTGCAGTTGTGCCTTCAATTATCTTGAGAAGTGCCTGCTGTACGCCTTCACCTGAAACATCTCTGGTAATTGAAACGTTTTCACCTTTCTTGG
>CALELI010000141.1 GCA_937902455.1 uncultured Prevotellaceae bacterium | reverse complement strand
GTTATTATGAAAAATGAAGAATGAAAAATGAAGAATGAAAAATGAAAAATGAAAAATGAAAAATGAAGAATGAAAGCGAAAATGCTCGATGTTGCTCTCGCCCGATAACTGAAGAGGTGGAGATGGTGTAAGAAAAAATTTGTGGATTCCAAATTTTTCCATACCTTTGCACTCATAAAGGCACTAATCGCTCTGCCACGAACAGATAAGGCAATAAGATAGCATGCGCACCTTAAGACCGACAACTCCAAACGCAACCCACACGACACAATGTATATTCGACTATTAATCGTTCCCATAATACTCCTTATTATCGCCGGACTCCTTCTGTTTGGTATCATCTATAATTCCATACGTCTCATCCGCCACAAGGCAAAACGCCGCCATATCATAGGGCTGGCTGTCTCTGTGTCCATAGCCCTTGTCATCACTTACGGCTTCACACTGGGCTTCGAGGCATTCAAGGTGCAGCATGTGGAATTTGAGTCGGCAGACCTGCCTGCGTCATTCCATGACTACAAAATCGTCATGTTCACCGATGCCCACGTCGGCAACTTTGCTGGACGCCGCCAGTGGATGGTCAGGCGTGCCGTCGATAGCATCAATGCCCAGCACCCTGACGCCATTGTATTCTGTGGCGACATCGAGAACACCGATCCTGCAGAGCTCAAGCCTTTCGCCGGCGTGTTGAGTTCGCTCAGGGCACGCGACGGGGTGTTTTCTGTTCTCGGCAATCACGACTATTCGCTCTATAAGCACGACATCAGCCAGGAGACTATGCGCAAGCTCAACGAACAGACGATACAGGCCGAGCGCAGTTTCGGCTGGCACCTGCTGATGAATGAGACCGCCATAATCCGCCGTGGTGGCGACTCTATTGTCATTGCCGGCGAAGAAAACGGTGGACACAAGCCGTTTCCTTGCTATGCTGACGCAGCCAAGACCATGGCTGGCATCAACGACTCCTCGTTTGTCGTAATGCTTCAGCACGATCCATCGGCATGGCGTCGTCAGGTGCTGCCACAGACAAACGCACAACTCACACTCAGTGGTCACACTCATGCAGGTCAGGTGTCAATCTTCGGCTGGTCGCCAACGAGCCTTATCTACGAAGAGAACTGTGGTGCTTACCGCCAAGGCGACCGCATGCTCTATGTATCCTCTGGCCTTGGTGGAATAGTACCTTTCCGAATTGATTTCCCTGGCGAGATAGTGGTCATCACGTTGAAGAAGAAGTAAGGTCACTCTGAAAAAATGGCAAATGGCCGAATGTCAATGAAGGCAGTAAAAAAATTCATTTTTCATTCTTCAATATTCATTTTTTTACTACCTTTGTACCCAGATTGAAACTACAAAGACTGAAAGAAAATACAAATAAAAACAAACAGACATAAATATGGCTAAGGAATTAAAAGACTTGACAAAGCGTAGCGAGAATTATTCTCAGTGGTACAATGAACTGGTAGTGAAGGCTGAACTGGCTGAACAGGCTGATGTAAGAGGATGTATGTGCATCCGTCCTTACGGCTACGCAATATGGGAGAAAATCCAAGGTATTCTCGACAAGAAATTCAAGGAGACAGGTGTCACAAACGCTTACTTCCCACTTCTCATTCCGAAATCCTTCCTGAGTAAGGAAGCTGAACACGTGGAGGGTTTCGCAAAGGAATGTGCGGTAGTGACTCACTATCGCCTGAAGACCAACGACACTCATGACGGTGTCGTAGTTGACCCAGATGCAAAGCTCGAGGAGGAACTCATCATCCGTCCTACAAGCGAGACCATCATCTGGAACACGTACAAGAACTGGGTGAAGTCGTACAGAGACCTGCCAATCCTGTGCAACCAGTGGTGTAACGTGATGAGATGGGAGATGCGTACCCGTCTGTTCCTCCGTACGAGCGAATTCCTCTGGCAGGAAGGTCACACAGCCCATGCCACAAGGGAAGAGGCAGAGGACCGTGCAAAGATGATGCTGAAAGTATATGCTGACTTCGTGGAAAACTACATGGCAGTACCAGTTGTCCAGGGTGTAAAGAGCGAGACCGAGCGTTTCGCAGGAGCACTCGACACCTACACCATCGAAGCCATGATGCAGGACGGAAAGGCTCTGCAGAGTGGTACGAGCCACTTCCTCGGACAGAACTTCGGCAAAGCCTTCGAAGTGTCGTTCCTCAACAAGAACCAGGAACAGGAATATGCATGGGCAACAAGCTGGGGCGTAAGCACACGACTGATGGGCGCCCTCATCATGACCCACTCCGACGACAACGGACTGGTCCTGCCTCCAAAGCTTGCTCCAATACAGGTTGTCATCGTTCCTATCTGGAAGACCGACGAACAGCTCGAAGCCATCAACAGCAAGGTGGCTGGTATCTGCGACACTCTGAAGGCGAAGGGAATCACAGTGAAATACGACAACGACGACCAGAAACGTCCTGGATTCAAGTTTGCCGACTATGAACTGAAGGGAATCCCTGTACGTCTCGTCATCGGTGCAAGAGACCTTGAGAACGGAACTGTAGAAGTGATGCGCCGCGACACTCTCGAAAAGGAGACCGTCAGCATAGAAGGCATCGAAGACTATGTAGAAAAGCTCCTGGACGACATTCAGGACAATATCTTCAAGAAGGCAGTGGCATTCCGCGATGCTCATATCTACGAGTGCAACGACTACGAAGAGTTCAAGCAGAAGATTCAGGACGGTGGATTCTTCCTCTGCCCTTGGGACGGCACAGCCGAGACAGAGGCAAAGATCAAGGAAGAGACTCAGGCCACTATCCGCTGCGTACCATTCGGAGTAGATCAGAGCAATCCTGGTACAGACATGGTAACGGGCAAGCCTGCAGTAAGCAAGGTGCTCATTGCAAAAGCATACTAACCTCGCTTCGCTCGGAGTGAAAAGAGAAAAGTGAATAGTGAATAGTTTAGAGCCAGCGAAATAGTTTAGAGTGGATAGAATAAAGAAAGGCTAACAGCCAATGGCTAATGGCTAAATTATGAATTATGAATTGTGAATTATGAATTAAATAAATGAGCAGCATCAAAGTATTCGCATTATCAGTTCTGGTATGGCTGGTGGGTCTTTCCGGATTCGCACAGACGGAATTTGCCGACAGGCTGAAGGCCCTGCCAGGTATCAGTGACGTCAGGAAACTGGAAAGTTCACGCTTCAAGGAGAAGTACGTGATGAAGATCCAGCAGTTCGTGGATGGTGACAACGCCGACAAAGGAGTGTTCAGCGAGAGGATTTTCGTTGGATTCCGTGGCTACGACCGTCCGACCGTCATTGTGACAGAAGGATATGAAGCAGGCTATGCCATGAATCCGAACTACGAAGTGGAACTGACACGTCTCTTCGACGCAAACATCGTAGTGTGCGAATACAGGTACTTTGCCGAGAGTATTCCCCAGCCTTGCAACTGGGACTATCTCACTGTAGCCAACTCTCTGCGCGACCTCCACAACGTACGCACCACCATCGGAAAGGTGCTCGACGGCAAGTGGATTTCCACGGGAGTGAGTAAAGGCGGACAGACAACCACCTTCTACCGGGCATACTACCCGGACGACGTAGACGTAAGCGTCAGCTACGTCGGTCCGCTCAACAAGAGTGTAGAAGATGGCCGCCACGAGATTTTCCTCGGCAAGCAGGTCGGCACGAAAGAGGCAAGGGCAAAGGTCCTGGCGACTCAGCAGGAGTTCCTGAAGAGAAAGGAACGACTGTTGCCTATGTTCATAGAATACAGTAACAAGCACAACTACAAGTACTATCTCCCTGTCGAGGAAATCTACGACTACGATGTACTGGAATATTCCTTCGCCCTGTGGCAGTATGGTACGAACGTGGAATATCGCCTGCCGAAGCCAGAGGACTCTGACAGTGCATACTTCTACAATCTCGTAAGCGTCTCTTCGCCCGACTACTTCGCCTACCCGAGCCAATACCTTTCATTCGATGTACAGGCAGCAAGGGAACTGGGTTACTACGGCTATTCCACGAAGGGACTGAAAAAATACATGACAGTGAAGAATACCAAGGGATATCTCAACAAGATAATGCTCCCACCTTCACTGCGGAATATCAAATTCGACAACACACTCTACAAGCACACCGTAAAGTTCCTCAAGAAAGAGGACCCTACACATATATTTATATATGGAGCTGACGACCCTTGGTCGGCCAGTGGTGTTGCAGGATGGCTCGACTGTTCCAGGAAAGAAAACATGAGAGTCTATGTCCAGCCGTCGGGCAATCATGGTTCATGCATCATGACAATGCCAGAGAAGGACGAGATAATCCAGCGGATTACCAACTGGCTAACCTCGCTTCGCTCGGAGTGAATAGTGAATAGTGAATAGTGAAAAGTTTAGAGTTTAGAGTTGATAGTTTAGAGTCAGCAAAAAAGTTTAGAGTGGATAAAATAAAGAAAGGCTAATGGCCAATAGCTAATGGCTAAATTAAAAATTATAAATTTCAATGCAATTACCATTTTCAGAAAAAGTAAAGAAAATACTCACATATAGCAAGGACGAGGCAAACAGGTTGCACAACAGCCTCATTGAACCTGAGCACCTTATGCTCGGCATCCTGAAGGACGGCAACAACAAGGCCACCGACCTGCTCCGCAAGAATTTCCTTGTGGACTGTGCCACCTACAAAGGACAGCTGGAACAGCAATGCAAGGACGAAGCCTTCCAGAACAGCCGCACCGCCCCACTCTTCCCACCTGCACCAATGCCATACGACGAAGACATCGTCATCGACGACGAGACATCCGACATTCTCCGTCTGGGAATGCTGGAAGCAAAGGGGATGAAGAGTAATGAAGTGGACGTAGAGCATCTGTTACTCGGTTTCCTGAAGCACAAGACGACCAACGCGACCTCCTTCCTGAAGAACTACGAGATAAGTTACGACAAGGTATTCCATGCACTGACAAGTGCACCAATCTCCCCAGTGAAGTCCGAAGTGGATTTCGATGACGAGGATGACGAGGAAGACCATGCACCACCGACTAAGGGAAAGCCGGACAGCACAACGACTAAGACAAAGCCACGTAGCGGCTCATCCGACACTCCAGCCATCGACACATTTGGTACAGACATCTCACAGAGGGCACGCGATGGCAAACTTGACCCTGTAGTAGGACGCGAGAAGGAAATCGAGAGAATCGCACAGATACTCTCCAGAAGGAAGAAGAACAACCCAGTCCTTATCGGCGAGCCGGGAGTCGGAAAGAGTGCCATCGTGGAAGGGCTTGCAATAAGAATTAACGAAAGGAAAGTCTCCAGAGTGCTGTTCGAGAAGAGAATCATCTCGCTCGACATGGCTAATGTGGTGGCTGGTACAAAATACAGAGGACAGTTTGAGGAAAGAATGCGTTCTATCATCAACGAACTGAAGAACCACCCAGAAATCATTGTCTTCATAGACGAGATACACAATCTCATAGGAGCCGGCAATCAGGCAGGCCAGATGGATGCCGCCAACATGATGAAACCAGCCCTCTCAAGAGGAGAACTGCAGTGCATCGGTGCCACTACCCTCAACGAATATCGCAAGAGCATCGAGAAGGACGGAGCCCTCGAACGCCGATTCCAGAAAGTGCTCGTGGAGCCTACGACAAAGGATGAGACTCTCGAAATCCTCAGGAACATCAAGGACAGATATGAGTCACACCACAATGTGACCTATACTGACGAAGCCCTGAAGGCTTGTGTCACCCTGTCCGACAGATACATCACTGACAGGTTCTTCCCAGACAAGGCCATTGATGCGCTCGACGAATCAGGATCGAGAGTCCATATAGGCAATATATCCGTACCAAAGGAGATAGAGAATCAGGAAGCACTCATCGATGAAGCCGTGGCCAAGAAGGAACAGGCCGTGAAAGACCAGGACTACGAAATGGCTGCCGAGTTTCGCGACAAGGAGAAATCCCTGAAAGACGAGCTGGATGTCATGCGAGCCAAGTGGGAGGAAGAGATTGCTGCCAACAGGCAGATAGTCGATGCCGACAAGGTGGCTGAGACAGTCTCCGTCATTACAGGAGTGCCTCTCAACAAGATGGCTCAGGATGAAGGAATCAGAATGAAAGGCATGCGCCAGGCACTGAAATCGAAAGTCATAGCACAGGATGATGCAATCGACAAATTGGTCAGCGCCATACAAAGAAGTCGCGTAGGACTGAAAGACCCTAACCGTCCTATTGGGACATTCATGTTCCTCGGACCAACAGGCGTAGGCAAGACATACCTCGCCAAGCAACTGGCCGAATACATGTTCGGTTCCAGCGATGCACTCGTAAGAGTCGACATGAGCGAGTACATGGAAAAATTCACAGTAAGCCGTCTGGTTGGTGCACCTCCAGGATATGTAGGTTATGAAGAGGGCGGCATGCTGACAGAGAAAGTCAGGAGGAAACCTTATTCCATCGTTCTCCTCGACGAGATGGAGAAAGCACATCAAGATGTGTTCAACATATTATTGCAAGTGATGGACGACGGCCGTCTCACCGATTCCTATGGAAGGACTGTCGACTTCCGCAATACAGTCATCATCATGACTTCCAATATCGGAACACGGCAACTGAAGGACTTTGGGGTAGGAATAGGATTCTCCGCTGCTGACAAGAACATAAAGGATGTCAGCCAGAACGTCATATCAAAGGCTCTCAACAAGCAGTTCAGTCCTGAATTCATCAACCGAATCGATGAAATCATCACATTTGACCAGCTTCAGGAGAAAGATATACTGCAAATCATCGACGTAGAACTCACAGGCCTCTACAAACGCGTGGAGGAGATGGGATTCAGGCTTGTCATCTCCCAGGAGGCCAAGGAATTCATTGCAAGAAAGGGATACGACCGTCAGTTTGGTGCCCGTCCGCTCAGGCGTGCAATACAGAAGTATCTTGAAGACCCAATATCAGAAATCGTGATAGAGAACGAACTGCCACAAGGTACCACACTCAATGCCGTACTTGAAGCGTCAAAGGTCATCATTCAGCATCAACAACAATGAAACTGCTCATTGCCACAAGTCAACAGTTCTTTGTAGAAGAGAATGCCATCCTCGAAGCCATGTTCGAGGAAGGGCTTGACTATCTGCATCTCTGCAAGCCCGATTCCGAGCCGATTTTCTGCGAACGGTTGCTCACCCTTCTGAACAAGAAGTGGCACAAGCGCATTGTGACAGATGATCACTTCTATCTCAAAGACGAATACGACCTGAGAGGCATCCATCTCACCAAGCGGCATCCTGAATTGCCAAAGGGCTATGACGGGCTCCACACCCGTTCATGTTTCACAATAGAAGAGATTGACTACTGGAAGAAACGTTGCAACTACGTCATTGCCGAAAATATTGACGATGAGTTACTCCACAGATATAAGATGGCAGGAGTCATCGACAACAAGGTATTTGCCCACCAGCTAAGAACTCTCGACGACATCAAGAAGTTCCGCGATGCAGGATTCGGAGGTGTAGTTCTCGAAAATGCGCTATGGGACATGTTCGATTTCCATCAGTCATTCGACTACAAAGGCCTCATCGACTTCTTCCGCAAAGTCCGCAAGGCATGCGGGTGATTTTCGGCAATAAATATGATTAAAGTTTCGGATGTTTTTAAACATTAATCAGACATTAATGAAGACATTAATC
>CALELI010000140.1 GCA_937902455.1 uncultured Prevotellaceae bacterium | reverse complement strand
GTCTGCAGGAAGTATCGATATCCCTTACAACGTATCATGGGTAGACGAGGAACGCGACACCAGCTGCTGGCTCGGAAATTCCATGCAGAGGGAAGCCTTTCAGAAGTTGTATAGCGTGGCAGACCGTATCCAGCTCTGTACGGATCGTAGACTCAAGCAGGACTGGGATTATCTCCAGGCTTCAAACAACTTCCGTTTCATGACCACCAAGCACAGTAGTGTCGGAATGAACAGAGGTATTTACGACAGTCCTTATGACGCCTTTACAAACTATATGAACATCCTTGGTGACTTCATCAATCGTGTCAATGCGTTCTATCCGGTCGACATCGAAAACGAAGAACTCAATGCCCTGCTTACCACTATCAAAAACCAAGGTGACGAAATTGAGGCCAAGGACAGAAAGATAAAGAAACTCCAGGAACAACTTGAGAAACTCAACCCTAAGGACGAGCCTGTTTCTGTAATACAGCCAAGCAAGAAAACGCCTGTAAAAAAGGCAAGACCAGCAAAGACAACTAAGTCAAAGTAAAATGAAAAAAGCGATTTTTGGCATTCTGATGTGCTATCTCGGATTAATGAGCACATGTAGTGTGGCTCAGGAAAGCTATCCAGTGGAGACTTTCGTTACTGACAGCGGTAAGCAAGTACATGTCACGATGATTAAGCACGGTTCACTGGCAATCAACGTTGCCAACCAGACCATACTCATTGATCCTGTAGGTAACTTCTATGGACAGAAAGTAGACTATAGCTCATTTAAGCCGACAGCTATATTCATAACTCACGAACACGGAGACCATCTTGATGCTGCCACAATAGACGCATTATCCAGCAAGGAGACCCTGCTCTTCCTCAACGAGACCTCACAGAAACAGATCAACAAAGGTAAGATTCTGAAGAATGGTGACAAGACGAAGCTTTCAAAAGATATAAAGGTTGAAGCAGTCCCTGCCTACAACACAACAGCGGGCCGTGAGAAATTCCATCCAAAAGGAAATGGGAACGGGTATGTCTTTGACATTGACGGATTGAGAATCTATGTATCTGGCGACACGGAAGATATCCCAGAGTTGCAAGACTTAAAGAACATAGACATTGCATTCCTCTCCGCCAACCAGCCTTATACGATGACAACGGAACAATGCGTGAAGGCGGCAAAGGCCATCAATCCGAAAGTACTTATTCCTTATCATCTCGGCGAGACTGACGTGAAGGCCATCGCAGACAATCTGAAAACTACAACGATTGATGTCAAATTGTTTGACTCCCTGAAATAGATAAATGGACAACAACAAAATATTGCCGGCATTAGGTGGTATTGTATTGCTGAGTGGAAGTATAGTTCGCGCCCAACAACAGATAATGACAGCTGACGGGAAGCCGATGAACATATTGTACATCATGTGTGATGACCATTCCTATCAGACCATCAGTGCATACGACCAGCGATTCATACAGACACCAAACATTGACAGGATTGCCAATGAAGGCGTGAGATTCACGAATAGTTTCGTGGCAAATTCACTGAGTGGACCAAGTCGTGCCTGTATGATTACAGGCAAACACAGCCACAAGAATGGTTTCACGAACAACGAGCACGGTGTGTTTGACTGCACACAACAGACCTTTCCAAAACTTCTCCGTCAGGCTGGCTATGAGACAGCCATGATAGGCAAATGGCACCTTGTGAGCAACCCCACAGGATTTGACTACTGGGACATTCTTATTGGACAGGGTGCATACTACAATCCCGATTTCATCTGTAACGGAACTCGCGTAAACAGGAAAGGATATGCGACAAACATTACCACAGACCTTGCTCTTGACTGGCTTGAGAACAAGCACGACAAGAACAAGCCTTTCTGCCTGCTCCTTCACCACAAGGCGCCTCACCGTACCTGGATGCCCGACACCTGCGACTTCGAACTCTTCAAAGATGAACAATATCCTCTGCCAGACAACTTCTTCGACGACTATGAAGGCAGACCCGCAGCGGCAGCTCAGGAAATGAGTATTGTAAGGGATATGGACCTTGTATACGATCTAAAACTGGCAGACAAGGAAAAGGAAATCCATACAAAGACAGGCCTTGAAGGTTACGGACGACAGATGTACAACAAGATGGACTCTGCGCAGAAAGTGAAGTGGAACGCCCACTACGATAAGGTAATTGATGACTTTAAGAAGCAGTTCCCTGACCTCTCCGAACTGGAACACCTACAGAGAGGGACAGACCTTACCAATGAGGAAAAGACACCTCTTGCCCAGTGGAAGTTCAATCAGTACATGAGAGACTACCTACGTGTAATCACGTCAATCGACCGTAATGTGGGCAGAGTACTCGATTACCTTGAGAAAAGCGGACTTCTGGAAAACACACTGGTTGTCTATACATCCGACCAAGGTTTCTATATGGGCGAACACGGATGGTTCGACAAACGTTTCATGTACGAAGAATCGTTCCGCACCCCACTTCTCATGCGTCTTCCTGGAGGAAGGAAGGGCGATGTGAAGGAGATGGTACAGAACATTGATTACGCACCCACATTTCTCGAACTTGCCGGAGTGAAGATTCCAGAGGACATTCAGGGCGTTTCCCTTATGCCACTCATCAAGTCCTCGCCTACAAAAGAAGACAGACAAGTAGTAAAACATTGGAGAAAAGGCCTCTACTATCATTTCTACGAATACCCTGCAGAACATGCAGTAAAGCGTCACTACGGAGTGAGGGACAAGCGATACAGTCTGATACATTTCTATAATGACATCAATCAGTGGGAACTCTATGATCTCAGGAAGGACCCTACTCAGATGCACAATATCTATGGTCAGCCAGGTACGGAAAAGACAACTGCACGACTTATGAAACTCCTCCGTGAACTCGAAGAAGAATATGATGCCGAGATAAGAGACTGATGAAGACATTATCGTTCAACACGGCAAGAAAGAAATTGAGTGCGTTTAGCACTATGGTGAAGCCTGTTGGTTCTGCCTGCAATTTTCATTGTGCCTACTGCTACTACCTCGACAAGGCAGACATCTATGGAGGCAAGGAGCCTGTTATGAACGAAGAACTACTTGACCTCTATATCCGTCAGTATTTCGAGGCTGTCGATACTCCTACCATTACCTTCTGCTGGCATGGAGGCGAGCCTCTTATTGCTGGAATTGATTTTTTCAGGAAAGCAATAGCATTGCAGGAAAGGTATCGTGGAGAACGTCAGGTCGAGAACACATTGCAGACTAACGGCATGCTCGTGAACGATGAATGGTGTGATTTTTTCCGTGAGAATAGGTTTCTGGTCGGTCTTTCCATCGACGGTCCACAGGACATTCATGATGCTTTCAGGTCAACAAGAGGAGGACAGCCGACATTTGAACATGCAGTCCGGGCAGCCAGACTCATGATAAATCATGGTGTGGGATTCAATATCCTGTGTACTGTCAATTCAACTTCTGTCGGACGAGGAAAGGAAGTATATAATTTTCTTAAGGATGCAACTCCGTTCCTCCAGTTTCTACCTGTACACGAATACATCAGCGATAATGGCAAAATAGTCCCTCCCGGGACAGATAATTCACATCTTACTCCATTTTCTGTCACAGCAGAAGGATTCGGAGAGTTTATGTGTGATGTGTACGATGAATGGGTAAGACACGATGTTGGCAGTGTGTTTGTCCAACTCTTTGACAACACCCTTGCACAATGGTGCGGGCAGCAGTCTGGCCTTTGCGCTCTAAATGAGACCTGTGGCGACAGCATAGTTGTAGAACATAATGGCGACGTATACTGTTGCGACCATTTTGTCTATCCACAGTATCGGCTGGGGAATATAAACGAGACATCACTTGCCAAAATGAGAAAAGCCTACAAGATGTTCGATTTCGGTGCAATGAAATATAGTGGCCTGCCACGAATGTGCCAGCATTGCAAATGGTTATTTCTCTGTCATGGGGAATGTCCAAAGCACAGGTTTGCTACTACCTCAAAAGGTGATTCGGGCCTCAATAGTCTGTGTAAGGGGTATAAGATGTTTTTTGAGCACACAGCTGATGACATGAAATATATGAGAGCTATGCTTGAGAAAGGTCTTGCTCCGGCGTTGATAATGAAAGAGAAACAAGGTATTTGCGGAAACAAGATATAATCGAATAATATGAATCTTAGGATTGCATTTCCAATAATAGCTTCAGTTGGGTCTGTAGGATATGCCCAGGACCGTCCCAATATAATATATATAATGTGTGACGATATGGGATATGGCGACCTAGGCTGTTATGGTCAGCAACTTATCAGTACTCCGAACATCGACAGGATGGCCAGTGAAGGAATGCGGTTCACGCAAGCCTATGCCGGTTCACCTGTCAGCGCTCCCAGTAGAGCCTGTTTCATGACCGGTCAGCATTCCGGTCACACACATGTCAGGGGCAACCTCGAATACTGGGGCAGGCAGAATCTGCAGCAAGACCTATACGGAGAGAATGCTGACTATACATGCGTGGGACAAGAGCCATACACGACAGAGCATGTCATCATCCCTGAGATATTCAAGAAAGAAGGGTACACGACAGCCTTATTCGGCAAATGGGCAGGTGGTTATGAAGGTTCCCACTCCGTTCCTGAGAAACGTGGCATAGACCAGTTCTATGGTTATATCTGTCAGTTCCAGGCGCACCTTTACTATCCTAATTTCCTGAATAGATACGACCCTAAGCATTTTGGAGACACAGCAACAGTACGAGTCACTCTGGATGAGAATATCAGACATCCAATGTCAGGGTCAGGATATAGTGAACGAACTCAATATTCAGCAGACCTTATTCATCAGGAGGCTTTGAAGTGGCTGGACGAGCAGACTCCCCAAAAACCATTTATCGGAATATTCACATACACAATTCCCCATGCCGAACTACGACAGCCCGAAGACAGTATCTACAATCATTACACAGACATTTTCAGGGACGAACACATCTTCAAGGGGAATGCCAATAGCAGATATAATGCTACAGACCATGCTCATGCACAGTTTGCAGCAATGATAACCCGTCTTGACAAGCAAGTCGGAGAGATACTGCAGCTTCTGAAGAGTAAGGGACTTGACGACAACACAGTTGTTATATTCACATCCGACAATGGACCTCATGAAGAAGGTGGTGCCGACCCATCATTCTTCAACCGTGACGGACTCCTTAGAGGCATAAAGCGTGCTACATACGAGGGTGGCATCAGAATTCCGTTCATAGTGAGATGGCCGAAGAAAGTGCAGGGAGGTACTATTAATGACCATCAATTTGCATTCTACGACCTCATGCCCACATTCTGCGACATAGCAGGAATCCGCAACTACGAGAAGAAATACCGCAACAAATCACTTGCCAACGACTATTTTGACGGGATATCCATATACCCGACCCTTACTGGCGACAACAGACACCAGAAACAGCACGATTATCTATACTGGGAATTTCACGAGACCAACATGATAGCTGTTCGTCAAGGTGACTGGAAGCTGGTTGTACGTTCCGGTAACTGCGAACTCTATGATCTCAGTACTGACATTCACGAAGACAGAAACATTGCCAGTCAGCATCCGGACATTGTACAGCAACTCGTCAGGATAGTGCTAAGAGAACATACAATTCCAGATCCTGATGTCAGAGAAGCATTTGAGATTACATTGCCAGAGATATAGTGTACAGTTGAGAGTTTAGAGTTGAAAGCTTAGAGAATAATGAATAATACATTAAATTAAACATATGAAAAGACTGACTTTATTAACGTTGGCATTGATTGTAGCAATCATAGCTAATGGACAGGAGCCTGTAAAGGTAGCCTGTGTGGGAAACAGTATTACTTATGGCCATGGAATAAAGAACAGGGAGCACGATGGTTACCCTGCTGTACTCGGCAGACTCCTTGGTCCGGGCTATGACGTGAGAAATTTTGGGATATCTGCACGCACACTCCTCAACAAGGGAGACCGTCCCTACATGAAAGAACAAATTTATAAGGACGCACTGGCATTCAATCCTGATATCGTGACAATAAAGCTCGGAACCAACGACAGCAAACCATACAACTGGAAATACAATGCTGAATTCATGGACGATCTCATGCAGTTAGTGAAATCCTTCCAGCAACTTGAGTCACATCCGAAAATCTACCTCTGCTACCCTATTCCACCGTCTACTGCAAGATGGGAAATCAGCGACAGCGTAATCGTTCACGGAGTTATTCCTTACATCAAGAAAGTGGCAAAGAAGATGCATCTTGAAGTCATCGACCTCTACAAGGCATTTGAGCCATACAAGAACCTGCTCCCTGATGGTATACATCCCAATGAAGATGGTGCAGCAGTCATCGCTCACGAACTGTCGAAAGTGATCATCAACAGAAAGAAGTAATATAATTTATCATTATATGAAATACCTGAAAAGTTTCCTCAAGTCTCTAATGGGACAAGTGATTCTTGCCGTAATACTTGGAATCGTACTTGGCAACTATGCTCCAATATGGTTCGTGAGGATATTCACGACATTCAATGTACTATTTTCATCTGTGCTGTCATTCTCTGTGCCACTTCTCATACTAGCCCTCATCACAGGCGCAATTGCCGACACAGACAAAGGAGCAGGCAAAATGCTGATATGGACATTGGCGCTTTCGTACATTTCTACCGTACTGGCTGGAATTTTCACATACTTTATCAGTGATTTCACCTTCCCACAGATTATCACCATGCACACAGAGGACGTGTCTGCAGTAGAAGGTATGTTACCGCCAGAAGCCCTCGCACCTTATTTCAAGATTGACTTCCCACCAGTAATGGACACTATGTCTGCACTTCTCCTCTCCTTCATCCTGGGTTTTGCAATTCTGAAATATAACCACAGGAGTATAAAGTCTGGCGTGATTGAACTTAAGGATGTGGTAATGATGATTATATGCAACATCGTACTCCCACTCCTGCCTTGGTATATCCTTGGAGTATTCATGAAGATGACCATCAATGGCGAAATGAATCTCGTTGTGAATGTCTATTTGAAGGTTATCCTCGTTATGCTTGCAATGTTCATTGTATGGCTGGCAATCCAGTACACCATTGCTGGAATCGTAGCAAAGCGCAATCCTCTGAAGTGTTTCGTGAAGATGCTACCGGCACTTGTTACGGCCCTTGCATCATCCTCATCTGCCGCAACTCTGCCAGTTACTCTGAAGTGCGCTGCAAAGATGAATGTCCGTCAGAACGTGATTGACTTCGTCATACCTATGTGCGCTAATATCCACCTCTCCGGGGCATCAGTCAGGACCATCTCGCTGGCCATTGCAACAATGATAATGTACCAGATGGACTATAACTTTGGACTATATCTGCCATTCATTTTCATATTCTCCATCACCGTACTTGCAGCACCTGGCATACCAGGCGGTGTCATCATGGCAGCAGTAGGATTGCTTCAGTCTATGTTAGGTTTCTCGGAGCCAATGTTGGCCATTATGATCACTCTGAGTATTGCCCTTGACTCTTTCGGTACAGGCGTGAACGTTGTCGGCGACGGTGCCCTCATGCTCATTATCGACAAAGTGACAAGGCCCAAAAAGGTTATAGATTAAGGTGGGTTCTATAAATTCATTTCAGACGATTTTGAGATTTGTTTCGAGCA